>JAYQEA010000075.1:0-20120 GCA_038138625.1 Roseivivax sp.
GCTGACCGATTTTTGACAACTCTGACATCCCAGCTTGCGGCTTTGTGGAGAACTCTTGCAATGGTGTCATCCTTTTACAGCCCCGGCGGTCAATCCGCTCACAATCTGCCGTTGGAAAAACAAAACCAATACAAACAGAGGCGCTGTGGCGGACACCACAGCCGCGACCGCAAACATGACATTTCCCTCGGTGTAAGTCGTTCCCAAAAACGCCGCGATCTCAGGCACCATTGTGCGGTTCTGTTCGCTCAGCAACATCGAGGTTACGACAAAATCGTTATACGCCAGCAGAAAACTGAACAACCCGGTGGTGATCACACCCGGCCACATCACCGGAATAATCACATGGCGAAACGCCTGAAATTGCGTGCAACCATCCACCTTTGCACTTTCATCAAGCTCTTTTGGGATATTTTGAAAAAACGAATGTAGCATCCAAAGCGTGAATGGCTGATTGATCGCCACCAAAACGACGATCGTTGTTGGCAAAATCCCCCATACATTCCATTCAAAAAAGGGCAGCATATACCCTGCCACCAGCGTCACCGGTGGCATTGCCCGGAAAATCAGAGCAAGGATCAACAGCCAAAAGGTGTAGCGATAACCAGACCGCGACAACGCATACCCACCGAGTGTGCCAATCGTCAAAGATGTCAGCACAACGCAGACACAAACAATCGCCGTATTAATGACGGCCCGCCAGAACTCCTCTTGCACCCAAGCGCCATGATATCCCGCCCCGGTAAAGGCGGTGCCATACGTATCTTGGGTATTTCTGCAAAAGATCGCGTTGGTCCAGTCGGCAATCTAAAAGAAATCGAGTTCAACCTTGAACGATCCCCAAAGCGTCCAGATAAACGGAAACGCCGCCATGAATAGCCAAATCAACACAAAACCATATATGGTCAGACGCAAAGGCAAAGGAGGACGCAGCGCTTTTGACGACATCACTTTTTCCCCTTGAAATCTTGCCACGTGCGCACCAGCACGGGTAACAGCAGAATGGCCACTCCAAGGATGGTCAGAACCGAGGTGGCCGAGGCGGAGGACAATTGTTGGGTTTCGCCACTCAGATCATTCAGGATCATAAGACTGATGGACTGGGCGTGAGCTTGCGCATTAAAGCCGACCAACGGCTCTAGCACACGAAAATTGTCCATGAGCTGGATCAAGGCCACAAATGTCACCAAAGGCATAAGATGCGGCACAATCACATGGCGCACAACCAACAAGCGGTTTGCCCCATCGATACGCGCGGCCTCGATTTGGTCCGAAGGGACGGTTTGAAGTCCGGCGTAGAAAACAACGAATGCAAACGGCGCAGAATGCCAGACACCATATACAATCAGCATGATCCATGTCAGCGACGTTGACGCCTTAAGGCTCAGCGACGGATCGTCAGCCATATACTGAATGAAACTGCCCAAAATACCACGGCTGTCGACCATCCAGAACAGGATCAGCGACCCGATCAGCGGCGTCACAATCATTGGAAGGAGAGAAAAGAAAATCGCCAACCCCTTGAGGTGGCGATGCAAGGAATTGACCGAAAGGGCCACGACCAGCCCCAAAGCGATCAATAAGGGTGTCACAAGAAATGTGAACGTCAGGGTAAAGGTGATCGCACGGTAAAACGGCAGGTTCTGTGTGCGCGATATAAAATCACCCAGTCCAGAGGATGCCTGCCATTGTTCCGCAATTTCTATCACGGCCAGATGCCCGCGGTCCAAATAGACCGACAGACCGACAAAGCGGCCCAAAGGTTCGGCAGTTCGTTTGGCTGCGGTCGCATCATGATCCACCGCAGTTTCCACTGTACACCCGAACGGCCCACAATTTTCGACCTCGACCAGAACGGCTTCATGCGGGGTAAAGACCGACTGGACCAACACCGATACAATAGGAAACGCAATGAACAACAGCATTGCCAACCCGGTGGGCAGGAAAAACCAGAAAAAGGTTCTATGGCGCATGGGGACGCTCCGCTAAAGGCCGGTTTGTGATGGACGTAGATAAAGGCAAAGTCAGGTAGCCGAAGCGCAAACCGCTTCGGCCCCATCCTGAATGCTTAGTTCAGGAACCCTTTTTCTTTGGCCGCAGCGCGATACGCGGCTTCAACATCAGCAAGAGCCTGCTCTGCGCTTTCTTTGCCCTGCATGAAGTCAGCAAGCTCGGCGCCAAGTGCAGTATGCATCAGACCATTGTAGGGCAGCATTGGGTAGGGAATGGTACCCGCCTGTGCCGCTGCAAAGACCCCGATCGCAGCCGAAGTCGGCGTATACCCGTCGATCAGCCAAACAGCCTGACGCCGGATATCTTCACTTTCCATAAGTTCAGGACGGATCCCATTCATCATGGCAAGGAATGTTGCCTCGGCTTCTTCGTCACTGATGTTTTTGGCAACAGTCCAACCGTCCCACCACAACGTGGAGGCAGGGATATCGCCGCCGCCTACGGTCATCGGACCCGCGATGGCAAACCCGTCGACGACCTCTTGCGGTACACCTTCAGCCGCCACCAGCGTGGCCGCACGTGACCCCCACATGTTCATCAGTGCAACGTTGCCAGCACGGAATTCGGCATTGGTCGCGTTGCTGTCATGTGTCAGAAAATCAGGATTCATGTATTCTGATAGTTCCTTCATCATCATCAATGTGTTGACGCCGGCCTCGGAATTCACATTGGGCTCGGCTGAGCCGGCCTCAAAATGGCTGCCTCCCATACCGAGGAACATGTTGTTGAATTCCTGTGCAAGGTTCCATCCCGCTGCATATGCGCCACCAACAGGATTTTCCATGATGCCTTGGTCGCGGATCATTTTGGCGGCGGCGAGAAGCTCTTCATAGGTTTTGGGCGGCTCAACACCGATCTGTTCCAGAATGTCTGCGCGGTACACGAGGTGCTGCGCGTTGGCCATAAAGGCCACAGCCATCACATTACCACCAACCGTGATAAGTTGGCTCTTGGACAGACCGGCGCCGTGCTTTGCGATCAGGTCATCCAGCGGACGGATAACATCTTCGTTCATGAGGGCAACGATTGACGAATTCGCCACAATCGCAGATGTGTATTCCGCAGGATTGCCCTGCATGCCTGGCAGGTTTATCTTTTGGTGATCTGCCGTCAGGTTTGTTGCAACCTCAGCGCCCACGCAGGCTGCGGCCTCGGCGCCAACGGTTTGGATCGCTGGAAATTCATTACCAACGATGCTGACACGCGCACCAATTTCACACGACCAAGCAGCGCCCGCTGTTGCTATGGCGACCGTGCTGGTCAGGAATAAATGCTTGAGTTTCATTCGTTTATCTCCCGTTAGTGAGGACACATTGCCTTGTGCCCGGTTTTGTCCCCGTAAATTGTGCCACGGGGAAATCATGTTAAGCAATTCGGTTTCCTGTCTTCCCATCAAACAGATGGCAGTGATTTCTGGGAATGGATATCCGAATCGGATCCCCTATTTGAGCCCGAAAGCTTTTGTCCGCTTTGACCGATACCAGCGCACCCGCGATGCGCACTGTAATCATCGTTGCGTCCCCCAGTAGTTCAAGCGAATAGATCGGCGCAGAAATCTGGCCACCGTCCAAAACAACAGCAGCGTCTTCGGCACGAAACCCAAGCGTCACGGAACCGTCTGCCACATCGAGCCCGTCCACTGCCACGCCATCGGCTGAAAAATGTCCGTTCTGTATGCTGCCATCCACAAGGTTCATCGCGGGGTTGCCAATGAAACTGGCAACGAAAGCATTTGCTGGCCGGTCATAAATTTCGGTAGGCGAGCCGACTTGCTGAACGACCCCCTCTTTCATCACAACGACACGGTCGGCGAGGGTCATTGCTTCGATCTGGTCATGGGTGACGTAAATGGTCGTCACCGCCAGTTCATGACTGAGGTTTTTGATCTGCGCACGCGTGCTCACCCGCAGCTTGGCATCCAGATTGCTGAGCGGTTCGTCCATCAAAAACACGTTCGGTTCGCGCACGATCGCGCGTGCCAGAGCAACCCGCTGCCGTTGCCCCCCCGACAGTTCTGCCGGCTTGCGGTGCAAAAACGGCTCCAACTCGACCATGCGGGCCGCGCGCATGACTTTTTCATCATGGGTTGAAGCGTCGACGCCCCGCACCTTGAGGGGAAAACGGATATTTTCGTAGACGTTCATATTCGGGTACAAAGCATAGCTCTGAAACACCATGGCAATATCTCGATCCTTGGGTTCAAGATCATTCACGACGCGGCCATCAATCAAAACCTCACCATCAGTGACGTCCTCCAAGCCTGCGATCATACGCATAGTGGTGGTCTTGCCGCACCCCGATGGGCCCAGCAGAACAAGAAACTCTTTGTCAGCAATTGTCAGGTCAAATTTCTCAACCCCGACGAAATTGCCCCACCGTTTGCTAAGGTTACGCAATTGAATTTCAGCCATGTGCCTAACCGCGCATTGCCCGGTCCCTTGTGGTTAACCCGTGAGCGGATACTGGACTTTTCGCGCTTGGCTTGGCAAGCTTTTTTTGCAAGCGTATGCATATGATCTCAAAAAAATAGACTGGAATGCACCTAAATGTCTAATTTTATTAAGGAAAAAAGACTTATTCAGGACTTTCATTCGGCTCTGGACGCGCGCGACTCTGATCCCATAGAGGTGATGGCGCGGTATTCGCAAGACAATGCCATCTGGCGAGGCTATCACCCCTACGGCCAATTAACTGCAATCGAAGCTGGAAGGCGTTTCTGGGGCGATTTGCGTCAGAGCTTTCCGCACCTGCAACGTCGCGAGGATATTTTCTTTGCCGGAGAAAATGAAATAGATAATAAAGCCAGCCGTTGGGTTGTCTCAATGGGTCACTTGATGGGGTTGTTCGATGCGCCTTGGTTGGGACTTGCACCAACAGGCAAAATGATCTTTCTGCGATACTGTGCGTTCTATTGCGTAAACGATGACAAAATTACCGAAACCGCCATGTATTTCGATATCCCGCATGTGATGATGCAGGCCGGATTGCAGCCATTTCCACCGCAGACAGCCGCCCATTTGGTACAACCGGGACCGCAGACCCATGATGGAATATTGACCACCCCTCAGCCCCAATCAGAAACCGACAAAACACTGGCAACAATCAATGCCATGATCAACGATCTGGGAACATGGCAACTGGGTATACCGCTCGAAGACGAACTGCGTCGCACCTGGCATGAAAACATGATTTGGTGGGGACCGGCGGGTATTGGTGCCACGTATACGATCCCCAGATATGCAAAACAGCACGCCGGACCCTTTCGTGCAGGTTTTACCGACCGCTCCGGCACCGGACATATCGCCCGATTGGCCGAAGGCCATTACGGTGGTTTTTTTGGCTGGCCAAACTTTATCGCGCGGCCAACGGGCGGCTTTATGGGGATGCCAGCGACCAGCACACCAGGCGAGTTTCGCGTGATTGATATCTACCGACGCTCGGGCGATAAGCTGGCCGAAAACTGGGTCTTTATCGATCTATTGCACTTTTGGAAAACCCAAGGTGTGGACATTCTGGCGCGGATGCAAACAGTGCAAGATGGTTATAAGAAAGACTAGGTTGTTTACATAAGAGTATGAAAATACGATTTTTTTCGCTCTACGCAGCTGAAAAGACGTCGGATACGTGCTGCAGATGATTGACCATGCTGCGCGCGTAGCTGCGTGGCACGATAAGCACCCATTGCGTCAAGGTTGGACGTGCCAACAAAACCGGTATGTGATGCAAGGGCGTGGAGACCATATGCCCTACATCAAAAGCGCAATCACGAAGATCCAACGGCACCACCCGCACCAGAAGATCCCGCGCATGGTCCCCCGTCAATACCAAGACAACCCGAGCATGGGAAAGATCCACGCAGGTACCAACCCCAATATCAATGTCCGGCGGTACAGCGCCCCACAGGAAATACCGCGATGGACCTATTTGTGCAAAGCCCACGCCCTTGTCCGCGAACGCCTCAGACGATACCGTTGCGGCACCAGACCAGTGCGACAGTGTCCGCTCCAACTCTGCTTGATGCCCATCCCACGCCTGAGCTTCTGCCATCATGGATGGTGTCGCCTCAGCGATGCAAACGGTTCCTTGACAAAAAGACACTGGCAAAACGCCTTCAAGCGGACTTTGACGGTCAGGCATACTGTCGCTCTCCTTCCGGATCAAAGAAATGCGGACTGGTCACGGTAACATCGATCCGGGTCCCGTCTACAGCACTGATCGCAACGACGGTTTCACCGTGTCGCGATGGTCCGTTAGCCAAAAGCCCCAAGGCAATGTGACGGTTGAGGGCCGGGCTCCATGTCGCAGAGGTCACACGGCCCTCACCGGGCCCAAGCACAACTGCGCCTTCACTATAGAGCAAAGTCCCCCCGGTCAGGCGCTGCATAGGGTCCACTGGCATCAGGCCGACCAATGTTGGACGCTCCTCCGAGCGCAGACCGGGCCTATGTTGTAACACCGACCCGATGTATCCTTTTTTTGATGAGGCCATCGCCCCGAGCCCAAGATCGAAAATGGTTGTTCGACCATCCAGCTCTCCACCCGCAACATGGCCTTTTTCAATGCGCATTGTACCAAGGGATTCAACACCATATCGCGTGATATTAAACTTCTTTCCCGCTGCCCAAATAACTTTATAGACATGTTCGGCATAGCCTGCTGGGACGAAAATTTCATAGGCAAGCTCACCCGAAAAACTCAGCCGGTATATCCGTACGGGCGTATCTGCGATCTCTGCGTGAGTTAGTGCCATATGTGGTAGCGCCGTACCGTCCAAGGCAGACCCCGTGACAATACTCTGGAGCAGTTCTCTGGACTTTGGACCTGCCAGAGACACGCCCCCCCACTGATCTGTGACACTGGTCACATGAACGCGCAAATCAGGCCATTGCGTATCCAAAAGATATTCAAGATGGGTCATGACCTTGCCTGCACCGCCAGACGTTGTGGTCATCAGATACTCATCCGGCCCCAATCGCGCAGTCGTGCCGTCATCCATGACAATGCCGTCCTCACGCAACATCAAACCATAGCGCACATATCCCACGCGCAGGGTCTTCCAGCCATTCGTATATACCCGGTTCAAAAACTCGGCCGTATCTGGTCCCTTGAGCGCGATCTTTCCCAAGGTGGACACATCACACAGACCCACGCCAGCACGCACGTCGCGAGCTTCGCGTTTGTAGGCGTCCTCGATATCCTCGTTTTCGCGCGGGTAGTACCACGCGCGCTGCCAATGCCCCAAATTTACGAAGACAGCGCCGGCAGCCTTATCAAGCGCCCTGAACGGGGTACGGCGGAGCAAAGTATGCGCGCCGCCCCGATCGGGCCCCGCCAGTGCTCCAAGCGGCACTGGTGTAAAGGGCGGACGAAAGGTCGTTGTCCCCGTCTGCGGCAAGTCCTGTCCCAAACAGGCAGACATCATCGCCAAGCCCGTCAGGTTTGATGTCTTTCCCTGATCGCCAGCCATTCCAAGCGTGGTATAGCGTTTCATATGCTCGACCGAGACAAACCCCTCTCGGTGAGCAAGCCTTATATCGCTTGCTGTGACATCATGTTGAAAATCGACAAAGGCCTTACCAGCACCTTTGGCTGCGGGTACCTCCCACAACGGCATATGGTCGATACTACAGCTTTTCGCGGGTGTCGGTACCAGTTCCAAAGCGTTGTTGATTGCCTCTTGACGCCGCCAGTGCCCAAGCACAGCCCCGCACGCCCGGTAAGATGGATCCATATCCCCGGGCAGAAAGACCTGAAGATCGCGCGCATACGCGGGCCGCGTGCCTCGGTGACTGCTCAGATGTATGGTCGGCGTCCAGCCTCCTGACACCAAACAGATGTCACAGGACTCGTAACCCGCCGGTCCTTGCACAACACCACCAGAAATACGGCCTATACGCACCCCCTGCAAAGCATGCCGTCCAATCGCCTGAGTGACGGCATGTCCTGTCCGCAGCCAAAGCCCGCGTGCTTTTTCTGCGCAGTTGCCTGACACCACAGGACGGCAATCGACAACGGCGGCAATCTCAATACCGGCCGATTTAAACACGGAAATCTGGTCGTAGGCGCTATCGTTGTTGGTAAAAAGCACTGCACGTCGCCCGGGCGCAACGCCATACCGTTGAATGTAGCCCGCCGCTGCTGATGCCAGCATAACTCCGGGCGCATCATTTCCGGCGAAGACGATCGACCGCTCCATGGCACCCGTCGCCAAAATAACCTGATCAGCACGCGTGATCCACAAACGCGCCTGTGGCGCATCCGGATCCGGCAGCCCCTTGTCCGGGGTATATGATAGCCGCTCTACCAGCATGAGGGTCCGGTCATCATAATCCCCGGCCGCCGTGCAGCGGGTCAACACGGTGATCCCTGTATGCGCCGTAATGCGCGCGATCACGTCCCGTAACCAGGGCGCTGCATCGGGTTCAGACTGCGCCTGTCCTCCCAACGCGATGTCCTGTTCCACCAAAACCACGTCACGCCCGTCATCGGCAGCTTTCAATGCTGCTGTCAGACCAGCAGGCCCCCCGCCCACCACCAGAACATCGCAATACAAATGTGCCCGATCATAACGCGCCGGATCAGGAAGCCGTCCGGCCTGCCCCATACCCGCCGCCCGCCTGATGATGCGTTCATAAAACATCCAGCCACCGGGCAGCGACATGAAGGTCTTGTAATAAAAACCAGCCGAAAAGATACCGGGAACCCAATCATTTAGTGACATGAGGTCAAAGCCCAACGACGGCCATCTGTTCTGACTGCGTACCACCAGCCCGTCGCACAGCTCTAGCGTAGTCACGCGCGTGTTGGGATCGACAGTCGCCCCATTTACGACCTCGACCAGAGCATTGGGCTCGTCCACGCCCACACCCACAAGACCCCTAGGACGATGGTATTTGAAACTGCGCGCTAAAACCCTGCGCCCGGATGCCATCAAAGCAGAGGCGACAGTGTCTCCGGCAAAACCCGTCACCTCTTGACCATCAAAAGTCATTCGCATGGCACGGCTGCGATCAATCTGACCACCACTGGGCAGGCGAAACCCACTCATCTTTTTTCCTGCCGCGCCAATGTGACGTCCAATATTTTGTGGGTACGCGTGTCTCTGGTCACGATCAGCCACGCCCGACAGCCGCCAGAGTGTTGAAAATATTCGCGGTGCTGGCCTTTGGGGTTTTCACGCAAGTGAACAAAGCTGTGCCAAGCCTTCGGGTCTGTGTTTGACAAGGCAGGCCGTGTTGGGGCGGCGTCACCTTTGGGGCTGAATTCCTCAAGCCCGCGTTCACCACAAAAAGGACATCTGATGCGCATAGCTGAGCGCCTTTCAATGCAACATCGGTTCAGGCCCCTGAGGATACTCCTCCAGGATATGACCCGTTTCGAACCGGTTCAGACCAAAACATTCGATCAAAGGATGGGGGGTGCCGGTGGCCAGAGTATGGGCAAAGCACCATCCAGAGGCCGGGGTCGCCTTGAAACCCTGATAGCACCACCCCCCATTCAGAAACAGACCCGGGATCGGCGTTGTTCCCATCAGCGGGCTGCCATCCATGGTCATATCCTGTATTCCGCCCCACGATCGCAATAATTTTACCCGCGGCAGATTTGGAAACATGGCCAGCAGATCCGTCACGACATTCTGGACCCTCGGCAGATTTCCACGCTGAGCATAGGAATTATATCCCTCAATCGCGCCGCCAAACACCAAACCACCTTTGTTGGATTGGCTGACATACATCAGGCCTGCCCCAAACGTTACAACATGGTCCAGAACGGGTTTCAGCGGCTCGCTGACATATGCTGTCAGACAATGACTTTCCAGCGGCAGGCGCAGACCAGCCAGTCTGCAGACCTCGGATGTATTGCCGGCCACGGCGATACCAACCCGGTCGGACTTGATCGGGCCGCGCGTGGTCTCAACTCCGGTGACACGCCCGTCAACGGCACGGGTGATGCCCGTGACCTCACATTGTTGAATGATATCGACCCCGCGCGCATCTGCTGCCCGCGCATATCCCCACGCCACAGCATCATGACGCACAGATCCCGCCAAAGGCTGGAAAATCGCGCCATACACCGGAAAACGTGCCGACGCGCTGGTATCGAGTTCGGGAATACGACGCGATAAGTCGGCCAGCCCAACCAATTCAACATCGATCCCCTGCCCTTTCATGACATTGGCACGGTGACGATAAATGTCCATCTGCTCGGGACTGTGTGCCAGCACGAACTGTCCCCTGTGTGAAATCATGCAATTGTAATTCAGGTCACGCGATAGCCCCTGCCAAAGCGTCATTGAATGATCAAAAAACTCGGTATTGCCGGGCGTGATGTAATTCGAGCGGATCAAAGTAGTGTTTCGCCCGGTATTCCCACCACCTAGCCAGCCTTTTTCCAACACGGCAACATTTGCCATGCCATGGTTTTTGGCCAGATAGTACGCCGTGGCAAGCCCGTGGCCTCCCCCACCTATAATGATCGCATCATACTGCGCTTTGGGGGCAGGATCACGCCACGCCCTTTGCCAACCCGTATTCCCGGTCAAAGCCTGCTTGAGCAGTTGAAATGCCGAATAGCGCTGCATGCGTCCGTCCTGCGTTGCCTGCTCACAGGATGGTCTGGGTTCGGGGTAAAGGTAAAGAGGGATTTACACGTCTTCTCACGTGTCATGGGTTTTGGTTTTTGCCGTATGCCACCCCTGACTTGGTATATTTTGCCAACGAATTTCTGTCGCAATGTGTCACGCGGTGCGGTTCTGGCTTGCAAAACCCGGTCAAGGCACGACAATTAAACGCGCGTTCATATGTGAGCAGGGAGCTGAACATGGATTTTGGTCTAAGCGAAGAAAGCAGGGCAATTTACGATATGGCCTTTGACTTTGGACAGGCCGAAATCGCGCCGTTTGCACGCGATTGGGAAACTCAGGGAACGATACCCAAAGAGCTATGGCCGCGCGTCGGTGACTTGGGATTTGGCGGTTTATATGTCTCGGAGGATGCAGGCGGCACAGGATTGGGCCGCCTGGATGCGACTTTGGTCTTTGAGGCCCTGAGCCGCGCCTGTCCATCGGTCGCAGCATTTCTGTCCATTCACAATATGTGCGCCAGAATGATTGAAACCTACGGCTCTAGCGATCTCAAAGCGCGGGTTCTACCGGACGCCCTTACGATGCAAAAAGTGCTCAGCTATGCGCTGACAGAACCCGGCAGCGGGTCGGATGCAGCGGCATTGAAAACCAGGGCCGACCGCACCAACGAGGGCTACCGCGTAACCGGAACCAAGGCGTTCATCTCTGGCGGAGGGTATTCTGATGCCTATCTGGTCATGGCGCGCACGGGCGAGGCCGGACCGAAAGGAATCTCAACCCTTTATATCGAAGATGGCAGTCCGGGACTTAGTTTTGGTGGGCTCGAGGATAAAATGGGCTGGCGGTCTCAACCCACACGGCAGGTCCAGATGGATGATTGCCCTGTGCCCGCGCAAAATCTAGTTGGAGAAGAAGGTCAGGGTTTCAAATATGCCATGGCAGGGCTGGATGGTGGACGGCTGAATATTGCCGCATGTTCTTTGGGCGCAGCGGCGCAGGCGATCCAGATGACCCTCGCCTATATGGCTGACAGACAGGCATTCGGTAAGTCCATAAACCAGTTTCAGGCTCTGCAATTCCGGCTGGCCGATATGGAAATCGAGTTGGAGGCTGCACGGATTTTTCTGCGTCAGGCAGCATGGAAACTGGATACTGGCGCACCGGATGCAAGCATGCATTGTGCGATGGCTAAAAAATTCGTGACCGAAGCCGGATCACGCATCGTCGATCAGTGTCTGCAACTGCACGGCGGTTACGGTTATCTGGCTGACTACGGAATTGAAAAACTGGTGCGTGACCTGCGGGTCCATCAAATCCTCGAGGGCACCAACGAAATCATGCGGCTCATCGTGGCAAGATCAATGGTGGGGCGCACATGAACGATGTTTTGATCCGGATCGAAGGTCACGCAGGGCGGATCACACTAAACAGGCCTAAAGCGTTGAATGCTTTGACTTGGAAAATGATACGCGCGATCGACACAGCCCTTGTCGATTGGGCCGAAAATGACGCCGTATCCCTCGTGATTATCGACGCTGCAGGGGATCGCGCCTTTGCTGCCGGTGGCGACATCGTTGAGCTTTATCAAACCGGTATGGCCGGCGATTATCGTTTTGGCCAAACATTCTGGGCCGAGGAATATCGTCTCAACGCGCGCATCGCAACGTATCCAAAGCCGTTCGTTGCCTTGATGCACGGCTTTGTTATGGGGGGAGGTGTCGGTGTATCCTGTCACGGATCACATCGCATCGTCTGCGAAACGACACAGGTCGCGATGCCAGAATGCGGGATCGGGCTGATCCCGGACGTGGGTGGGACATGGTTGCTGGCACAAAGCCCCGTCGGGCCTTTTGTTGGGCTTACCGGGTTTCGCATGGGGCCGGCAGATGCAATTTTTACGAAATTTGCAGATACATATGTGCCAAAAGCCAAATGGCCTGATCTGATCCGGGCCATGTCCCAAACAGGATCGGTCGCCATTATCAATGATGTCTGCGAACCAGCGCCCGATGGCATGTTGCAGGATTGGGCCCCAGATGTATCCCGCTGGTTCCTGCCACAAACATTGGCGGGTATCTGTCAGACATTATCAGACGATGGCAGCGATACTGCCCACAAACACAAGGAAGTCTTGCGCAAGCAGTCTCCCTTGGCCGTCGCATGCGGGCTGGTCGCCATTCGCGCGGCCAAAGACCTGACATTGACCCAAGCGCTGGCCCAAGAATACCGGTTTGTATCGCGCTGCATGGAACATGGCGACTTTCTAGAGGGTATTCGCGCGCAAATCATTGACAAGGATCGCACCCCCAAGTGGCGCCACAGCAAACCAGAGGATGTCACGTCCCAAGACGTCACAGCGATGCTGGCACCTCTTGATACAGAGCTGGATTTTTACTGAAAGGACATCAAGATGCAGATTGCATTTATCGGACTGGGAAACATGGGAGCGCCAATGGCGGCAAATCTTGTTGCGGCGGGCCAAGATGTAACTGGCTTTGATGTGACCCATACCGAACTCGCAGGTGGCCGCACGGCCAAATCGGCAAAAGAGGCAGTTTTGGACGCCGAAATTGTCATTACAATGTTGCCAAATGGGGCCATCTTGCGAGACGTGGCACAGACAATCCTACCTGAGATGGCAGACCATGCCGTGTTGTTGGATTGTTCGACCGTAGATGTCGACAGTGCGCGCACAGTGGCTGGCATGGCGGCGGAAAACGGCCTATCTGCTCTCGATGCGCCAGTATCTGGCGGGGTAGGCGGAGCCGAGGCTGGAACCTTGACTTTTATGGTTGGTGGTCCAGATAATGCCTTTGCGCGGGCGAAACCGCTTTTTGACATCATGGGACAAAAGGCGGTTCATTGCGGACCTGCCGGTAACGGCCAGGCTGCCAAGATCTGCAACAACATGATCTTAGGCGTCACAATGATTGCAACCTGCGAGGCTTTTGCTTTGGCAGATAAACTGGGCTTGGCCCGCGATGCGATGTTTGATGTCGTATCGACATCGTCAGGATATAGCTGGTCCATGAACGCCTATTGCCCCGCCCCAGGTATCGGTCCACGCTCGCCTTCTGATAATGACTACCAACCCGGCTTTGCCGCCGATCTCATGCTCAAGGATCTGCGCCTAAGCCAGCAGGCCGCAGAAAGCGTCGACGCAGACACGCCCATGGGAGCTGCCGCGAAAACGCTCTATCAAACGTTTGTAGAACACGAAGACGGCGCTGGCCGCGATTTTAGCGCGATGCTGCCACGGTTTGAAAAACGATCGCGCAACGGATCCTGACCGCGTATAGCGTAAAACGGAAGGCTGTGAAGGCGGCGGCCTATTCGGCAGCTGTCCGGCGTGGTTCCAGCATGGGTTTCAAATATCGCCCAGTGTAGGAGCTTTCTATATCAGCCACGGCTTCAGGGGTGCCTTCGGCGACCACCTGCCCACCGCCATCGCCCCCTTCGGGTCCGATATCAATGATCCAATCCGCAGTTTTGACGACATCCAAGTTATGCTCGATCACAATGACAGTATTTCCCTGTTCGACCAGCTCGTGCAACACTTCCAATAGCTTGCGAACGTCTTCGAAGTGCAGGCCAGTGGTCGGCTCGTCAAGGATGTACAACGTGCGGCCAGTGGACCTTTTGGCAAGCTCTTTGGACAGCTTCACCCGCTGTGCCTCGCCACCTGACAGCGTAGTCGCCTGCTGACCGACCTTGATGTAGCCCAGACCAACACGATCCAAGGCGACCATTTTATCGCGAATAGAGGGCACAGCCTTGAAAAAATCTTTTGCATCTTCAACCGTCATATCAAGTATATCGGCTATGCTTTTGTTTTTGAATTTTATTTCAAGAGTTTCTCGATTATACCGGGCGCCTTTACAGGTTTCGCAGGTGACATAAACATCGGGCAGAAAGTGCATCTCAATCTTGATAACGCCATCGCCCTGACAGGCCTCGCAGCGCCCACCTTTGACGTTAAAGCTAAAGCGTCCGGGTTTGTATCCACGGGCCTTTGCTTCGGGCAGACCCGAAAACCAATCCCGGATCGGCGTGAAGGCACCGGTGTAAGTCGCAGGATTTGACCGCGGGGTGCGACCGATCGCACGCTGATCGATGTCGATCACCTTATCCAAATGCTCGAACCCGGTGATCGTTTCGCAGGGTCCGGGCGTCTCGCGGGCCCCGTTCAGCTTCATCGCGGCATTTTTGTATAATGTCTCGATTGTCAATGTTGACTTACCACCACCCGATACACCTGTGACACACACAAATTTACCGAGTGGAAAATCAACAGTAACATTCTGAAGATTGTTCCCTGACGCTTTGATAATCCTGAGCTTTTTCTTATTACCCTTACGGCGCATTGCGGGCACCGCGATTTCTCTTGACCCACTCAGATATTGACCTGTCAGGCTTGCCTGATCTGCTGCCACGGCCTGAGGTGTTCCGTGGCTCACAACATGGCCGCCATGCACACCCGCGCCGGGACCAATATCAAACACATAATCTGCCTCGCGGATCGCTTCTTCATCGTGCTCGACAACCAATACGGTATTGCCCTGATCACGCAGGTTCTTCAGGGTACCAAGAAGGCGATCATTATCGCGTTGATGCAGCCCGATCGACGGTTCGTCCAGAACATAAAGCACCCCCGTCAATCCCGAGCCAATCTGACTGGCAAGACGGATACGTTGGCTTTCGCCGCCCGACAGCGTCCCAGCCGAGCGTGACAACGTCAGGTATTCAAGACCAACATTATTCAAGAAGCCCAGACGCTCTCGGATTTCCTTAACGATGACGCGCGCAATTTCCTGTCTTTGCGGAGTGAGCGTTTCCATAACATTCTCAATCCACGCCAAAGCCTGCCTGATGGACATCTGGACAACTTCACCTACGTGCACACCGGCAATCTTAACGGCCAGTGCCTCGGGACGCAGTCTGAATCCATCACATGAACCGCACGATCTATTATTCTGATAACGTTCAAACTCTTCACGGACCCACGAACTATCCGTTTCACGATAACGGCGTTCCATATTCGGAATGACGCCTTCAAAAGCACGAGTGACCTGATAAACACGGCCCCCTTCATCATACCTGAATTTGATTTCCTCAGCATCAGAGCCATACAAAAATACTTGTTGGACGTGGGCGGGCAAATCCTTCCAGCGCGCGTTTTTGTTAAACTTAAAATGTTTTGCGATGGCCTCAATCGTTTGAAGGAAATACGGCGACTTGCCTTTTCGCCACGGCGCCAAAGCCCCATCCGAAATCTTTAAGGTCACATCCGGAACCACCAAACGTTCGTCAAAGAAAAGCTCAACCCCCAAGCCATCACAATCGGGGCACGCCCCAAAAGGCGCGTTGAACGAAAACAAGCGTGGCTCAATCTCGGGGATGGTGAATCCACTCACAGGGCAGGCAAATTTTTCACTGAACGTCGTACGTTCAGGGTCGCCTTCTCGCGGGGCCGTTTCGAGAATGGCAATCCCATCCGCCAGATCCAAAGCCGTGCGCAAGGAATCAGCCAGTCGTGTTTGCAGGCCGTCTTTGATCACAATTCGGTCGACAACAACGTCAATATCATGACGGAATTTCTTGTCCAAAACCGGAGGTTCATCGAGATCGTAGAACTCTCCATCTACCTTCACGCGTTGAAACCCTTGCTTCCGCAATTCCAGAAATTCCTTGCGATACTCACCTTTGCGATCACGAATAACTGGTGCAAGCAGATAGGCACGTGTGGCTTCCTCGATCGCCATTACACGGTCAACCATATCCTGGACTTGCTGGGCTTCGATTGGCAGCCCGGTCGCGGGGCTGTAGGGTACGCCCACCCGCGCAAACAAAAGCCGCATATAGTCGTAGATTTCGGTCACCGTTCCGACCGTGGAGCGAGGATTTTTAGATGTGGTTTTTTGTTCGATCGAAATTGCTGGGCTCAGCCCGGAAATATGGTCGACATCCGGTTTTTCCATCATATCGAGGAATTGCCGCGCATAAGCGGATAAGCTTTCAACGTAACGGCGCTGGCCTTCTGCATAGATTGTATCAAAAGCCAATGAGGATTTTCCCGACCCAGACAGCCCGGTCACCACGACTAGCTGATCACGCGGAATGTCGACATCGATACCCTTAAGATTATGCTCGCGCGCGCCGCGCACTTCGATGTGCTTTAGTTCCGGCATGTCACTATCCCCTGATCCGTTTCGTTAACAGATAATCGACACTCGGGACGCATCCAATAAAAAAATGAGAACATATATCGAACATTCATGAATCTGCCGCGAAAGATGCGCGGCAAAGACGCGCGCTGTAGGTGTTCCACGACCTAAACGTCCATATTACGCGTCAAGATGTGATGCTCTAGCGTCGGCCCACCCGTCCTGCACCATCCGGCCAGTCAAGCTCAGCATGAGCTTTGACCCACTTTGCAAGAGGTTGGGCTACCACGGGCCCGGGCTCCTCCGTGCGGCGCGTTTCCAGATTCACATGTAACAAAAGCGTCTCCATGGTTGCGGCCAGCTCGCCATCACCGCGGTGGATAAACTGGAAAAGCTGCATTTTCTTGCCACCGCCCGCAAGCACTTGGGTCGTGATCCTCAGCCTGTCGCCGGCGTGAACCTCTGCAAGGTATCGTACGTGGTTTTCGGCTGTAAAAAAGCTTTTCCCGCCAGCTATATAGCTGGCGTCCGCGCCAACCATTTCCATGAATCGGTCCGTTGCCTGACTGCCCACCTCAAGGTAATGCGTTTCGTTCATATGGCCATTATAGTCAGTCCAGCTTTGTGGGACGACCCTATCCCCGGTGACCGGCAAACCGTCTGTCTCAGGCCAGTCAAGTTTTGCTTCATGATCGGAAATAACCCGTCCCGCTGCGGAGCCGCGATGCTTTAGTGCGCGCAGGATCCCCACGAGATTATCGTCCCGCAACCGTTCCAATTGCCGGATGGACATGTGACCGGATTGATCATCCGATTGTCCAGAAATCAAATCTACCAGTGCGTCATCAAAGTCGGGCACATCCATCAATTTCGTCCATGGCCATTTTAAAGCCGGACCGAACTGTGCCATGAAATGTTTCATACCCGCCTCGCCACCGGCAACACGATACGTTTCAAACAGGCCCATCTGCGCCCATCTAAGACCGAAACCCATGCGGATCGCTTCGTCGATCTCTTCTGTGGTGGCCACACCATCTTTGACCAACCAAAGGGCCAGACAGCCTCAAGAAAACGATCCGCGATATGTGCATCAATTTCCTTGCGAACGCGAAGGGGATACATGCCGATTTCGTGCAGTATATCCGCAGCATCCGCACAGATCTGTGGATCGCCGACAAGCTCAATCAAAGGCAGTAGATACACAGGATTAAACGGGTGCGCGACAATACAGTTCGCCCCTTTTTCGTTTAATTGCGATGGTTTGAAACCCGATGTCGAGCTGGCTAAAATGGCATCATTGGTCTTTTCTGAAGACAAAACCTCTAAAACACTGTGTTTTACGTCCAGCCGCTCGGGAACACTTTCCTGGATCCATAAGGCGTTTTTGACAGCCTCCTCCATCGAGTTGGCAAATCTCAACCGACCCTCGTTCGGCAACGCCCGATTGTACAGCCCGGGCAATGCGCGTCGGGCATTGGCCAGTACGTCTTCGATCTTGCGTCCAGCGTCGGGATCGGGATCAAAGATATCCACATCCCAGCCGTTCAGTAAAAACCTGGCAGCCCAACCACCACCAATGACACCCCCACCGATAATGGCAGCTTTTTGAACTTTCATACCAACGACTCCGTAAATCCATCGACTGCGATTGCCTGTCCCGAAATATAGCGGGCCTGTGACGAAGCCAGAAACACCGCAAGATCGGCAATATCCTGACCTTCAACAAAAGTTTTCATGGCAGTGCCTTCCGTGAACTCTGCGCGCAGGACATCCACTGACACACCACGCGCTGAAGCGGTGCGTTCCATGACTGCCTCAATACGATCGCCGGACACAGATCCGGGAAGGATAGCATTGACGCGCACGCCCGCGGCTCCAAGCTCGGACGCTAAGGTTTTGGCCAGACCGACAACGCCCCATTTGGCGGATGCATAGGGTGTCCGATTTGGGAACCCGCCAAGCGCTGCTGTTGATGATGTCAGCAAAATCACTCCGCCTTGTTGCGCACGCATCAATTTCGCCGCCCATCTGCATGTCAAGAAGGCGCCGCCCAGGTTCACCTGAACACAATCCATCCAATCCGAATATGCAAGGTCTTCTATCTGACCGGCTGGGCCACCAGTGCCAGCATTTGCACAAACTATATCTATCCCGCCTAGATGGTCCGACACCGCAGACAGGCACGTCTCCATCTGGTCTTCATCAGTGACGTTTGCCACCCAGCCTCTGGCAGATGCAACGTCAGCTTGCATCGCGACAACGGCCCTCTCATCGATATCACAAAAAGCTACTTTTGCCCCGATTTCGGCAAATCGACGTACCAAGGCAGCACCGATGCCAGCCGCACCACCGGTGATAAACACTCTTTTGCCCGTCAGACAAGCCGGTCCTGTCCGCGTGTCATTGGATACATCTGACATGGTCTTATCCACTACCTGTTACGAAGTCCGTATTCTGGCCGGGTAAGTCGGTTTTTCGTGCAACAACAGGCATCATTTCGGAGCGCGTTTGATTAATCCCAGTTTATCCCGCACCTCTTGCGGGCCAATAACTCGTGCTCCCAGCCCTTCGATAATGCCACATGCTTTTTCGACCAATTGTGCATTTGTTGCCAAGACTCCCTTTTCCAGCCAAAGGTTGTCTTCAAGGCCGACCCGAACATGACCCCCGGCAAGAACCGACGCAGCAACATAAGGCATCTGGTGTCTGCCGAGACCAAAGGCGCTGAACGTCCAGTCTTGCGGGACATTATTCACCATTGCCATAAACGTATTAAGATCATCAGGCGCCCCCCAGGGAACACCCATACAAAGTTGGACCAATGCTGGGCTTTTTAGGATACCATCGGTCACCAGTTGCTTAGCATACCAAAGATGACCAGTGTCAAAGGCTTCAATTTCGGGTTTTACCCCGAGTTCAGTCATCATTCGTCCCATGGCTTGTAAGGTACCTGGGGTATTGGTCATGACATAGTCAGCCTCGGCAAAATTCATGGTTCCGCAATCAAGAGTGCAGATTTCAGGAAGGCACTCTGCCACGTGAGCCACCCGCTCACTGGCGCCGATCATGTCCGTCCCTGGACCCGTAGGCAGAGGCGTCTCGACGCCACCGAACACCATATCCCCCCCCATACCAGCTGTAAGGTTCAAAACCACATCCACATCGGATTCCCTGATGCGATCGGTCACCTCGCGATAATATTCCAAGCGCCGTGATGGCGTGCCTGTTTCAGGATCGCGAACATGGCAATGCACCACGGCTGCACCTGCTTTTGCGGCAGCAATAGCACTTTCAGCGATTTGTTTTGGCGAACGTGGAACATGAGGGCTACGGTTTTGTGTGCCTCCAGATCCCGTAAT
>JAYQEA010000076.1:0-3704 GCA_038138625.1 Roseivivax sp.
CAACCCGGGCAATGGGTCTTTAACAAATTTTAGGGGAGCCGCGATCTAGGCGACAGCCGCGACGGTGTCCAGACTTCACATGAGAAGTTCACGTCATTTTTCGGTAGTATCATATTGACTGTCGGTCATCCGCGCCGGCGGATCCAAATAGCGTCATTTAATCAAAGCTGTCTTGGCCGAACGTAACCACTAAGCAGGAGCATCTGAGACACAAAACCCAGATGTCTTGTGAGAGGATGATCAAGGATACAGCATTGCTGAACCGTGCCACGTTGAGTGGCGTTCTCAGGACATTTAGTGTGATTGGTGGAAAGACTTCATAAAAGATGAAACCAACGGCTTACAGAGACCAACCCCCTTCTTTCACGACCGATGACGTCAAAAGCCTACGCCGCGCAGCACATGCTTTTAAAAAGGTTGTCGCGGAGACACCGCCGGAATAGTGGCCGCCCCAAAAGCCTGATCGATAATGGGGGCGAGCAGGAATGTGGTCTGCCGCATCTGAGAAGATGAGGATCACTAGGTTGGTGGAGGGCTGGCATCTTTCGGCTCATCAAACTCTGGCCGAGCCTGACAGTCTGCGCGCACCATCTTATCGCCGGGATGAACGTCATTGGCTACATGGCGAGATCGGGCTGTAGGAATAATCCCCAAGTTGAAACCTGTGTGAAATAGCATCCTTGATAATCCGCGTCGTCAGGGAGCGCGTCTGGCGCCGGATGAGACCGGCCCGTCACCACTGGCATTGGCGGTGACGCTCACAGACACAGAAACTATTGTATATCAACCAAAACGCACGTCCTGAACCTGCTGCATCGATTGATCGGCCGCAGACCGACAGATTGCCCCCAAGGTCGATCCGCCGGACGCACTGGCATTGCAGACAGTGCCTGAGGCAACCGTTAATCGCTATGACGGCTTGAGACAGACTGGGGAGAAGCGCCATGCGTCATGATCCGGCAGGAGCCTCCATCGTCATCATGCTGCGCAGCCTCAAGCTCTATGGCATGGCAAATGCGGTCGAAGACTTGGTCGCCCAGAGTGCGCCAGCGTTCGAGTTCGCGACACCACTACTTTCACAACTCTTCAAGGCCGAGATTGCGGAACGTGAGGTACGATCCATTGCTTACCAGACCAAGGTCGCCCGCGTCCCTGCCTGCTAAGGTCTGACGGGCTTCTACTTTGCATCCAGCAAGGACAGTGCGGCTGTTGTATCGCTGTCAGTTCATCGACGCGGCGGAGAACGCCGTGCTTATCGGTGGCCCAGTGACGGGCAAAAGCCACACGGCCACTGCAATTGGCATGCAGGCGCTTGAGCATCATAGGCGCAACGTCCGCTCCTTCTCGACCGTGGAATTGGTCAATACACTGGAACAGGAGAAGGCGCTTGGCAAAGCTGGCAAGATGGCTGAGATGCTGACGAAAGTTGATCTGATCCTCCTGGATGAGCTTGGGTATCTGCCGTTCAGCGTGTCTGGCGGCGCGCTGCTGTTCCATCTGCTCTGCAAACTCTATAAGCGCACCAGCGTGATCATCACCACCAACCTCAGCTTCTCGGAATGGGCGCTGGTCTTCGGGGATGCAAAGATGACCACGGCTCTCTTGGATCAGCTTACGACCGCTGCCACATCTTGGAAACTGGTAACGACAGCTACCGCTTTAAAGCCAGTTCCAAAGCAGCAAAGAAAATACGCATAATGGCACCAACATTGACCGCGTCATAGATAATCATCCACGAATGAAGGTGGGTCAAATCTCGGTGAAAATACCGGGTCATTTCTCAGTAACAATCAACAATTATGTCTTGGATGGGTGAGATTACAATCTTCTGGCGTAGCTCAGACTTAAATACAGGAACGCCAGCCTGAAGAAGATTGGGTTTGAGGCGTGGTTTTAGAGCAGATGCACAAGCGCGGGCGCAAAAAGCACAAATGCATTCTTCAAATGCCAAATATCATGAAACCTGTCACTGGTATCCTGTCATTTCAAGGTACCCAACACCGGTATGGCTGCCCTCTACCAGAACCGGACCCTCCCAATAGGGCAGGGATACCTCCATCCAGGCATAGGGGTTTAACGCTTTGATATTCAGATCCAAACCTTGGTCAGGCAACGTTAAATGCCAACCAGTCGGGATCTTCTTGCCAGCAACATCTGACAGGGTGATCGGATCCATTGCTGCCTGACCGTCACCATATGTCCTAATCCCTCCATCCGCCGCAATCCAGGTGGCCGACGTATATGGCGCCCGTCCGTCGCTACGCAGCTGGAAGGCCATCAGCCGCTGTCCGTCATCCAGCGTTATTGAAAACCAGTCCCAGCCCTTTTGATCTGACGCCAGTGGTTGTGATGACCATTCACGATCAAGCCAGGCGTGCCCTGTTACCTTGATCGGCCCTGATGGCAGGTCCAACTGTCCCGATACGTCATAGGCTGGCTGGCTATAGTAATGGCTGGCCTGTCCCTGCCCGGATTTGACAGAATAGCCGTTCTTGCCGTGCAAAACCAACGGTGAGTTCGTCTTTAAATCCAAATCATACGAAAAATCATCTCCCTGAGCTGTAACCTTCAAGGTATCAAAATCTGCACCATATAGACGCCAGTCATCAATCCATGCTTCGAACGGCTGTGCCGCGACACCAGCCTGACCAATACCACCGCGCGCCACTCTTTCGGCAACGTAATGGGCATTTGCCGATGTCGCCGCTGCATGCGCAAACCAAATCTGCGGCGACGTCCAACCGCGTTGTGATCCGGGCGCGAATGCGGACCTGAACAGGGTCCATTGAACGCCATATGATGCGCCATCCTGCCCCAGTAGATTGGCCGTCAGATACCACCATTCAATTCGAAAGTCAGGGTGTGGTCCGTGATCCTCAGGAAACACCATTTGATACGATGGATCAGGTATCGTAAAACCTTCGGCAGCGCTGCCCAGTCCGCCAAAGCCCTGTGCTGCCGCACCTTGGGCCATAATCCAGGACAGAACCAAAATCAGACATCTAGCGATCATTGGCGAACACTTTCAAAAGCTGTGCTGGTGGCACCTTTGACATACGCCATGCCGGCCAAGCCGCTGCACAAACTGCTGCCAAGCAGGCCGCCAGAGCAAGGTTGAGGTACGCACCCGGAAATAGAAAAAACGGCAACCGCCAGCCAAAGGCTTCGACATTGACCACGGCCAGTAAAACCCAGGCCAAGGCCAGACCAAGGGGTAATGCCAAAACGACAGTCAATCCTGCCAGTGCCAAGGCTCGGACAAGCTCTAGCAATCCAAGAGATCTGCGGGTGACCCCCATAGCCCATACCGGAGCCACCTGAGGTAGGCGTTGCGCCCCAAGGGTCAGCAGGCTCATCAACATAGCAAAACCAGCCACACCGAGTGTCAAAACATTCAGCGCCGCTGTAACCGAAAAGGTGCGATCAAACACATCAAGGGAAAAAGATTTGATCTGCCTTTGGTCCGTTACAGCGCCAGCTGGCAGACCTAAATCTGATAACAGTACCCTGCGCAGCGCGTCAGGGTCATGACTGCGTAAGCCGAAGCGGAGCGGTGACGGCGCGTTGAATAAAGCGGTAAACGCGTCTTCTTCCAAAATGACCTGTCCCATCGGATTACCGTAGTCGGCCACAATACCTGCCACCGAAACCGAGTGGCCCGGCATCAATTCCAAAAGATCGCCTGCACCAATCTCCAACCGATA
>JAYQEA010000076.1:3714-19833 GCA_038138625.1 Roseivivax sp.
ATAGTTGTTCGTTTATCACGGCTCCTTGCCCCGTCTGAACAGTCTGCCAGGGATCGGGAACATGTGACAGCAACTGCCAGTCTTGCTGATAGGTTTTGCCTACACGCACGCCAAAAACAGTAGCATCTTGGCCCATTACGCGCGCCTCAACAGATCGCAATGGCAATACCTCCGATACCAAGGCGACGGGCAGCCCCTCAATAGAGAGGGCCTGTGCCTCGGTTTCAACCTGCACGAACAATTCGGGTGCCAATCGCTGGTCCAAGAATGCCTCAAAGGTCAGGCGAAAACTGGAAACCATCGTCGATACACCAATATTTGTGGCAGTGGCCAACATCAGTGCCATCAACGCCAGCCCCAATCCAGGGACCTGCTGCGCAGTGTCTGCCCAAAACCACTGCCCCAGAACACTGCGACTGCGGCGCCCAATCCAGCCAACACCTGCCTGCAACAGGGGCGGCAAAGCCAAGGCTGCGCCAATCAACAGGCACGCAAGACCGCCAAAGCCTAGCAAAAGCCCAGAGCCAAACCCCAGGGCCAAGCCTGAAGCGCTCAACAGAACAAATGAGATCCATGCCAAACCATGCATCTGCCGTGACCCATAACCAACCCAAGCCTGTGGTCTAGCGCTGGCAAGAACGGGTAGATGTGCAATCCGCCATAGCCCGCTGGCAGCTGCTGCGAGCGCTCCTGCAAGCGCCATTCCGAGCCCTGCAACGATCCAAGAGGCTCGTAATTGCACCTGATCAGCAACCGAGGCCCCGTAAAGCCCATCCAAAGTTGCGGCAACATCTGGCAGTAGCAGCCCTGCGAGAACATACCCAAGAACGATGCCCGACGTTCCCCCGATCAAGGCAAGCAATACGATTTCAAGCGCCATCCCGACCACAACCGCGCGCATAGGGGTGCCCATAGCGCGCAAACTTCGGACCAAGCTGCGACGTTGTTCAAACGACAGGCGCACCGCTCCGTGCACAATGAAAAGACCAACAATAAAGCTCAAAAGGCCAAAGGCAGTAAGGTTTAGATGAAAGCTGCCCGTCAATTGACCCACGTCACTGCCGGCTGAGGCAGCGCGCACCAAGACCTCGGGTGCGATCGTGGCTAAGGGAAGCACCTTTGTCGGCTGATTGGGCGATACAACCATCCGCGTGATGCGTGCCGACCGGTCCAAAAGCTTTTGCGCCGTTCCAATGTCCATCACAACGATTCCATCCGCGACCCCGGGCATGGCGACCACGTCGAGACCTGTGGCATCAGCCATGCGCCGCACCTCGTTCGGGGCGGCCAGCGCAAGCGTGCCTTGCAAAAAACTGGCAAGGTCTATCGTGCCTGTGCCGTCCGGGGCAGTCACTGGGACAAGGTTTCCCGGTGCTGTTAAAGGTTCTAAACCAACAATCCGGGCCCCCCCTTGGGGCAGGCGGCCTTCGATCACCGGTGATACCTGCCAGCCTGCACGTCGCAGCCGCAGATAGACCTCTTGATCCAAATCTTTACCGACACGCGGCACCAATTGATCAAACTGGCTTTCGCCCAATGTACGTGCGGCTGCATCATAGCTGGCGCGGGCTTCGGCGTTGATCGCCTGCACGCCGGACCACAACGCCGTGGCAAGCGCAAGTCCCACAAGAACCGACACCAGTTGTAGCGGTGCCCGCCGCCAGTAGGACCACAAAGCGCCAGCAAGTGCGCCTGTCATGTCAACGCCCCGGACCGTAAGTGACACCGCCTCTGCATGCGATCGGCTACCTTGTCAGAATGTGTCACAATCATCAGGGTTGCCGCTGTTTCGTGGACCAAAGCCTGCATCTGCGTCAGCACGTCTGCTGCGGTGGCCTCGTCCAGATTGCCGGTGGGTTCGTCCGCAAGAACCAGTGCAGGCCGCGCCGCCAAAACACGCGCGATCGCAACGCGCTGTTGCTGACCCCCTGATAGCGCCTCGGGATACTTATGCACATGTGCTGCCAGGCCCAGCGCTTTGGTCAGATCAGAGGCATGTGCCGGATCATATCGCCCCGCAAGACGCGCCTGAAACGCAATGTTGGCAGCAACAGTCAGGGACGGAATCAAATTGAATTGCTGGAAAATTACGCCCACGGTTCCCCGTCGCAAGGCGGCTCGCTGACGGTCATTGTAGCTGGTTATGTCCTTGCTGTTTAGCCTGACCTGACCACTATCCGCAGGTTCAAGACCCGCAACGATGTGCAGCAGCGTGCTTTTGCCCGAGCCAGACTCTCCGGTCAGGGCAAGTGTCTGGCCCGCGTCTAGCGACAAATCGATACCCCGTAGCACCGGAACTCTATCGTCTGCGCCGGGATATGTCTTTGTCAGGTCTTTAATTTCTAGCAACATGCCCACGCCCCTTAAGAAGTGTTTTAGATCTTGGCCCCCGTCCCGAACACCCCCATGCGACGCTTTGCCGATCTCGGCGCGGGCCTCTTTGGACGTCAGAATTGAATCAATACGCTTGCACTGCTACGCAGGACACACGCCAAGCTTGTCAGGATTGCCTTGGTGCAGTTTTTCTCAGAGGTGAGGCCATGGGAACCATAATCAGTATTGTTTTGCCACTAAGTCTGGCGTTTATCATGTTCTCGCTGGGCGTTGGGCTCCGGCTGCGTGATTTTGGACGCGTTCTAACAAGACCGTTAGCCTTTTTGGTCGGCGCCTTAAACCAGATCGTTTTACTACCTCTTGTTGGCCTGTTGATTATTCTGCTTTTTGGGCTGGAGGGGGCGTTTGCGGTTGGCGTTATGATCCTTGCCGCCTGTCCGGGCGGCGTGACCAGTAATATCTTGACCCGCTTTGCGAAAGGCGATGTCGCGCTCTCGGTCACCCTAACGGCTGTCATCAGTCTGACGAGCGTGATCACCGTTCCAATTCTATTGAGCTTTGCCTACACCCGCTTTCTAGGCGCTGACGCCGGATCCATCAATATTACGTCCACAGCGGGCACGATGTTCGCTTTGACAGTCATTCCTGTCGGATTGGGTATGGTTCTACGTCTCATACTGCCGACACGCATGCAACAAGCGGAAACACAAATCGCACGGGTCGCATCGGCGCTTTTTGTCGTGATCGTTTTTGGGGCTCTGGCCAGCAATTGGCAAATCTTTGTCGATAACCTGATGTTGTTAGGTCCGGCTTTGATTACGATGCTCGTTGCATTGACGCTGATTGGTCTTTTTGCGTCACGTTTTCTGGGACGCAGCTGGCTGGAGGCTAAAACCATTTCGATAGAAACCGGTGTACAGAACGCAGCGCTTGGCTTGACAGTTGTGAATGTGGCAGCAGGTGCGGATGCCCTTGGACCAGTGTCATTGCCTATCGCAGTCTATGGCGTTGTTATGTATCTGATTATCTTTCCAATTCTTTTGATTTACCGCAGGCTTTAACCCCATGGCGGACGCAGATGTTATCGTGATTGGTGCCGGTCTGGCAGGACTTGTAGCAGCGGCAGAGCTTGCCGATCGTGGGAAACAGGTGGTCATTCTGGATCAGGAGTCGTCACAAAACATGGGTGGTCAGGCGTTTTGGTCACTTGGCGGATTGTGCTTGATTGATACTCCCGAACAACGCCGGATGGGGATCCGCGACAGTCGCGATCTAGCGTTGAGTGATTGGATGGGCAGCGCCCAATTTGACCGTCCCGAGGATTACTGGCCACGCGAGTGGGCCAAGGCCTACGTCGATTTTGCCGCCGGTGAAATGCGTCCGTGGCTTTATTCACAGGGTATGCGATGGTTCCCGATCGTGGGCTGGGCAGAGCGCGGCGGCGGGTTCGCCAGTGGTCACGGAAACTCGGTTCCCCGATTCCATATAACGTGGGGGGTCGGCCCCGGCGTACAAGACCCGTTCGAACGCCGGGTCAAAGAGCACGTAAAGAATGGCATTATTGACATCCGCTTCCGGCATCGGGTGTCAGAGCTGTTGGTTGAATGTGGCGCTGTCGTTGGTGCTGCAGGCGAAGTTCTAGCAGCAGATGACGCAGAGCGTGGGGCCTCCACAAACCGCGACATCATAGGAGATTTCAAGTGCCATGTTGCATCAGTTCTGGTTGCAGCTGGTGGCATTGGCGGTAACTTTGACCTCGTTCGCAAATCATGGCCTGTTGACCGCCTTGGACCCGCACCCGACACTATGGTTGCCGGTGTTCCGGCCCATGTAGATGGCCGCATGGTTGCGATTACCGAGGCCGCCGGAGGTCATGTCATAAACGCGGACCGCATGTGGCACTATACAGAAGGTGTCCGTAATTGGGATCCCATCTGGCCCAATCACGGCATTCGCATCCTGCCAGGCCCCTCGTCGATGTGGTTTAACGCAGTTGGGAAACGGTTTCCGCCGCCCGCACTGCCCGGCTTTGACAGTCTTGGAACGCTTAAACATATCTTGGCGACAGGATATGACTATTCGTGGTTCATCACCACACAAAAGATTATCAAAAAAGAATTCGCCCTGTCGGGCTCGGAACAAAATCCGGATTTTGCCGCCAAAAGTTGGAAAATGGTTCTTCAGCAACGATTGTTGAATCCAAAGGCCACACCCCCGGTTGAGGCCTTCAAGGACCATGGCCCTGATTTCGTAGTGGCCAATGACATTAACACGTTAGTTGCCAAAATGAACCAGCTGACGCCAACACCGCTCTTGGAACCGTCCGATATCCGGATGCAGATAGAAGCGCGGGATACGCAGATCGATAACCCGTTTTCCAAGGACATCCAGATGATGGCGATCCATGCGGCGCGTAATCATCGCGGTGATCGGTTGCTACGCACGGCCAAACCGCATCGTTTTCTCGATCCGGAAAATGGCCCCCTGATCGGTGTAAAGCTGAATATTTTGACCAGAAAGACATTGGGCGGATTACAAACCGATCTGAATGGTCAGTGCATCGGTTCGGATGGCAACGCGATAGATGGCCTGTTTGCGGCCGGAGAGATATCCGGCTTTGGTGGCGGGGGCTATCATGGTTACAATGCACTCGAAGGAACATTCCTCGGCGGCTGCATTTTTTCAGGACGTCAAGCAGGCCGTGCGATTGACTAGATTGGACCATCATCACATGGCGCATTGTCTTGTTGGAATGGTGTTGACCCCAATATAAATTTTATAACGCAAAAAAAGGGGCGCCCCGAGGGACGCCCCTTAAAATATCCAAAAGGATAAACGGCGATTACATCATGCCGCCCATGCCACCCATGTCGGGCATACCGCCCGCAGGTGCCGCACCTTCTTTGGCGGGCTTATCAGCAACCATTGCTTCGGTTGTGATCAGCAGTCCAGCAACAGACGCCGCGTCTTCCAACGCTGTCCGAACAACTTTGGCTGGGTCAATTACACCAAAGGCAAACAGATCGCCGTACTCTTCGGTCTGGGCATTGAAGCCGAACGATGTGTCGTCACTTTCGCGGATTTTGCCCGCGACAACCGCACCATCAACACCGGCATTCTCGGCAATCTGACGCAGAGGCGCTTCGATTGCGCGCTTCACGATGGCAACACCGGCGTCTTGGTCAGTGTTCGCACCTGTCACGCCGTCCAGAGCTTTGCCACCCTGAACAAGGGCAACACCGCCACCTACAACAACACCCTCTTGAACCGCAGCACGTGTCGCGTTCAGAGCATCGTCAACACGATCCTTACGCTCTTTCACTTCGACTTCTGTCATGCCGCCGACACGGATAACGGCAACACCACCCGCCAGTTTGGCAACGCGTTCTTGCAGCTTCTCACGGTCATAATCGCTGGAGGTTTCTTCGATCTGGTTGCGGATCTGGGCAACGCGCGCCTGAATTTCGGCGCTTTCGCCTGCACCGTCAACAACGGTGGTCTCGTCCTTGGTGATCTGAACCTTCTTGGCGGAGCCAAGCATGTCCATTGTCACGCTTTCCAGCTTCATGCCGAGGTCTTCGCTGATCACCTGACCACCGGTCAGGATCGCGATGTCCTGCAGCATTGCCTTGCGACGATCACCGAAGCCAGGTGCCTTCACAGCAGCAATCTTCAGTCCGCCACGCAGCTTGTTCACAACCAATGTCGCCAAAGCTTCGCCTTCGACGTCTTCAGCGATGATCAAAAGAGGCTTTTGGCTTTGGATAACCGATTCCAACAGGGGAACCATTGGCTGAAGCGACGAAAGCTTTTTCTCGTGCAGCAAGATCATGCAATCTTCCAGCTCGGCCGTCATTTTGTCCGCATTGGTGACAAAATAAGGTGACAGGTAGCCGCGATCAAACTGCATGCCTTCGACGACGTCGGTCTCGGTCTCAAGGCCTTTGTTTTCCTCGACGGTGATCACGCCTTCGTTGCCAACTTTTTGCATCGCATCTGCGATTTGTTGGCCGATTTCCGCTTCGCCATTGGCCGAAATGGTTCCGACCTGCGCAACTTCGTCGCTGTCTTTTACTTCGCGCGACGCGGCTTTGATTGCTTCGACGACGGTTGTCGTCGCAAGGTCAATGCCGCGCTTCAGATCCATTGGGTTCAAGCCGGCCGCAACCTGCTTCAATCCCTCGCGAACGATGGCCTGAGCCAAAACAGTCGCTGTGGTTGTGCCGTCGCCGGCCTCGTCATTGGTGCGCTGGGCCACTTCTTTGACCATTTGCGCGCCCATGTTTTCGAACTTGTCTTCCAGTTCGATTTCCTTGGCAACCGATACACCGTCTTTGGTGATGCGCGGGGCGCCGAAGGATTTGTCAAGAACCACGTTACGGCCTTTTGGGCCCAAAGTGACCTTGACCGCATCAGCAAGGATGTTCACACCCTTGAGCATGCGGTTGCGGGCGTCGGTATCAAATTTGACGTCTTTTGCAGACATAGTGTCTCTCCAGAGATATTCGTTTCAGAAAGGTTCGCTCGGGCGAAGGATTAGGAAATCACGCCGAGGATGTCGCTTTCTTTCATGATCAGCAGCTCTTCACCGTCGACGGTGACTTCGGTGCCAGACCATTTGCCGAACAGAATTTTATCGCCGTCATTAACGGCCATTGTGATCAATTCGCCGTTGTCCTTGCGCGCGCCTTCGCCGCAAGCCACAACGATACCCTCAGCGGGCTTTTCCTTGGCGCTGTCAGGAATAATAAGGCCGCCTGCGGTCTTTTCTTCGCTTTCAACGCGACGGACCAATACACGGTCATGAAGCGGTTTGAATGCCATCTCTGAGTCTCTCCTAGCTCAAAGGTTTCTAACTTTTGCCTCCGGTCAGAGGCGTTAGCACTCAGGTCTGCTGAGTGCTAATACCGGCTAGCTAGGTATAAGATTTGTCCGAGTCAACACTTCTAAAGCAAAAAATGATTTATGGTTTAGAATAGATTAATTTCCAATCATCCCCGTTCACGCCACGCAGCCCAGGCTTCAGGTGTGTCCAGATCTGTGATGGCGCGCTCGCCACGAAGACGAATTAATCCCACATCTTCTTTTGCCAGCAACGCGCGCGCGCCTTGATCGCCATGCAACGACAAGGCAGCCGCCAACATACGATGCGGCAACCAAACGGGATGACCGGGCACCCCCTGAGGCGTCGCGGCACGATGGGCACAATCCGGGAGAAACATCGTGGTAATATCGGGCATATCCGGCAGGACAACCATCAAAGCACATCCTGCATCCAAGGCGTGTTTCGCGCCAAACCGCAGCGATGCGGACATGCCCTCTGCCCCGTCTATGGTGGCGCAGGTTACGTTCAATCCGTCCAATACTGCCGCTCTTTCGTCGTGCTGCACACCGACCGTGACACAAACTGTCCATCCGGTCGCTACAGCGCGCGTCGTTTGTCGCTGCAGCAAGGTTATTCCATTTATTATTTTCAACAACTTATCGGATCCGCGCATGCGACGGGATGATCCCGCTGCCGGAATCAAAATCAAAGGCGCAATGTTCACCTGTCCACAGTCTCGATCGGAGCGATCTTGAGATGGGTCAAACGATTGTTTTCACGTCCCGCAACCACAAACTGGAATCCGTGAAAACTGAACACCATACCCAAAGAAGGGATCATCTGTGCCTCGTGAATCACCAGTCCTGCCACGGTATTTGCTTCCTCGTCAGGCAGGTTCCAATCCGTTGCCCGGTTCAAATCCCGGATCGTCATTGCACCGTCGATGTCATACATCCCATCTTCGCCACGCATCACTTGGGGTGCGGTTTCTTGATCAAACTCGTCGGTGATCTCCCCCACGATTTCTTCGAGAATATCCTCAAGGGTAATCAGACCCTGAAGCGCGCCGTATTCCTCTACCACCAGTGCAAAATGCGTCCGGCGACGCAAAAACTGACGCATCTGATCATCAAGCGATGTTGTCTCGGGTACAAAATACGGAGGCATGGCCACCTCGCGAATCGCAAAACCGCTTAAGGCTTGAAAAGCGTTTCCCTCGGCCTCTTGCAGCAACCGATACATCACCCGCAGAAGATCTTTGGCATGTACAACACCAATAATGTTTTCCGGATCCCCTTTGAACACCGGCAACCGGGTGTGGCTGCTTTCCAGACATTGCGTCAGAATAGCCTGAGGATCGCTATCTGCATCAATCATCTCGATTCCAGAACGATGGAGCATGATTTCTTCGACGGTTCGTTCGGCCAGATCCAACGCCCCCAGAATACGATCGCGGTCTTCCTTCTCGACAAGACCCTCACTGTGACCAAGGTTCAGTGCACCGGCGATCTCTTCCCGGACTGCCAGAATGTGACTGTCGGGATCCGTTTGCACACCAAAAATCCGTAAAACTCCCCGCACAAGCATGCGTACGACACCGACAACCGGTGCAAAGATACGCACAATCAGACTGATTGGGCGCGCGACAATACTGGCGGCGTCTTCTGCATTGGTGATTGCATAGGTCTTGGGCAAGACTTCTGCAAAAATCAAAACAAGCGCTGTCATCACCAATGTCGCAAGCGCAACGCCGCTTTCGCCAAAGGCCTGCGTAAACAATGCCGTGGCCAGCGAGGTTGCCAAGATGTTTACGAGGTTGTTACCCAGAAGGACTGACCCAATCAGACGTTCGTTATCCTCGGTGATCAACAAGGCGCGCTTTGCACCTGTGCTGCCCTTGTCGGCTTTGGCACGTAGTTTGCCCCGCGACGCGGCAGTCAGGGCCGTTTCGGATCCCGAAAAAAAGCCAGATAGTACCAAAAGGCCCAGAATCGCGCTGGCTGTGATCCAGAAGGTCGTATCCAAGGTTGAGGCGGGGTCCATGTTATAGCAGTTCCTATGGGCTGATGTGTTATCATGTTATGAGGGGACAGCCCTAGGCAATCAAGAGGCAGCACAGTGCAGATACGACGGCTTGGCACCATAACGGGATCGGTTTTGCTATTCGGTGGCCCCTATTCAAACTTGCCTGCACTTGAGGCAATGCATGCAGTGGCTCATCAATACGATCATGCCCTGTGCACAGGCGATGTAGTTGCATATGGCGCGCAGCCACGGGAATGTGTTGCAATTATTCGGGACTGGGGGCTGAACACTGTTGCGGGTAATTGCGAACGGCAACTGGCCGAGAGCCGGTCAAATTGTGGCTGTGGCTTTGATCCGGGCAGCCAGTGTGATGTGGCATCCAACGCGTGGTTCTCATATGCATCAGATCGGATTGATCCCGGGGACCGCGCATGGATGGCACAGTTGCCGGACATTATTACCTTTACGCATGCAGGCAGGCACGTAGCTGTCTTGCACGGTGGTGTGCGCACAAACAACCAATTTATTTGGCCAACACAGGCGAATGACCTGCGCGCCGCGATTGCCGACCTTCGTGCGATGGTTGGACCCGTGGATACGGTTATTGCCGGACACTGTGGTATTGGCTTTATAAAGCGCGAAGATGATGCAGTGTGGTTAAATGCCGGGGTCATCGGCATGCCCCAAAATGATGGCGATGTACGCACAGTCTATGCAACGCTGACGGATGATGGTGTCCCAAACCTGCATCGTCTGCCCTATGATCATATCCAAGCGGCACGATCCATGGTCCATGCGGGACTGACACAGGGGTATCAAACCGGGCTGACCACGGGCTGGTGGCCCTCTGAGGATATCCTGCCTCTTGACCTGCGTCGGACATCATCCCCGCGCGAGAGGGTGATGATCGAATACCAAAGCCTTTAGACGCTCTTCGATCACATGGGTGTATATTTCAGTTGTTGCCACATCCGCATGGCCCAGCAGGGTTTGGATGGACCGTAAATCGGCTCCATGTTCCAAAAGATGTGTTGCGAAGGCATGGCGCAAGGTATGCGGCGACACATGCGCCGGTGAAATACCCGCCTTTACAGCCATTTCCTTGATCGTCAGAAAAAATGAATTGCGGGTCAGATGCCCCGCTTTTCCCCTTGAGGGAAACAAGAATTGTGACGCCGGACGTCCTTCGGATCGGGCCACGGAATCCTCGGCATCACGTAGCGCAAGCCAGTCGCTCAGCGCGACGCGCGCTGGAGACGACAGCGGCACCAGTCTTTCCTTACCGCCTTTGCCACGGACGAGGATCATTCGAGGGTCGCCGCGCACTGCGGATATTGGAAGCGACACCAGTTCCGTCACCCGCAATCCTGTAGCGTAAAGAAGCTGCATCAAACAGACATTGCGGGCATGATCACGCGGCGTTCGCCCCTGTGTTTGCGCAGCCAACAGCAGGCGATCCACCTGCTCGAGGCTGAGTGTCTTAGGTAATGTTTTGTCTCGACCTGGACCTGGGATCTGGACTGCAGGGTTGTCAGACCGCAGGCCTTCTTCGAATGCAAAATGATACAGCTGCCGGATCGCAGACAATCTTCGTGCTCGGGTGGAACGCGATAGCCCCTGCGCTTGGCAATAGGCAAGATAATCCTCGATGTGCGATTGTCGGGCTGACTGCATGTGGAAGCCTTGCCCTTGCAGCCAATGGTCAAAATCCTGAAGATCACGCCCGTAGGACAGTAACGTGTTCTCGGCTGCGCCCCTTTCGGCAGCAATCGTGTCCAGAAAGTCACCTAGCCAAGTCACTCCATTGACCCAAGAATCAAAAGCTCGATCGCTGCGCGACGGGCGTCTGTGTCAAAGCCAAGTGCGCGCAATGCGCGAAGACCTTGGGTTAAAGCGGCATCGTCGCCTGATGCCCCGTCAGCAATCAATTGCATAGCCAGCAACAACGCCTCTCCAATGCGATCCTCGGCCTGCAACTGCGCCACCTGTGGCGGCACTCCGGACAGAGTAAAGGCAATGGCCACGGCATCGGAATACCGACCCTGTGTTATCGGTGGGGGTACATCCCCTCGCGCCACTGCAGAAACCAAATCGGCCACCGGATGACCCGTTGGTAACCTGCCAGATGCATCAACGAATTCGGGACCCAAAAGGCGCAACCAAGAATCATCCGGCAAGCGCGGCTCTAACGCCTCTGCCAGAGGCACAACCAATCCGACCGGAGCAAGAAGAGCAGTAGCATCCCAAACTGCGGCATCCACCACCTCGGGAGTGCCACGCGTTAGGCTTCTTATCAAGGTTTGAACAGCAGACACCCGATCCCAAACACCGCCTGACGCCGCTGGCGCGCGCTCCATCACTATGGCAATCCATACCTCTGGCGCCAAAGCACCGCTGCGGACCAGTCGTTCGGCTGCTTCGATCTGGGCTTTCCAGCCCGAATCTCCCGTCAACTGTGGCAGATCAAAAGCCCGCGGCAGGGTCGCAGTGGCCGGCGGCTCTCCGATCGCTTCGAGAAGTCGAAATGTCAGGGCGTCAGCTTTTGGCGTTATCGACAAAGGTGGCAAGCCTTCGGCCAGTTCGGGATCCAGATATCGCCACAAAAGATCGACCGTTTGAGGGGGAAGTAAATCCAGACCCTGTGCCGCCCAAAGTGTTGTCACTGCGCCATTCCAGTCCTGTAGACGCGCTTTGCAATACACTTGCCAAACCAAATCATCTGAAAGCCATGGGGCGACGCGCCACCGGTTGCAGGCAGCGTCTGTTTCCCCATCCAGCAACGCCAAATCCGCCCAGAGTTCAAAATTATCTGCGTTTTCTTCTGGCAATTGTTCCAGCAGGGCACGGGCCTCGGCCACAGCACCCAGATCCAAAAGACGTTCTGCCCGTGCGCGTAACCATACCGATGATGATCCGGTCTGTGGAGGTTGCGTTTCTGCACGTAAGATTCGATGTGCCAAACGCGTCATCGCTGCGCCATAGATCTGGACATCGGCAATCTGGCCAGCCACATCCTTGGACTGTGACCCCAGCCAGAGCGTGGATGAAAGACCAGCAACATCCGCTGGAATCAATCCCAGTATCTGAGACGCTGGCGTGTTCAGCGTGATGACCTCTACCTCAGGGACGCTCGCATTCGCCACAGCAGCAGGTTCTGGTGCAATCTGACGTTTGGCTTCGGCCTCGGCGGCCGCACGGCTGAGCCACTCTACTGGCGACAGCGGTCCTTCTGCATCGGCATTGTTTTGAGGCGCAGCCCCCTTTGGGTCGTCGGAAGGCGACACAGACGGTGCAAACAGCGATAACGGAGAGGGTTGCGCATCAGCGGGTGCTGGTTGGTTTGGGGGCGAACCAGACGACACCAAACCGGGAATCGTCAGCGGCTCTTGTGCTCTGATCGGCAAGGCCCCCAAAGCCACGCAACAAAAAAAAGCTGCTAGCTTCTGTGTCTTAATCCGCACTTAGGATCACCGGAAGGCGGATTTCTTCACCGGGTGGCGAAAAATCCGCACCAAAAACCGGGCCCAAATACGTGTAGGCCACCAGCCCGATCATGGCCAAAACCAAAAGATAAATTATCCACCGCGTCAGAAACCACATTTCTTTATTCCCCTGCCCAGGGCATTTGTTTTTACCACTTATAGCTGGCCTTTTGACCAAGATCACGTCATTCAAGCACCATAGGCAAAAAAATGGTCACATATGTCGATACAGACAGAAATACCAAATCGAAGACTTAAGCGAACAGTGGCAATGGTTGGCATGATGGGCGCGGGCAAGACGGCTGTGGGAAAGGCCCTTGCAGCATTGCTTGGGGTTCCATTCCTTGATTCCGATCATGAAATTGAACGCGCCGCCAATATGTCGATTGCCGAAATTTTTTCCCGCGATGGCGAGACGTTTTTCCGCGAGCGGGAAACTCAGGTCATCGGGCGGTTGCTGGATGAAGAGCGGTGCATCCTGTCAACAGGCGGGGGGGCGTTCATGTCAGAGCACAACCGCAAAATGATATCCGAGCGGGGCATCTCCGTTTGGCTTGACGCTGATCTTGACCTGCTTTGGTCACGCGTGCGCAACAAAGATACCCGCCCGTTGTTAAGGGGCGCACACCCATACGAAACACTCAAACGCATCTACAAGGAACGCGTCCCGGTTTATAAGATGTCAGATCTTTCGGTAAAGTCTGCTCCGGATATGCCTATAGAAGACATGGCAAAGCAGGTGTTGGGCGTGCTTGAAACGCGCAGGGATGTGATCGGGTGACGCCAAAAATGCAGACCGTTTATGTCCCCTTGGGAACTCGCGCATACGAGGTGCGTATTGCACCAGACCTGATAATGGATGCTGGCAAACACATTGCGCCCTTTCTCAGTCGCCCGCGGGTAGCCATCGTTACCGACGAACATGTGGCACAGGCACATCTGGCAGCCCTGACTGCTGGGCTGCAATCATCGGGAATCGCGCACAGCACTCTGACCCTGCCTGCGGGCGAATCTACCAAAGCATGGCCGGAATTTTCGAGAACGGTCGAATGGCTACTGTCTGAAAAAATAGAACGACGGGATGTGGTCATCGCTCTTGGCGGCGGGGTGATCGGCGATCTTGTTGGCTTTGCTGCGGCCGTCCTTCGCAGAGGAATTCGGTTTGTCCAAATCCCGACCTCGTTGCTGGCACAGGTCGATAGCTCTGTTGGTGGTAAAACGGGGATCAATGCTCCCCAAGGCAAAAATCTAATCGGTGCATTTCATCAGCCTAGTCTTGTCATGGCCGATATCAGCGCGCTGGACACGCTAACAACACGTGACTTTCTTGCCGGATATGGTGAGGTAGTGAAATACGGACTACTCGGCGACGCCAAGTTCTTCGATTGGTTAGAAGCCAACGGGACCACACTGCTGCACGGTGATCGGGGTGCGCGTGCATATGCCGTGCGTCGGTCCGTGGAAATGAAAGCAGAGATCGTCGTGAGGGACGAAACCGAACAAGGCGATCGCGCTTTGCTCAACCTCGGTCATACATTCTGCCATGCGCTTGAGGCCGCAACAGGGTATTCGGACCGTCTTTTGCATGGTGAAGGGGTGGCCATCGGCTGCGCGCTGGCGTTTGAATTGTCCGCCCGCCTTGGATTGTGTAGTCAAGAGGACCCAAGCCGTGTCCGGGCACATCTTCGCAGCATGGGCACCAAGGTTGATTTGGCCGATATCGCCGGAGATCTGCCCCCTGCCGAAACTTTGTTGGATCTCATGGGGCAAGACAAAAAGGTCGTCGATGGCCAGCTGAGGTTTGTCCTGGCCAATGGTATTGGCGCCGCGTTTGTCACCACACAGGTTCCTCTCGACGCCGTTCTGTCTGTTTTGCAAGATGCCTTGACCGCCCGCTGAAGTGGCGGGCCTTTCCTGGCGGCGGTCCTATGCTGCCAAACCGCGTCCTTTCAACAGCGCTCCTACACCGGGCATTCGCCCTCTGAAAGCCGTATACAGCGTTTCTGCATCTTGTGATCCGCCTGCGGACAGAATGTATTTCTCCAGCCGTTTGGCCAGTTCTGGATCAAAGGCATCACCCGCCTCTTCAAATGCTTCAAATGCATCCGCGTCCATAACCTCGGACCACATGTAGCTGTAGTACCCGGACGAATAACCGTCACCTGCAAAAACATGAGCAAAATGAGGCGTTGCATGACGCATTGGAATTGCAGAAGGCAGGCCGATGTCTGCCAAAATATCAGTCTGGCGCGCCATGACATCAACCGGTGGGTCACCCAGATGAAACTCCAGATCGACCAAGGCACTTGCCACATATTCAACAGTCGCAAATCCCTGATCAAAATTTGCTGCGCTCAGGACACGGTCAAGCATGTCCTGCGGCATTGGTTCACCGGTTTCAGCATGCGTCGCAAAGTTGCGCAGTACCTCTGGCACCTCTAGCCAATGCTCATAAAGCTGGCTGGGCAGTTCGACAAAATCACGCGCAACACTGGTGCCCGCAACAGACCCAAAATCCACATCTGATAACATCTGATGTAATGCGTGACCAAATTCGTGAAACAGTGTGCGGGCATCATCATAGCTGAGCAAAGCGGGTGCACCCTGTGGCGGTTTGGCAAAGTTGCAAACATTGACAACCACTGGCGTACGCATTTTGGGTCTGCGTGCCTGCATCCGGAACGCCGAACACCATGCGCCAGATCGTTTTGATCCGCGGGCAAAATAATCCCCGATAAAGACGGCCACATGTGCCCCGTTGCGCGTGACCTCCCATGCGCGGGCATCATCGTGATATAATACTGTATCAAGTTCGGAGAATTCCAACCCAAACAGTTTATTCGCACAATCAAACGATGCCTCGATCATCCGGTCCAGCTGAAGATACGGCTTGAGCGCTGCCTCGTCCAAATCATGTTCTGCCTTGCGACGGGCTTCGGCGTAATAGCGCCAGTCCCATGGCTTTAGGTCACCTTGCACACCATCTGCATGCATCCGATCACATAAAACCGCCCCGTCTGCTTCGGCCTGTGCTTTTGCCGGTGCCCAGACCTGCATTAACAAGTCCCGCACTCGACCCGGGGAACCCGCCATTTCAGTTTCCAGCTTGTAAGACGCAAAGCTTTCGTAGCCCAACAAAGCTGCACGCTCGTGACGCAAAGCCAAAATCTCGGCCGCAATCTTGCGGTTGTCTGTATCACCCCCGTTTGCGCCGCGTGCCACCCAAGCCAGCCAGACTTTTTCCCGCAAATCACGTCGCGGTGAAAATTGCAGAAATGGAACAATCAAAGATCGGCTGAGGGTAATCACCGGACCGGGTGCTGCGCGTTCCGCTCCTGCAGAACGTGCCGCTTCGATCACGAAGGATGGCAGCCCTTCCAGATCAGAGTCAGACAGGTTCATGTGCCAATCAGATTCGTCAGCCAGCATGTTCTGGGTGAATTCCGCACCAAG
>JAYQEA010000077.1:0-19699 GCA_038138625.1 Roseivivax sp.
ACCCAAGGACACCCAATAGCCAGAGCGGGACCGTCTGCGCACGTTTCCGCGAGTGTCTGCGCTGTTTGCATTGCTGCCTTGGTAAACGCCGGTTTACGCACCAGATCCTGTGCGTTGTACCCAGCAAGAAACATTTCGGGCAGGGCAACCATATCCGCGCCGGCGTCACGGCCTGCGGTCCAGACCCTCATGGCAAGGGCTGCGTTCCCTTTGAGGTCGCCAACAGTTGGATTCATTTGACCCAAGGTCAGGTGAAAATGGTCAGACATGCGTGCTCTCCGCGGCGCTAATACCGCTGATGTAACAGATCAGAGCGCAGAGAAAAGCCAGAGATCTCAAAAGAGATTGTCTCTCCCCGTCCTGTTGTTTAGGCTTCGTTCAAAATTAGGCACTTATTTCGCGCAGGGGGCGTATTGGGGCAAATGGGCAAGATGAGACTGCGACACATCCTAAGTGGCACGCTCGGGCTGGCCTTTACGGCCAGTATGGTCATGGCGCAAGAGGGGCCAGTAGAAAGCCAAACCTATGACGATGGTGGTGAATACATCGGTACGTTCCGAGATGGGCTTCAGCATGGAACGGGCACCTATCGGCTTCCCAACGGTTATGAATATACCGGCGACTGGGTCGATGGCGAAATTCGCGGCGAAGGCCGCGCCCGGTTTCCGAACGGGTCCGTCTATGAAGGCGGTTTTGTCAAAGGCAAGCCGGATGGTGTTGGCAAAATTACATTCAATGACAACGGCGTCTACGAAGGCACCTGGCGGGACGGCAAGATCACTGGTCAGGGTGTCATGATCTACGGCAATGGTGTTCGATACGAAGGCGCCTTTCGAAATGCGCTGCATCATGGTCGCGGCACCATGACCAATCCATCCGGTTACATGTATATCGGTGATTGGGTAAACGGGGTGAAAGAGGGATCTGCGCGCATTACCTACCCCGACGGATCCGTGTACGAAGGACGAGTATCCGGAGGTCTGCGCACAGGGGCCGGTGTCCTGACCATGTCGGACGGACTGATCTATGATGGCATGTGGCGCGATGGCCAGATTGATGGCATCGGTAAGCTGATCCAGCCGAACGGAGATGTCTATGAAGGCGAACTGGTCGCTGGCCGGCGAGAGGGCCGCGGCAAGGTAACCTTTGCCAATGGGGATGTTTATCAGGGTGATTTCCGCGATGATCAACGCCATGGACAGGGCGATTTCTCGGGGCGGGACGGATATTCATACAAAGGTGACTGGATAGACGGCAAGATCGAAGGACGCGGCGAAGTTACCTATCCAGACGGATCGGTTTATACAGGTCAGTTCAAAGAGGATCTGCCCAATGGCATTGGCAAGATCACATATGCAAACCAAGCCACATACGAAGGCTCGTGGCAGGATGGTGTGATCGAAGGACAGGGCCGCGCTACTTATCCCAATGGCCTTGTCTACGAAGGTGAATTCAGGAACGCTTTGAACCACGGTTATGGGGTCATGACCTATTCCGATGGATATCGGTATGAAGGGGACTGGATAAACGGACAACGCGAGGGCACAGGCGTCGCAACCTACCCAGACGGCACAGTCTATGATGGTTTTTTCCGGAATGGTCAGCGCCACGGTCGCGGCAAAATCAGCATGAGCGAAGGTTTCATCTATGATGGTGAATGGTCCAATGGCGAGATTGATGGTGACGGTGTAGCCACCTACGCAAATGGCGATGTCTACACGGGTTCATTCGTCAAGGGCCGTCGTCAAGGCGAAGGTACGATGCGCTACGCATCAGGCGAAGAGGTGTCTGGAGATTGGATCAATGGCGCCCCCAGCCAGGACAACGGCTCCGCAGATCAAGCCCAGTCAGAGCCAGCCGTGAGCGAGTAATCAGTTGATACGATCGTCCACGCCCAACTGAACAATCATGACCGTTTCGCAGGCTGTGATCGTCTCGATCTGCGCGCATGCAGTGTAAATTGCCCGAGACGCCCTGATCCCATCAACGCACGGGTGGCATTAGGGCGTCGTTTGACTGACAATCTTTGCGAACATCGGCGCCGCAGATCACCGGTTTCAGGGATTTGTCGAGGCAAACTCGTGCTTCTGCAATCCGCCCGTCTCGGCATGTTATCGTAATCATGTCACTTTGTAGGCTAGGGTTTGATTGGATAAAGGCTTTTTCCACACTGCGTGCCGATCGGCGCTCCGGTCGAACAATCTGACGAAAGATTTCAGGTCTGTTTATGGATTCGAAAGCATCACGCGATGCTGCAAAATATCCTGCTGCGGTCAGACCAGAGCAAACTCCATGTTTGCGCCATTGGTGCCATGCCGATCTGGAAGACCCCATGATATCGGTCATATTCTCTGTCATCATACGACTTGGCGCCCGAATGTCTGTTGGGCAATAGCTGGGCCAGCCTTCGTTGAACTGAGGCCAGAGCCCGTGAAGAACCCAGTCATACCCCTGTCCGGGAGCGCATTGGCTCGCGCCTCTTTTATCGCCATCCTTGGCGCACCAGGATGCAGACCAGCTCAGAGCCAAAACATAGTAGTCAAAAGCCCCTGACCGTTCCCCGCGGGCTTCGGCCATATTGGCGCATAGCACCAAGATTAGTATCCACCGCATTTTTGCTTTCCTCTGACGCATTGGTCGACTATACGAAGACAGATTTCCCCGACAATGGAAACCTCGTCCGAACAGCGGGCGGCCTGCTTCGCCAGGCACCGGGGAAGCTGTACGTGATAGGAGCAACGCTATGGCAAAACTGCTGCACCCCAAGGCGACCGCGGTTTGGTTGGTCGATAATACCACGCTGACCTTTAAGCAGATCGGTGATTTCACCGGTATGCATGAGTTGGAAATACAAGGAATCGCGGACGGCGATGTCGCTATCGGGGTCAAGGGCTTTGACCCGATTGCAAACAATCAGTTGACATTAGCTGATATCCAGAACGCTGAAAAGAACGCTCTGGTCAGCCTCAAGCTAAAGCCTAATGCGGCTGCACGTGACGAAGAAAAACGTCGTGGTCCGCGCTATACCCCGCTGTCCAAGCGTCAGGATCGTCCGAATGCTATACTATGGCTGGTAAAGTTTCATCCCGAACTGGTTGATGGTCAGATCTCCAAACTGGTGGGTACGACAAAACCAACCATTCAGTCGATTCGCGAGCGCACCCATTGGAACATCCAGAATATGCAGCCGATTGATCCGGTAGCATTGGGGTTATGTCGGCAGACTGAATTGGATGCAGCTGTTCAAAAAGCGGCGTCCAAACGGGCTGCTGATACTGTTGTGATGAATGATGATGAACGTCGCAAGCTGGTTTCCACCGAACAAAGTCTTGAGATGGAGCCGGAACCACGTCTGCCAACATCGATGGAAGGACTGGAAGCCTTTAGCCTGTCTGATCCACGCGACGCTGATGATGAAGAAGAAAAGCACAGCGCAGACGATTACCTGGATGCGGATAGCTTCTTTAACTTGCCGGGTGATGATGAGACCAAGGATGCACAGGACTAACCTTTGCAGATCTCTTTGACTGTCAGCTTCACCACTTAGAAAGCCTGACAGATAATACCACGGGGTCGCCTGCCAAACGTTCACAAGCCGGCACCCCGAAATTGTAGTTTTTAGGCTTTCTTGGATCTAAACCAACCGGTTTTCAAAACACGGGATAGTGCCTGATCGCTAATGTGTAAAACGTCCGATTTGACCTGACGGACCCTCGGCGCAGTTCACAGCGCATGGGGTTTATGTCTGTCTGCTTGGTTTGCAGAGCTAATGGTTTCTCGACAGGTGTGCGCCCTGCTTCGCGGCGGGTCCGCACAGGCGTTTTGCCAAAGCGGGACCTTGAGGCGTTCGGCTACGGCGCGTTGCACTTGGTGAGCCATGCGCCCCGATCCATCTGCAACGCCTCAACCGAACGAAATACCTTTTTTCGACAGGCGATGGCTGCCGGGACGGCTGGACCGACGACGACAAGGCCCCTTCGCGCCAAAGCTCTCACACCGCCAGTTTTGATCCAGTGCCGAGGGGGCGATGGTTACCTCGATTATGGCTTTCTCGGCATGTTCCGGCACGCGGGTCGTAAAGATAAGCTTGCGGCGCCAGAGGTCCTGCAGATTGTCTTTTCCGCCCAGAGCATATAGCCCCCTGACATGACAAAATGTCTTGTGAATATCCCGTCATCTTTAACACGTGCGAAAGATGGCCCGACTGTTTGGCCAGCACTAAAAAATCCTAACTTTGGCTTGATAATCTTGAGTACTTGGCAGGGCACGGCACCCGTAGATTGCGTTTCAAAAGAGCCGAAATGCCCAATAAAGGCGCGTGCATGAGGGCTAATGTAGTGAAGGGTACACTCGCGTAATCTTATCGCCTTGTGGGGTTGCAGCTGGAAAGGCGCGAGCGCATCTGGGATCTTGGCCTGTGCTAGGTCTTTAAACCCTCGCACTTGTCAAACAGGGTCTCGACAGACTGTCGAGTGTGTAAAGTGCCTTACATAAGCGATGAACGGTCAGGTCATCACGTCGCTGTAAGCCATTTGGGTTTTGTGACACTAACACCGCTCAATACCCGCCTGTTGTCTATATAAGGCTTGCCATGAGACTTCGGGAAAAAGGGTTTCAGTTCGGACACCTGCGTATCGCTAAGCCAGTATAGATTGCGCATGTCGCCGCTTTTTTTTCAGAGCCATAACTCACGCAGTGCACCAGAATTTAATGCATCCTGATCCTGGTGCGCCGATAAAACGGCCCAATGTGACAGTTTTTGGGCGTGCTGTTGCAAAGCGATTGTTGGTTTATTGCCATCGACCAGTTTATTCCCATGTTTGCTAGGTAAGTTTGGAATGATGGCAGCAGTACGGCGATTTGGCACCGCTCCTTTTGACAGCATTTATGGCAACAAAACAGACACACTTTGAAAACGGTGCTCTCTGTTTGGATGTGGTCTATGACACCAGAATACTTGTCCTGCCCAAGGCATTTTGAGACCGCCTCGCTGCGAAGCCCAGGGCGAATGTGATCTCGATTACCATTAAAGTAAAATCAACCTAGCACAAAGCGCATCAAACGCAGGACTTCTTGGTGATAACTTACAGTCGCGGATCATAAGGCATTGGGCGAGAACCGTTCCATACTTGACAGTTCCCTTCAGTGACAGTCATCTGTTCCCATGGATGAAAAGCGTGCAGTCGACGGCGTCGGAGCGGTGGCCCTGTTTGGCTTTGCAGCGCTTCTTGCGTTCAATCAGGTGGTTATCAAGACGACCGGGGATGGATTTGGACCTGTATTTCAAGCAGGCCTTCGATCAATAGGTGCAACGGCTGTGCTGTTGCTTTGGATGAAATGGCGCCATATCCGGATCTTCGTGCCAAAGGGCGTTTTTGGGCTTGGTATTTTGCTCGGCCTTGTCTTTTCATACGAGTTTCTGCTGCTCTTTATCGCTCTTGATATGACAACTGTTTCAAGAGCTTCTGTGATTTTTTATACCATGCCGGTCTGGCTGGCGTTAAGCGCGCATATTCTGCTTCCAGGTGAGAAACTGACAGTGCTCAGATCCTTGGGGCTTGTTGCTGCTGTCTTGGGCGTCGGAGTGGCCTTGTTGGACAGGTCGCAAGGCGAGGGTAATCTGACAGGCGATCTTTTGGCCCTTGCAGCGGCAGTTGGCTGGGCCGCGATTGCCCTCATGGTTCGGGCGACGCGTCTGTCGACGATCCCGCCCGAAATTCAGCTACTGTTCCAATTAGGCGTATCGGCAATTGTGTTGACTGGAGCAGCTCCGTTTTTCGGGGATCTGTTTCGCACACCCCAACCCGTTCACTGGGCCGGATTAGGGTTTCAAATCATCTGCGTCGCAAGCTTTGGATTTCTCGCATGGTTCTGGTTGATGAAGATTTACCGAGCGAGCGATGTTGCCTCTTTCAGCTTTCTCTCTCCCGTGATTGCCGTGATCTTTGGCTGGCTTCTTCTGGGTGAAGACATAGACCTCCAGATTTGGCTGGCCTTAGGATTGGTTGTGACAGGTCTGTTCCTTATCAATCAAAAATAGGCCGCATCATCGATGCACAGGAAGGAGGCTGCGTTCAAAACTGGGGCGACGTCAATTATACGCGGACGCTGCGGCTGCGTCTCTGGCAGACGGCCTATCGCGAGAACTTTGCGGCCAGTGACCGGTCTTATTGGTCCCGATGACTTGGTGGTGGTGGTGGACAGGCGACTTTGAGGAAAGGTACCAAAGAATGGATGCAAGACATCCCGAACAACCACTTAAATGTAAAACGCCCGATTTGATCTGACGGCCCCCTCATCGCTGTGCGCTGAGAATGGGGTGTTGGCTGTCTAGTTGGTGTGGCGAGCTGATGTTTTCTCCGAAACTGCGTGCCACGTTTCGCAGAAGCATTTTGCCAGAGCAGGGTCTTGCGAAGCGTGGCCACTGGTGGGTGTACACTGTTTTGGACAGACATAGTCAGCGGGCGCATCGCCCCACTACACCCCATTTTTGATGTCATCACTGGTCCCGCTCTGACCTTTTGATCATCAGTTCCGCCAACGCCACGTTCCTTGGAAGGAACGGTACACTCTATTCGATCTGATCAAAACAAATGTGATATAACCATTCTTACTTTCCAATCATGGCTCATGGGACCAAGGCCCGCGCCAGCATCGTTCCAAAATGCCGGGTGTTTGGGCCAAAGCGTAGGTTCGCGCCAGCTGTGCCTACAGCTGCACTGATTTTTCACAGCGGCTTTGCGCTCTCACTCGTTTGTGTGACAGAATGGAGACTGCGGCCCTCCTGCACTATCCATCGTCTGCTCTTGGCTCTGTACGGTTTTGCGCGGACCTTAAACGATCACTTACGGGTCAAATTTACACACTCATAACTCATCCAAACGGATCTGTTTTGCGGACCGCTTCCCATATTGGCCCCCGGTTTGCGACGCAGAGAGTGCAGATACCTTTCCCACTAGACGCAATCAGGCATATCCAAGCTACCAATAAGATGCCGCGCACTCTCGGACCAACATCGCAGAATGGTCATGCGCGCATCTACAAGCGGTTAGCGGCACGTTGAAGCGATGGCCTAAGACGGCTGAATTAGACGATTTCCAGTGGCACTTAAGCGAGCCTGACACAGGCATCTGCACATCCAAGCGCATCCTGACCAGAGGGTGGTTTCTATTCTCGACGACGCTGCGATAGCACGTTCTGATGACTGATATCTTCAGCCTCAAGCATCCGATAAGCCACCTTCGGCTCCGGACCAGCGGAACGACTAGTCAAGGAAACGTCCAACCGCACAAGCCAAAGGCTTGGTAAAACCGGATCGGGTGATTTTCGCAGACTATGATGGAATGCATCCTTTACCAAGCCGGTCACCTTACACATATTGTGCCATTTCTTTGTAACCTGACTTGTGGAAGGCTGCGTGGACATCCCGATCATACTGGCCCTTGCGACACACCAATCTGGCCACCGTAATGCAGTCTACAATGCGTTGTTACGGGTATGATCTCCTTTCATGAGAACCCGCTTGTCGACCCAGGACCCAAAGGCCAGGCAGAAAAAGAGCCACAAGGGCATTTTATAGTATACCCCGGCGCTTTCACGCCTGGGCGTTCCTTCGACATGCGCAAAAAAATCGCGAAAAACCAACATGCCAACATCAACAATCTCAAAGATCCGCAAAGAGATGGATGGTGGAGCTTTGCAAACCGGTTTTAGTGAAACATGTCAGGAGTGCAGACCGTTCAAGCCTTCAAAAATTTGATTACGATATCTTTCTAAAATTCATGATGCTGTAACAACGATAGCGATTCATCCAGGGCTATTCGTTATTTAAACAGGACGACGTGCTGCCAGCGCTGCGCCAATCGTTCCGTCATCAAGATAATCCAGCTCGCCGCCAACTGGAACACCCTGAGCCAAGGTCGTGACACGGACACGGGCTTCAAGCAAATCAGCGATATAGTGTGCAGTCGTCATACCATCCACGGTGGCGTTCAGTGCTAAAATCACTTCTTTTACATCCTCCGCCGGAATTCTGCCTTCCAGCCGAGTAAGGCCAAGTTCTTCGGGCCCGACGGATTCCAGCGCTGAAAGCGTCCCTCCAAGCACATGATAGCGCCCCTTGAACATGCCAGTACGTTCCATTGCCCAAAGATCCGAGACATCTTCGACCACACAAATTTGTCCGGTCTGCCGAACATTACTTGTACAAATCTCACATAGATCTTCGGTACCGATATTGCCGCAGTTCAGACATTCCCGCGCTGTGGCCGCAACCGTTGCCATGGTTTCGGACAACGGATGCAGCAGTTGCGAGCGTTTTCGAATCAGGTGCAGCACCGCCCTGCGCGCAGAACGCGGTCCTAGTCCCGGAAGCCGTGACATGATTTCAATTAGCTGTTCAATATCAGATGTTCCGGACATCTTCCTCTGCTCGCATGGGTATAAACGCGCGTTAAGCACATCAGAATGGTAGCTTCATATCCTTGGGCAAACCCATAGATTCAGTCAGCCTGCCCATTTCTTCTTGGGCTTTCGTTGCGGCGCGGGATTGCGCATCCTTGATGGCAGCCAAAATCAGATCTTCGACGACTTCTTTTTCGTTAGGGTCAAAAATTGATGGATCAATATCCAACGATTTCAACTCGCCCTTGGCACTACAGGTGGCCTTTACCAGCCCTGCCCCGCTTTCGCCGACCACTGTTAGATTGGCCAGATCATCTTGCATATCGGCCATTTTGGTCTGCATGTCTTGTGCGGCTTTCATCATCTTGGCCATATCGCCAAGCCCGCCTAATCCCTTGAGCATTGTACCCTCCTAATAGGTTTGCACCAGAATTACGCTTTGCTAGCTTCTTGGGCAAGGCAGAGGGCAAGGTTTTGCAAGTATAATCAACATTCATCTGAGCAAAGCACAGATTGGCCTTTGCCGTGACAGAGAACAGCAAACCCACAGCATCACAAAACGTGACCCATTTGTTTGCAGCGTTGGTCATATTGATACGGCGTCGTTCCGAGCAAAAGGATTTTCAACGGGGCTTTCGAGGTTTGAAAAAGCCATCTCGTAAGAACAACACCGACAAAACAGAAATTCCCAGCAAAAACAGATAGTCAGCAGAACCACAGGCTCGAATTAATTCATAATAACCTGTTAGATCGACACCGGTGCCGGTGACTATAGGTAACAAATAAACCGCTGCATTCAGAAATATGATCGCCATAGCGAGCCCAAACCAACCCCATACCATAGCGGCCAATAGACAGGCACACAGGAAAAGGCCCCGTGGCTCTAAGAAAAATGCCTTTGGCCCTTCCGAAAAAATACTATTTTCGCACAAGCCTTGCGCGCTGGCAGACCCTGCAAAACAGATCAAGATCGTTGCTATGGTAAGGTATTTTACGAAGGAAGCCTGCCACCAAGCCTGTGAAATGGTTTTGGCCATAAGTGTGTCCATAGATTTATTTTTTGGAACGCCGTTAAGAGCGTATTAACCTTCTTCAAAGGGGTCCCATTCGTCATCAACTTCTGGGAGTGCTTCCGTCTGTGCTTCGGCAGCAATCTCGGCGTTCGACCGCACGCGCGTTATCTCGGCTTTTGGAAAAATAGAAAGAGCCGCTTTTACCAGTTCATGTGATGCTGCGGCGCTGTGTAATGACGCGACAGCAGCATTTCGGCTTTCTTCGATCGTCGCGGCGGTACTTCCCATTGCGATTGAAACACCCCACCGATTGCCAGTCCAGCGCTGCAATGCCGAGCCTAAACGTTGTGCCAGATCCGCTGGAGCATCTTCAGTGGGTGTAAATTCAATACGCCCCGGCTGATAAGCTGCCAGCCGCAAAAATTTTTCAACGTCAATTTGTAAAACTTTATCACGATTGCTGCTGATCAGTTCCAGAACGTGATGAAAGGTTGGGTATCTTGCCAAGGATTGGGACACTTCGTCTTTTGCCGCAATGGCTTGGACCGCGTGGCCGTGAGATGCCAAACCTGCCGACATCGGCTGTTGGCGCGCGGACGAACCGCTTGCAGGGGGCGGGCTATCGAAGGCACCGCCTTGCTTGATGGGTTGTGGCACAGGGCTGTCCTGCAAGCGCCGGATGAGATCGTCTGGTGAGGGAAGTTCTGCAACATGCGTGAGCCTAATGATGGCCATTTCCGCAGCCATCATGGCATTCGGGGCCGTTGCAACCTCGTCCAGTGCCTTGAGCAGCATTTGCCACATGCGTGTCAAAGGACGCATGCCCAAACGCTGTGCCAAGTCCCGACCACGTGTGCGTTCATCGGGATTGATCGTAGGATCTTCAGCGGCAGCGGGTGTAATTTTTACCACGCTAATCCAATGCGTTATTTCGGCCAGGTCGCGCAAAACAGCCAAAGGATCGGCGCCGTCTGCATATTGTTCACCGAGCTCAGTCAATGCACCACCCGCATCACCCCGCATGATCGCCTCAAACAGGTCCAATACTCTTCCACGATCTGCCAGCCCAAGCATGGCGCGCACCTGATCTGCGGTCGTTTCTCCTGCTCCGTGGCTTATAGCCTGATCCAGCAGGGATGTGGCGTCGCGGGCAGATCCTTCGGCGGCCCGTGTGATTAGGGCCAGCGCATCATCTGTGATCTTTGCGCTCTCACCCTCTGCAATCCGGCGCAACATGACGATCATGTCTTCGGGTTCAATTCGGCGCAGGTCAAACCGCTGACAGCGTGACAAAACCGTAACGGGGACTTTGCGTATCTCTGTCGTAGCAAAAATGAACTTTACATGGGCGGGTGGCTCTTCGAGCGTTTTCAACAAAGCGTTGAACGCACTTGTCGACAACATGTGAACTTCGTCAATGATATAAATTTTGTAGCGAGCACTGGCGGCCCGGTACTGGACACTTTCAATGATTTCGCGAATGTCACCAACACCGGTTCTACTGGCGGCGTCCATCTCTAGAACATCCACATGCCGCCCTTCCATAATGGCTGTGCAGTGTTCGCAGGTGCCGCATGGATCAGTTGTAGGGCCGCCCGAACCGTCTGGACCGATACAGTTCATACCCTTTGCGATAATACGGGCCGTGGTGGTTTTTCCTGTTCCCCTTATTCCCGTCATTACAAATGCTTGTGCGATCCGGTCTGCGGCAAACGCATTGCGTAATGTCCGCACCATTGCCTCTTGTCCAACCAAATCAGCAAAGGTTTCGGGGCGATATTTGCGGGCCAGAACCTTGTAGGCGAGAGCATCGTTCATGCGTAACCGTTCCTAAACTGTGCACAGCCGACCTTATCAGGACCTATTGGATGGTACAAATCGTACATGAGCCCTGCCAACCATTTTGCATTGGGTTAGGTATCGTTTAAACCAGAAATAGTGTGGAAGGCTTGGTTTTCACAACTTAGGTACACGCTTTGGCGTGTTCTTAGATGGTTGTAAGTTGTGTAAAGTTCTCAGCAGAGTTATCGTGTCCGCAAAAGCTGTTAAACCAATAGCCTGAGTCCTTGGTTAACCATATTAAACATTTCCCCATCTTGATGAGGGGGTAATTAGACGCTATTCAGCGTCGTATTTTGCCAAAGATATACCGTGATCACAGACGCCGAAATAGCCAAGCGAGATTTTCCAGATAATCACTTTACTTCAGGTGTAACACTTTTTACAGGTCACCTTAAAAGGTTAAGAAACACATTTGGCAAGTTTTAACTATTGACTGAAAAGCATTAGAAGCCTGTCTGCTAATTTACTGATCATCACATATTAAATTGTCTGTTCAAAACATATGGTACATTTCAACCGCCTACAAAAAATTAACGATGGCATCATGTTTTGATCATTTGACTACATTTCTAGGCTTAACTCTAACCACTCCAAAAATTTTCTACCTTTAGGTAGAGTATTTAGGGTTCACCATTCATGGCCCAGTCAGATGCTCATAGACTGAAATCGATTGAAAGTCGACGAGCCTACATGAATACTGACGACAACTACTTAAACAAGCTACGTTACTTTTAGTTTAGATTTTTTCATACAGATAATTATTCAAGTTAAATTGATCAAATCAAATAGTGCTTTTGTATTTTTGTTCTTTCCGCTAATAATCATTTCATAGAAAGCGTGTTTGGTACCTTTTGGAATAGTGAAAAATGTTTCTTGATATGGACACGCGACTGTTGCTTTTTGGAGTTGGTTTTTTTGTTTTTGGCTTAGTTTGCCAAAGCATATTTCAATGGTACAAAAAAAAATCGACGGTTAATTTAAACTTCAGCTTAAACGATATTTTAAACTCCGCACCCTCGGCATATCTTTGCGTGGACCGCAAGGGCGTTGTCAAGTTTTCCAAAGTTGCATTCCATAGTGAAAGGCCTGAACAAAAACACTACTTATCGCGACCTCAAAGTAGCAGAGGCTTTTTCGATTATTTGATTGAGGCCAATGGTCTCGACTACAAGGACAGCCTCAGAGAACAGGTGCTCAGTCAGTTCGAGACATTCGTCCAAAGCACCAATGATGACGCGATTATTGAGACTGCTGATAATAGGTTGTTATTTCTCAATAGGGTGGCGTTACCGAATGGTGACCTAGTGGTCTTCGTTCGCCCACCATCATTTGGGTCCGGCTCCACGGATGAGACGAAAGGTAGTCTGCAGTTATTCACTGAACTGACCAGTCTTTTTCCTTTTGATATGATAATAAAGGGTCCTGATGACAAAGTTCAGTTTGTCGCACAGGGTAGGAATGCTGATGGAGACACGCAACGGGATCTAGGAGTTCGGCTTGAAGGAAATTTTTCCAATGTTTTGAAAAATGCTCTTATCGAAGGCACAATCGTTATTCCCGGCGCTGACTTAGAAAGTGCCATCCAGCAATTTCATGATGTCGAGAAAACTGATGGTGCAGAGATCGAATTTCAGGATAGATATGGCTCATGGTACCGTCGTACCACCCGATTTTTATCGTCAAATCGTCTGCTTCTCATCCGTGTAGATATTACAAAAGACCGCAAAGCCCAAGACCAGCTTCTGCGTCAGCGTCAGCAATTGGACAACATTCTCAACAGCGCACGAAGCGCAATATGTGGCTTAGATGTCGACGGAAATGTCGTTTTTGCAAATGCCCAAGCGTCTCACTACCTCCAACTTGCGGAAACTTTACCAGCACGCTGGCCCGAACAGATTACTATGCTCAGTCCCGAGGATGTTGAACCATTACCAGCCAATGCCGACCCATTGTACAGGGCTCGTGCTGGAGAAACCATAAAAGGCGAAAAATTCAGACTGCAAAGATTAAATTATCCGGTGACCGAATATACACGGTTTACATGCGCTCCGATTGCAACGCCTATGCCGGGCGGTCCTGTCACTATCCTGCTGCTGGATGATATAACTGTAGAGGAAAGTAATCGCCAACAACTCGAACGCAAGAGCAGGCTTGACGCATTGGGGCAACTTACTGCCGGCATAGCGCATGATTTCAATAATGTGTTGGGTGCAATACAATATGCACTAGCAATAGTTGCGGAAGAAACAGATACCACCGAGCGGAATGAGGTCTTGGACATCGCCGCATCGTCTGTAGCGCGTGGATCGACTTTAACCAATCGGCTTTTGGCATTTGCAAAACGCCAACCTGGTCAGTCCAGCACAATACGTCTTGACAAATTTATCAACGAGTTTGAGCGGTTGGTATCTGCGACCATTGAAGAAAACATAACTTTGGATTTTAATTTAGACGATCCCAATCAACAAATTTTTAGTGACCCTATCCAATTAGAGAATGCTCTTTTGAATCTCGTGCTCAATAGCCGCGACGCCATTGTGCGAGGTCGAAAAGGTAATAAAATTACCCTGAAAATAAGCCAAAAATCGATGGTGGACCCTTCGTTACCACAATCGAAGATGTCGCAACAAAAACTGGATGGCCAAGAACAACCTAGAAAAACATTTGTATGTTTTTCTATTGAAGATAACGGACCCGGAATGAACGAAGAAGTTCGAAGTAGAGCAACAGACCCCTTTTTCACCACGGAAGGGGCAAATTCGGGTAAAGGTCTCGGTCTGTCAATGGTATACGGGTTCGTCACGCAAGCGGAAGGTGAATTACGCATAAGCTCTGAGGAAGGCAAAGGTACAACCGTGCTTATGACTTTGCCAAAAAATTTAGTTGACGAGGGGCTCCAAGCTCCATCAACGCCCCAATTTCTGGTAAGAGGAACTGGTCAGACCTTGTTGGTTGTGGAAGATGAAGATGACCTCAGGATGCTTACAGAGCGCATGCTTAAATCTTTGGGTTACCAGACATTGGGCGCAGATTCAGGAAAGCAGGCACTGGAACTCTTCCAAAAAAATCCACAAGTTGATTTAGTTCTGACGGACATAATCATGCCTGGGAATTTAGATGGCTTCAAACTTGCAGAGAAACTAAGACACGTGCGCCAAGACATACCAATCGTCTATATGTCGGGTTATGCGCAATTACCTGATGACCAGACCAGTCAGGTTCAAGCACCCATTTTGCCCAAACCGATTCGACCAAACCAGCTTGCAGAAGTTCTACAAGCTTCCCTTAACACACCTAACCTGTAGGACAAAAATCTGGTACCTACAACATGATGTAAAAATTTCTCATGATTTATTAGTTAAACTTTACTGGTTCAGTAATTCTATAACCAACTCGATATACCGTTTTTATGAGATCGTTTCTGCATCCCACTTTGGTAAGCTTTTTCCGTAATCTCACGATATGCGAGTCAACTGAACGATCAGCAGTATTCGACGCACCCCCAAAAATCTCGTTTAGCAAAATCTCTCTAGAGACCGTCGCCAGCTTAGTTGTCGCGAGTGATTTAAGGATCCCAAACTCAGCAGAAGTCAAGTTACAGGGTTCACCAGATCCAATCGCAAAAGCATCGAACCGTGTAAAATCTATCAGAATTTTATCAAGTGTCGCAGTACCCGTGACATGAACGGATGTAGTGTTTGTTTCTGGCTTTGGGGCTGTTCTCCGAAGGACTGAATGTATTCGGGCTATGAGTTCTCTCGGTTCAAAAGGTTTTTTGACAAAATCATCACCACCGATCTCAAGACCGATAATCGTATCATAAACATCCGTCCGACCGCTCACAAAAATGATCGGTGTCTCCAGCGATTTTCTAACCTCTCTGGTGAAATCTACACCGTCCCCATCAGGCAAGTTAATATCTAACAAGATTAGGTCAATAACTTCTGTTTGCAAAATTGACCGCGCCTTTGATGTCGTATCAGCAGCGACAGACAAAAAGCCATTTTTTTTAAGAGTCTTGGTTACAATACTAATAATCTTTGCGTCATCTTCGACGACTAGAACTTTTTTCTGCATAATATAAGCCCCAATTGGGTGATTTTGTAAGGGCATGCCCTTTTATCAGTACGCTGTGATCAACACAATAATTTTGTATAAACGCTCCAAATGCAACCTGTTTTATGCAGATACCTGACTAAGTCTACTGTCGCAGAGAGACTGAATATTGTCGAAGAGTTTTTTGGGATTTGCCGGCTTTTGTAAGAAGCGTGTATTGTCGTCCAATCCAATGTCAACATTTGTGTAGGCGCTCAAAAATATAACACCAATAGTGGGGTCGTGAGCACGAATTTCTTCTATCAGAGCCGGCCCCGTCATTCCAGGCATGAGTACATCCGAGATTATAATATCAATTTCTGTCCGATGATTAACAAAAAACTCGTTGGCATCAAATGGATCTGAGAAAGCTGTAACCTTATAACCCTCCCTCTCAATAATAAGTTTTGTTATGCGTAAAACCTCTATTTCATCATCCACAATCAGGACATGAGGAGCCTGCTTTTCGGTCTTCAAGCAAGGTTTACGGTCCACCGTTTCAATATCAGATGCCTTTTCCTCCGTACCATAGGCAATCCCATCATGATAAAGTGGCAGCCGTATTACGAATTTAGTGCCAGATCCCAAATTTGAGTCGACAATTATTGTTCCCTGCGCGTCTGTTGTTAATGACTTGATTAACGCAAGGCCAAGCCCTGACCCCTTTCCAGTCGTTTTTGTGGAATAAAACGGTTCAAAAATAAGATCCTGTATATCCTTTGGGATCCCTGGACCATCATCCAAAACAGTTATTTCGGCCATATTCTCAACAATATTAAAAGAGATTTCAATATTACCTTTGGAGGCTCCAATGGAGTCTTTTGCGTTTTTAATCAAATTAAATAAGACCTGATGTAAATTCGAAGCACTCATCCCCACCCAAGTTTCAAGATCATTTGTACCAAAAGACAAATTGACCGATGCAGATTTATCAATCTGAGCCAACTGTTCTACATTTTTTAATACGGACCCCCAGTGCGCATAGTCCTTATCGTTAGCATCATCTCGCCCCAACAGCAAAAGACCATCTACCAGTTCTGATGCTCGTTTTGCTGCAACAAGAACCTGATCAAGTTCTTCGGCAATTTCTTCATTATTAATCTCATTAGCTTCGTCTCTTGCCAGATGCGTTGAACCAACAATGGACGCCAGAACATTATTAAAATCATGTGCTAAACCGCCGGCTAGAATACCAAGTGTTTCAACACGTTGGATCCGAGCTATATGTTCGTTTGCTTGCCGTTCCGAAGTAACATCTCGTCCAATAGCGAGGTACCGCATTTCCCCGTCTGATGTTTCAAATAGAGAAATTGACCATTGTATCCACAAACGATGGTTTCCAGCTGAATTATATCCAAATACTGAAATTCCGTCTGCGCTTGGGGTTGGCAAAACGAGCGTCTCAGATATTGTTATTCGATTATGCAGCGCTTTTTCAAAGCGAACATTTTTTATACCTTTGAACCAACCCTCACATGCTGTTTCCGCATTGGTAAAAAGAATGTGACCTTCTTGATTTGCAAAAACAATGCAATCACGAGATTTCTCAGCAGCAATTCGCAATTCGTCACTGGTTTCCTCTGCTTTAACCCTGAGATCCAGTTCATTCCTTAACTGAACAACGGCGGCATCAGCTATCCCAAATATACGTTCTAGGTTTTTGCTATTTCGTGATGATTGTGTGAATAAGTAAAAAAGAATTCCTATCAGCAAAAAGACAGAGCATGTTGCCGCACTAAAAATATACAATATCCGATCTTGACCATCAGAAACAATCTGGAAAAAAGTTTTGTTTGAAGTTGAATCAAGTGATTGATGAGATCCAATAGAGCTCCAAAATTGTGTCTGTTCCTGCTTCGAGTATTGTAAAACTTCATTAGCCAGAGCTTGTGTCCAGGGTTCTGTTTTTTGACCAACATAAGAAATTAGATCACGCAACTCCTCACCAGCGATTCTAACATTTTCTTCCATACCGAACTTTTCTTGTAGGTCGATGGCATCTAATATCAGGTTCGCTCGTTTTACAAATAAGTTGAAGCGGTCACTCATTTCTTCCTGAGATGAGTTTCCCTGACTAAACTCTGTTATCTCTAATAATAGCGTTAGAAACTCATATTCATAATTATGCATTACGAGGTCAGGAGTGGTATGTGCCTTTTGGATGGCTTCAACCATCATTGAATAGAGACGATCAGACATCACCGCTGCCGCCACAAACATTGAAATAGAAGCAACCAATAGAAGAAATGATCCAATTATAAGCGGACGCACTGTTTTCATTAGTCTTCTATCCCACGCCGCGAATTAGTAATTCGCATTTCTTAGAGAGCTATTCATACAATTTTACAAATGACTTATAAATTTTGAAAAATCAGCCAACGGCTTATTTTCTAATAATTTTTAGCCATCATGTAAATGATAACCCTTCCGATACACGTATTTTATATTATTTCGCCCTGCACCTAATTTAAACAGTGAACGTTTAACCCGCGCAATGGCTGACGTTAATTCACGATTATTGATCATGGTGCTGTCCCAACCAAGAGCTGCACATAATTCTCGTTTCGGTACAGTGCGATTATTATTTGTTAAAAGAGTTATCAGAACTGTGCGTGCAACATCATCAAGCCGCTCTAACTCGCGATGTTCAGGTACAAACTTTTGGCTTTCAAGATCAAACACCACTGTCCCAATCTGAACGCGTGGCTGCCGTCTGTTTGTCAAAACAGGTATCGGTGCATCGCTGATGGTAGTGTTGCGACGGATAGTGGATTTTACGCGCGCTATAAGCTCGGATGGTTCAAATGGTTTTTTGATGAAATCTTCAGCGCCTATTTCAAGTGCGTATATGGTGTCTACCGGTTCCGTCCTGCCAGACAACACTATTGTTGGTGTGCGAAATTTACCATCTTTGAAGGTTGGCAGAGCAAAGCCATTACCATCCGGAAGGTTTAGATCCAACAAGATAACATCAAAGTTCTTTTTTTGAATTGTCTCGCGTGCGTCTTCGAGGGTGTGCACACTATCGCATTCAAAGTTGTCGTGCTCTAGTGTTTTTCTGATAATCCGCGTGACCGGTACGTCATCATCGACGATAAGGACGGCGTGTGTGTTGCTTGGTGTTGGTGATAACGGGGCCTGACTATTCATGCTGTTTCCAATTTAAAATAAGTTTAGCCCAAGATTGCGCCAAACTTAGGCAAGAATAAGAGCAGTGTTATTGTTATCGATTGGAAGAAATGATCATAGTTGAAATGGTGTTGGTTTATGTTTGAATTATGGATTTTTGTTGCAATAGTTATAAATTGTTGCGACTACTATCTTGGACGGGGTATAGATTATCATCAAAAAGCGTCATTCAGTGTAAGAACTGGGATAAAAACAAAGCAAACAGTCGGCCCGCATGGTAACCATATCATGACACGAAGGCTGTAAGGCTTTTTTGATTCGCTGCAAATTGAAACTGGCAGCAGCCCAATTAACGCAAACATTCTGATGATAAAGCGCTTGCTGTTTGATCTGTCCGAAACTCTACCAAACAATCTGAACCACCCTCTCATTCCATAAAATTATCTGTCAGTTTTCTTTTGGGTTCGTCAAAATGTGGTAAGTTGGTTAACCGGAATAATTGCGGTCATTCAACAGATCATTAACAGTATTCAATTGGAGCAGCCCGCTGACAATGGTCAGCCGACTAGGATAGATTGTCCCTTAAAATGGAAGATCAGCGATTGCTGGAAGGTATCGTATCGACGCTTCGGCATGTTGAAGTTCTGCGGGGTCAAGGCGTGACAATCGCGGAGGCTGCGCACCAGATCGGCGTGACATAGCAGACGCTCTACAGGTGGCGTAAACTCTATGACGGCATTCAGCGATGACAGCTTGCCCTGCTGAAAGAGCATGAGAAAGAGAACCAACGGCTGCCGCGTGCGGTGAATGATCTGACGCTGGGCAAACCCATCTTGACCGAGACGGCAAAGGGAAACTTCTGAGCCATTCGCGTCGCCGGGAATGTATCGAACTTGTGCGGCGGGAACGGGGCGTATCAGAGCGGCGGGCCTGCCGCGCTCTCGGTCCGCACCGATCCACGCTGTGCAAGGTTCCCCGGGGCTGGGTTGACGAGCAGCGTTTGACCGATGACATCATCGAATTGGCCGACCAATACGGGCGCTCTGGGGATCACATTGTGACTGGCCTGCCGAACAACGCTGGATGGTGTGTGAACCACAAGCGCGTGCCGCGGATATGGCGGCGTGAAGGGCTGGAGGTTCCTCAAAACTGAAGAAAAAGGGACGGCTCTGGCTGAATGACGGATCTTGCGTGCGTCTACGACCCGAGCGTCCAAC
>JAYQEA010000078.1:0-18997 GCA_038138625.1 Roseivivax sp.
ATACGGAATAGTCGTCGAATTTTTATCCAGGTTTTCTAATGGCGTTCCGGGTAAGGCCTGTAAGGTGAAGCTAAGCAGTAGAGCAACCGGTAAAAGGGCAAGATCCAAACTGAGAAAAATAAGAGTTCGTTTTAAAGCAGTTAGCCCCTGCAAGCGCCCCGTAATATCCAGAGCTGAAACAGGTAGAACAAAGCCTCTCAAAAATCGCAACTCAACAAACCTTTCTAAGGGTATTATTATTCCCGATGAATGAGTGAATTAGATACGAAAGCTTAGGATATTAATAACGACCTCTCATTATGCGGTGTGGTCAGTGCCCAGCATAGTTCAAGCAGCCGCAAATTACTAACTAAACATGAATATTGAAAGCGCTCTAACGCAAACCCTAACTGATAAGGCCCAGTCATATGGCATCCTCACAATTTGCGCCTATCCCGGAACTTTTTGTATCTCCTGAAAATGCTGAAAGTGCAAAGCTTGAAGCAGCTGATCTGGTCAGTCACGATATGACCCCGCGGCAAATCTGTGATCTGGAATTATTGATGAACGGTGGTTTTAGTCCTTTGTCCGGTTTCTTAGGTAAAGCGGATTACATCAGCGTCGTGGAGACAATGCGATTGGCTGATGGTCGGTTGTGGCCCATGCCGATTACGTTGGACGTCAGCAAAAAATTTTCTGAACAAATTGATCTTGGGCAGAAAATTGCTTTGAGAGATCAAGAAGGCGTCATACTAGCAACAATGACAGTCACGGATGTTTGGACACCTGATAAGGCGCGTGAAGCCGAGTTGGTATTTGGTGCGAATGATGTTGCACACCCTTCTGTCAATTATTTACACAACACAGCGGGTACGGTTTATATTGGCGGCCCGGTCACGGGTTTGCAATCTCCAGTCCACTACGATTTTCGTGCTCGGCGTAATACGCCAAATGAACTACGCGCATTCTTTCAAAAGATGTCTTGGTCGCAAGTTGTTGCGTTCCAAACCCGAAACCCATTGCATCGCGCCCATCAAGAGCTCACTTTCCGTGCAGCGCGTGAAAGCCAGGCCAATCTTTTGATTCATCCCGTGGTTGGCATGACAAAACCGGGTGATGTGGACCATTTCACCCGCGTACGGTGTTATGAAACAGTGCTGGACAAATACCCCAATGCAACCACCACAATGTCACTGCTGAATCTCGCTATGCGTATGGCCGGCCCACGCGAGGCGGTGTGGCATGGACTCATCCGTAAAAATCATGGAGTTACACATTTTATTGTTGGGCGAGACCACGCAGGTCCGGGAAAAAACTCCGAGGGTAAGGACTTTTATGGCCCGTATGATGCGCAGGATCTTTTTCGGGAACATCAAGATGAAATGGGTATCGAAATGGTGCCTTTCAAACATATGGTCTACGTTCAGGAACGGGCACAGTATGAACCGCATGATGAAATTGTGGATCGAGACAACGTAACAATTCTGAATATTTCTGGTACAGAACTGCGGCGCCGTTTGGCGGAGGGCCTGGACATTCCCGATTGGTTTAGTTTTCCCGAGGTTGTTGAAGAACTGCGGCGCACGCGTCCGCCGCGTTCCAATCAGGGATTTACCGTCTTCTTCACGGGTCTTAGTGGATCGGGTAAATCCACAATCGCAAATGCACTCATGGTCAAGTTAATGGAACTGGGCGGTCGACCGGTAACGTTGTTGGATGGGGACGTTGTGCGCAAACATCTGTCTTCGGAACTTGGTTTCAGCAAAGAACACCGCGATATAAACATAAGGCGCATTGGTTACGTTGCTTCTGAAATAACCAAAAACGGTGGTATCGCGATTTGTGCACCGATTGCACCATACGCGGCCACTCGCAGGGCGGTTCGTGAGATGGTAGAGCACTATGGCGCTTTCGTAGAGGTGCATGTGGCAACCAGCCTAGAAGAGTGTGAACGCCGCGATCGTAAGGGGCTTTACAAACTTGCTCGTGAAGGAAAACTCAAAGAGTTTACAGGAATATCTGATCCTTACGAAATCCCGGTGGCTGCCGAATTGGTTGTTCAGACAGAAGCAAGAGAGGTAGATACATGTGCACAAAGCGTTCTGCTAAAGCTTGAAAACATGGGACTGATCGGCAGCTGATGCTATTTTATGGTCGGTGAAGAGGCAGATTTCTGGTTCAATTTTGCCTCTCGCCGTTCCGCAGCTTGACGTTCCAGACGTAGTTCGCGCTTACGGCGTTTAATTTCTACTGGATTATTTCGTGCGGCCTCTTGTCTCGCGCGCTCATCAGCATTCACGATTTCGGTATAGGCTGAGATGCCTTCCCGTACCTTGTCAAAATATGTAAATGTACCATTGTCGATCAAAATTGCCGTGTCGCAAACACGCTGCACAACCGATATTGAATGAGATACAAATAGCGCGCTGGATGTTTTCATCCTATCGCGGAAAACGCCCATGCTTTTTTCTTTGAAGCTGGCGTCGCCAACGGACGTGACCTCATCCACCAAATACCAATCAAATTTGATGGCCATCGAACATCCAAAGGCCAACCGTGACCGCATTCCGGATGAATACGTCATAACCCGTTCATGAAAATGGTCACCCAATTCTGCAAAGCTTTCGACATAGTGCAACATTTCAGCACTATCCACCCCGTAAAGTCGCGCAAGGAAAACAGCGTTTTGCACTCCAGTTAAATCTGGATGAAAGCTCCCAGCAAATCCGACAGGCCAGCTCAAGGCTCCTTTTGTAATGATCTCGCCTTTATCCGGCAGTGATTTACCTGACACCATAGACAACAAGGTTGATTTACCTGCGCCATTCTTACCCAAGATGGCAACCGACTGACCTGGTTCCAGTACGAGGTTTACGTCACGAGCGACAAACTTTGGGTGGGAACCACGCAACCGGAACCGTTTTGTGACGTTTCTAAGTATTATCGTCATCAGCGGCGATCACGCAACGAATAGTAAATCAGAACAGAAATGGTCCAGCAGGCAAACAAAACAAACCCAACGATGGCCAAGATCATCTCACGTTGCGGATATCGCGGAGTTTCTGCCAATGTCGGTTCAAGATATGCTGCGAGATATCGGCTTTTCCGCCGTGCTTCCGACAAAGTGCTGTCGTGGGCTGATAACGCCGCGACGTAAGCCTGTTCTGCAAACTCTAAATCCACGCGCAAGCTCTCAAACTGCCCGACAAGGTCAGCGAAAACTGTATCAGTTGTACTATCTGCCGAACCCGAAACACCCAGTTTTCGACGTTCTTCCTCGATCCGGGTTTCTATGACTTCAATCCGCCGGCGGGCTTGGGTCACGCGGGGGTCGCTGTCTCTTGTCGTGCCAATAATCAAATCAAGTTCGATCAAGGCCTCAGCCAGTTGTGCCTGAAGCGAATTAAGCAAGCCCATTTGCCCCTGGATATCTGCCGTCGGATCGACAATGCGTGTTTCATTTCTGAAAGACGTCAGCGCCGCACGGGCTTGCTTCAAACGATCAATCGCACGATCGAGCTCTTCTTTCGCGTATAAAGTGACATCTTTGCGCGCAATGGAGCTGAGTTCGTTAATCATTTGACTGGAGCGGTCAAACAAGGCCTGTGCGATCTGCTGGGCGTCCTCTGGACTAAATGCGCGCACTTCAACCTCGATTAGCCCGGTGCTCGGACTGTAGAATATCCGAACCATCCGTTTCCAAAAATCGACGACATCTTCGATGCTGGCATTTGGATCTAATGTTAGAAGTGGGTCGTTCTTGGGGCGGCTGAATAATCTTCGCAAATCGAGAAGTTCATCCATTTCCCGCACCATTTCCTGACTTTGGATGAATTCATACAAAATATCGGTGTCTGATGAACTGGCGTTGGATATATTTGTAATGCCGCCAAGTAAATCCAGCGGCGATCCGGCTTCTTCGCGTCGAACAGCAAATCCTACATTTGAGGCATACTGATCTGCTGCACGTTGATACAAATACCATGCAGCAGCAGTCGCTGGTCCCACTACGCATAGAAAAAAACTCAACAAAACAATCCAGTGCCGCAATCGAAATCGGGCCGGGGTCGCCGTTGGTGCGACCTCGATGACCCGAAACTTGGTTCTCACCTGTGGCTTTGGAGCTTTGGGTTTCACAGGGGCTTTGGTCGGTGTTGTCGTCACGAGTTCATAATCCAATCTTCATATTTTAGTATGAATTCAATAAAGTTACTAAACCATAGCCCGTATTTCCTACCAGAGGTTTCACACGAAGACGATGTCACAAACACCTCAACCCCAAACACCAAGACGTCGATTTCGGTTCTTTCGTTCAGTATCAGCATTAATCTTGCGTGAAATGACGACGACGTATGGCCGGTCTCCCGGTGGTTATCTTTGGGCGATTATAGAGCCAGCAGCCGGTATTGCATTGCTGAGCTTTATATTTCTACTGATTGTCCGGAATCCGGCAATAGGGGAAAATTTTCCTTTATTTTTTGCAACGGGATTAATGCCATTTTTGCTTTTCCTACAGCTTTCAAACCTCGTTGGTATGGCGATTAACTACAGCAGGGTGTTCATGGCGTATCCTGCGCTTACCTTCATGGATGTGATTCTGGCACGGTTCATTCTGAATGGGCTGACAATTTTATTGGTAACGGTCATCGTTATCACAGGCATTATTGTGGTTTTCGATCTAACGGTCATTCTGAATGGCCAAGCGGTGATGAATGCGATTTTCATGGCCTTTGCCTTAGCGATGGGCGTGGGCGTGTTGAATTGTTATCTGTTCACAGCATTTCCTGTCTGGCAAAGGGCATGGGGTATTTTGATGCGGCCGATGTTCATATTGTCTGGAGTACTTTTTACGCCCGAATTCGTCCCAGACCGTTATGTTTTCTACTACATGATAAATCCTTTGCCCCATATCACCTCCGAGATGCGGCGTGGTTTTTACGTGACCTATGACGCTGTACATGTGAATAGCCTATACGTCTATTGTGTTGCACTGGTTTGTGGAACGTTTGGTATGTTGCTCTTAATACGCAATCATAAAGATCTGGCAGAACTGTGATCTGATGCACTTCACACGAGCGCGCGCCATTTTTCGCAAGATGTCTACGCTGGCACGATATGTGTGGCCAACCTCCAAAGATCGTACCTATCTAAAAATCATTCACGACAGTGGGCAGTTCGACCGAGCCTTTTATCTTCTGTCAAATCCGGGTCTCAAGAAGGTTTTTCACCTATGGCCAGAACGTCATTACGTCCAATTGGGAGAAGCTCAAGGATGTTGCCCTAACAACCGATTTTCTCCACGCGCGTATAGGTTTCATCATCCAGAGCTGATGGATGCAGACGCCCCTTTTCTGCACTATCTGACATCAAAGGGGCCAGATCAAAAACCAGTTTTTCCTCCGCTTGTTCAAATGCCACAGATACACAGTCATGATCGCGTTTCGCATGCGCCTCACGCCTTAGTTGTGCATCTTTACTACCTCGATCTGTGGGCCGAAATCGCACATGTGCTGGATCGCCAGACATTGGCGTTGGATCTTATTGTCACCTTAACTGACGGCCCTGGCGCCAGACAGTTGGCCGACATGATACGAACCAAATATCTGGGCGCCCGCGTTTGGTGTCTGCCAAATCATGGGCGTGATATCTGGCCGTTCGTCTGGCTTATAAATAATGGATTACTTGCCCCGTATCGCGCGGTGGCCAAGCTGCACTCCAAAAAATCGCCTCATCTCAATGATGGAGATGAATGGCGAACACAGTTGTTCCATCAGATTTTGGGAGACCCGGAATTACAAAAAACGATTGATCGGTTTTGTTCAGATCAGTCTGCAGGTTTGTGGACCCATCACCAGCATATAATGGTCGGTGACAAATGGTGGGGCTGTAATCGCGAGCGTGCGTCTGATTTGGCTGCACGTGTTGAGCTGGATATTCCCAGCCCTCTGCAATTTGCAGCAGGGACTATGTTTTGGGTCAAACCGCGTATTTTGCAGTGTCTGAGAGAGCTAAATTTGGCAATGCAAGATTTTGAACCGGAAGAGGCACGCGTGGATGGCACTACGGCACATGCAGTTGAACGGCTGATCGGAGCAATGGTAACTGCGAACAGCTTACACATAGTTTATGATCCGTAAGTCCGCATGCCCCTGTCGCACACGGTTACGCATGACTTTTTAGCGTGCATTCAAGAAAAGAAAATTTGTGTTGAAGCCTTGGTAAGGTCTCTGAACGAATCTGGAACAAATTCAAAGCCGCACTAAACCACAGTTTGTGAATTGGAAGATCCAAAAACAATTCCGCTTAGCGCATTGAAAAGTTTGAAAATACTTAATTTGCACTTTTGCTAAATTGCCTTTTTGAGGGCAGGCTTTTCAGGAAACCTAAAACGGCGTTCTCAAAGTCTTAAGTGAGGGTAAACTTTTAAGATCTGAGCAACCCGTAAATCATGAAATTCATTGGAATATGAATCGAGTTGGTGATATCAACTTGCGCTTTTTGAGAATACGTTAGTGTCCCCTCCCTACGCCTGATGCCGGGTGAAAAAGTAGGGACATATCGTGGCATTGATCCAAGGATCTGTCGCCAACGAAGTGCTGACCGGTACCGAAGCGGATGACACAATCATCGGCGGCGGAGGTGTAGATCAGTTTCGTGGCGGTTCAGGGGATGACTGGCTAGAGGGCGGGCCATCAAATGATTTTTTTTACAATGGACCGGGCGATGATACGGTCAAAGGATTGGCAGGGGACGACCGGTTCTTGTATTTTACCGGTCGCCATAACTGGGTCGACGGCGATCGAATATACGGTGGTGGTGGAGAGGATCTGTTATGGGTTTCTGGTGTCGAAGAGGACTACATGCTTGATGCACGCCCTGATCCGAACGGCTGGGCACATGCTACGTATGGATTGATCTTTCGGAATGTGGAAACGCTGAAAATAACGTCCGGGAAGGGCGCGGATTCCATTTGGGGCCACAAAGGGAATGACACTATCTTCACAGGTCTTGGCCATGACCTTGTTTTTGGGGGTGGCGGATCCGACAGGATTACTGGCAGCTATGGCAACGATACGCTTTTTGGTGAGAACGGTCATGATATTCTTATCGGGGATCAGGGCGATGACACCGCCGGCCATGACAGTCTCAACGGCGGTAGCGGGCACGATGTTCTGGCTGGAAATATGGGGGATGACACGCTGCGCGGTGGCAGTGGAAATGACACCCTGTCAGGGGGATCGGGAGACGATTTCCTATCAGGGAACAGTGGTGCAGATTTACTCTATTCAGGCGATGGACGCGATACCCTTGCCGGAAACTTGGGCGACGACACAATCATCGGGGGCGCGGGCAAGGATCAGGCCAAATTTAAAGCACATATCACCGAAATCGGTGTTTTTTTGGATGGCGAAAATTTGCGGATTTTGTCGATTGAAGGCTTCGATCTCGTCTACGCAGACGTAGAATTGTTGTGGTTCAAGGGAGAAAAATTTTGGTTTAACGATATCATGGTGATGTTCCAGCTGTCGTCGAGCCTCGGGGATGATACTGTGACAGGTAGCCGGTTTGATGATGCCATTTCAACATTTTCAGGGAATGACTTGATCATTCTAGGCCGTGGCTCCGATACCGTGGATGGTGGGTTAGGACAAGATACCGTCAGCTTTGAAAATCAAAGAGCGATGGTCGTTCTGAATTTGGCTGCAGGTGTGGCACAAGTAAAAAACGATATAAATCAGCTGATTGATATCGAGCATGTGACCGGCACAAAATATTCAGATCGGTTAATAGGGGATGCTGCTGCAAACCATCTGCGTGGCTTGGACAAAAGCGATACATTTATTGTTTCATTGGGAGCTGACACATTAGACGGTGGTGCAGGTCGCGATTGGGTGAGTTATATAGACGTGGAAGATAGCGTTTTCGCTGATTTGGCCACAGGACAGGGTGCTTTGGGTCAATCCGAAGAGCACATCCTAATCAGTATCGAAGGCATCATCGGCAGCCATCAATCAGACACTCTGTCTGGAAGCTCACATGATGATAAGATCCATGGAAAGGGTGGGAATGATTGGCTGGTCGGATCCAGTGGCCAAGATGATTATCTCGGGGGGTGGGGCAAAGACACCGTGTCTTACGAGGCGTCATCTCTTGCTGTTTTCGCCAGTCTCGCGACGGGTGGATATGGTGGCTGGGCTTTGGGAGATACTTACAGGGCGGTTGAGAACCTCTCCGGAGGTTCACAGTCTGATGTTATCAGCGGAAATGCTGACAAGAATCGCCTTTGGGGGTTGGATGGCGATGACACGCTCGAAGGATTGGAAGGCCGCGACAAACTTTTGGGTGGTCCAGGTGATGATGTCCTTAATGGTGGTGCGGACCATGACATCGCTATCTTTAATGGGCGATACGAGAATTTTTTGATTTCGCGTAACGCCACGGAAACGGTGATCTTTGTGCAGGACACAATTGGTTCAGAGGGAACAGACACATTGATTGATATTGAAGCTCTGAAATTTTCTGACGAGCTGATTTTTTTGTAGATTAAAGCCCCAAGTTGAATTTTGCGAAATCAGGTCACGGTCCGTTACATGATTTGGCAGAGCATTCAATCTAGCTGCAGACCTAGTGACCAAATTTATCCAAAGCAGCCGGGAGATGAGATTACCGCAAGACGTGGTTTGGTCACACTTGCGTGAGGATACAAGTTGAACCGAGGTTTCTCACGGCACCGTGATATACGCTGTACTATGTGCAAAAGACGTACAGTTAAGGATGGTCGCAGATGGCAAACCGAATTGAGCTAGATTACGATGTAAAAACGCCGCTCTCACCATGCGATGTCGCCAATCGCATGGCAGGCGTGTTTACGCAAATGCCATCTGATGCATCTCCGGTTGTCCTTTCATCTGAAAACGGTCCTAACGAAGGGCAGGTGCACATCCGCTTGGCCTGGAGCCTTGAGGCCCTGGGCGCGGATCTGTGTGCATTGGCTGTCGCCGCGACAGATGGGTGTGTGGGAATTTCGGAAATTGAGGGCCTGCAGGTTACCAAAATGCGATTGCCTGAAGCCTTTGCGAGACCATATCCAGGACCCAAGTTTGGAATTCCAGGGACACGTGATCGGACACATGTGACCCGTCGTGCGCTGATAGGCGCGACCGTTCGCCCCGGTCCAGAAATGAACGCGGCACAGACGGCACATCGTGTGGCGGTGTTGGTAGAGGCCGGTGCCGACATTGTGGTGGAGGATGTTGTGCAGCCTGATACTGCCAACTGCCCGTTCGATGAACGCGTCAAAGAAGTCAATCGCGTGATCCTGCGTCATGCTGAGCGAACAGGCAAACAGGTTATTTATGCATTCGATGTCACCGGCAGTATTGATGATATGCGATATCGCCACGACATCGTGCGCGATGAGGGAGGAACCTGCATTCAAATTGGATTGTCTGCGGTTGGATTGGCGGCCTCTATTGCTATGGGAAGATATACCCAACTGCCACTACATGGTTTGGCCAGAGGATGGCGGCAGGTGACGCAGAATAATTTGGGCGGTTGGCAGTTTGATGCGTACAGCGCCCTGTATCGTCTGGCTGGTATTGACCATTTACATCTCGGCTTTTCGGGCCAAGAGGGTGACGGGGCAATTCTTGATAACGCGCGCAGCCTTCTCCATCCGCTGTTTGATTATAAAGCATGTGTGCCGATGCCAGCGATTTGCGAAGGCAAAGGAGCGCCCACGCCTTCGGCCATTTTACGCTACCTCAATAGCTCGGATATTATCCATTTACTTCCGTCAGACGCTGACCCAGCCCAAATTGGCCGCCTAGGAAGAGCCTGGGATGCGGCCGTGTCCGGCGCATCACCATTACGTGTCATGCGATAAAGTCTGATTTCTGCAGGCAGCATGAGATTTGTTAGGTCAGGAGGCTCTTTCGTGGCATTCCGGGCATTGTCCCAAAACTTCGATCATTGTCGTGTCAATTGAAAAGCCCGAAGCCCGGGCCGCACCGGCCAATGCTAACTCAACATTTGGCACAGTGATCTCTCCAACGGTGCCGCAGTCCTTGCAGATAAGAAACACAGGCGACTGTCCGCAATCTATATGACTGCATGCGACAAATGCATTCAAACGTTCAACTTTATGGGCTAATTTATGTTCGACCAAGAAGGTGAGTGCGCGATATGCAACCGGAGGCTGAGAGCCCAAGCCCTCGCGCCGCAGAATATCCAATACATCATAGGCACCCATCGCACGATGTTCTGCCAAAAGGATCTCGAGGACGCGGCGGCGTATGGGGGTCAGACGAAACCCTTTGGCCTTGGCCGCCTCAACAGCAGCAGCCACCCCTTCATTTATGCACGTCAGATGATCGTGCGATTGAAATCCTACAGTTTCCATAGAAAACCTCTTTGCGGCCGAATGATGCACAGTATGGTAGCGCAAAGACTAAGAATCCAGTGCAGGCGACACTGCAAGACGAAGGGAAACGAATGCTTCGGCTGATTTTTGCGCTCATTTTTATCGCGGCGGGGCACACTTCTTTTGCACAGGTTCCTCGTGTGGTAGCAGATATTCGGCCTGTTCAGGCGCTTGTCGCGCGCGTCATGGCTGGCTTGACGGTTCCGTCACTATTGGTACAGCCCGGATATGACCTGAAAACTTATCAATTGAAGGCCTCTGATTATAGCAAATTAGACCGGGCGGATCTTGTATTTTGGGTGGGTCACGCGTTGACACCGGGATTGTCTGACCAAATATCCAGACGCAAGGACAGCCTGATCTCTGTTCCGTTGCTAAAGGTACGTCATACTCGGGTGCTGCGCTATCGTTCGTCTGAGATGTTTCGTGACTCATCCCATGTGGAACATTTACTTGTTCCGGAGATCCATATGTCGGCGGACAGCAACCATGGCGCCCATATGGCGCAAGAGGGTCCGGTAGGAGAGGCTGTAATCGATCCCCATGCGTGGCTGGACCCTTCGAATGCCAAATTGTGGGTCGATGAAATAGCAATTGCACTGTCGCGTTTTGATCCGGAAAATGCTGATGCCTATTTGGCCAATGCATGGCACGCCAAAACCGAAATAGATGAAGAAATCGCGAAAGCCCGCCGGATACTAAAACCTTTGTCGAGAACACCTTTTGTTGTGTATCGCGACCGATATCATTATTTTGAAGCCTTCTTTGATATCCGCGCAGTAGACGCCATTTACCTGCAAGGCGAATTTGACACGAACCGAAGCGCAGAAGTCCGCAACCTATTGACACGTAGCGATATTTCATGCGCTTTCATTGATCCGAAGTTTGATGTATCCCAACTTCAAGAAGTGGTGCGAGGAACGAATGCCACGTTAGCGTTTCTTGACCCCTCGGGCGTTTATCTTCCGTCCAGTCCCAGCTTTTATCCGCTGCTGATGCGTAGCTTGGCGGAAGATTTCGCACAATGTCTCAAGCCGTGAATGGCATGACGCGCCAGTCCCGAATGCAAACAAAACGTGATTTCAATGCGCCGTTCGATTGTTTGAAACCGTGTTGGTTACAGCCGCGATAACAAAGCAGGGGTCGGCCAAGCATCGACCGCAAACCCTAGTCTTTTTTGTTCCAAGCGCACCGCTTCGCGGGTTTTGGCACCGAGGATGCCGTCAATTTTGCCAACATCATATCCCCGGTTCTGCAACCTCTGCTGCAGCGTCTTCATTTGTGATCCATCCAAACCAAGTTCGGGTGTTCCGGCATCGTAGACACCTGCTCCCTCAAGCCGGGTTGCGAAATAGGCAGCCGTCAAAACATAGGTAAAGCTTTGGTTCCATTCGAACAGCACAGAAAAGTTTGGGTATACCAAAAATGCCGGTCCTTTGTGGCCCTGTGGCAAGATGATGGACGCCTCAAGATCTTTGCGCAAAAATGCGCCTGTCTTAGGCTTTACTCCGGCCCGTGCCCATTCCCGAGCGGTTCGCGCCGTACCAAGCCCCGTGTCTGCCCAGTTGAAATTTTTAGGCATGCTGACCTCTTGTAACCAAGGCTCATTGGCACGCCATCCGAGGCTTTGAAGCATTTTGCCTCCAGACATCAGGGCATCGGGCGCAGATGTCTTAAGAGAGACACGCCCGTCACCATCTGCATCTACCCCATTTTCCAAAATATCTTCTGGTAGCATTTGCACCATACCAATTTCACCAGCCCATGCACCGGTCGTGGTACGAGGATCGAACTCTCCCCGAGAAAAAAGCTCCATCGCGGCGAATACTTGCGGCCGGAAAAGTTCGGGGCGACGGCAATCATGTGCCAATGTGACCAAAGCGTTCCGCGTATTAAAGTTTCCCTGAAACCCACCAAAATCAGTTTCAAAAGCCCAAAACGCGAGCAAAACACCGCGCGAAACACCATACTTCCGTTCAATCTGATCAAAGATGCGATCAAATTGTTTGGCTTTGCGCTGGCCCAGATCCATCCGGTAGCCGCTGATCAATTTACGTGAAAACTCAATGAAGCCGGATTGAAAAATGCCTTGTGCACGATCCGCACGCAAAACGGCGGCGTCTTTTTCCACTCCGTCGAAAAATGCACGCGCTGTGCGACGACTGTGTCCATGTGACCGCGCTTCCTTCACCATATCAGCGACAAACTGTGAAAATGAACCGCCGCAGGGCACTTGTGCATGAACGGTTGTAACCCCCAAAAGCACTGCCGCTATCACGTTCAACATCATTCGCATAGATCACCTCATTTCGCCATAAATCGCGACATCAATTATGTAAAAAGACCCCTAACTGAGCCAGAATTTAAGAGCTCCGTAAATAACTTCTTTACTCAAATTTGTCATTTTATTGAGAAAGATGAAACAAAAACTAAGGCAACGAGCGGTAACGGAGTTGGTATGAATGTATTGATCGTTGAGAGTACAGGTGTGCAAGCCAAACGCTGGAGCGATTATCTGGGAGGGATCTGCACTGAATTGACATCGGCTAAAACCCGCGCGGAAGCGGTCGATGCATTAAGAGAAGAGCGGTACGACGCAATTGTTCTTGATTTGTCACTGGCCGAAGGAACAGCATTGTCTATCGCGGATTATGCAGCTTATCGGCAGCCTTGGGCGCGTGTCCTTTTCGTGACGCGTGATGCGAGTTACGAGGGTGGTTGGCTGTTCCAGAATTATGCAAATGCGCGTGGTGTGACAAGCGCGACTGTGCCGCCTCAGGATCTGGCTGCTATGGTGGATTACTACGCCAAATGCGCCTGACCCTATGAAGGGCGTTTGACACCAAAATGCCCGTTGCGACTTGGTTTCAAAAGGTCCGATCGTGTGGCGTCAGAAAATCCAAATCGGGGGTAATCGGGATAATCCGGTTTGGATTTATGCTTTCGTGGCTGTAATGGTAGTGACGCACAATATGGTCCATATGCACCGTATCGGCCACGCCGGGCCATTGATACAAGTCAAGTGTGTATGCCCATAAATTGGGGTAATCGATCAAGCGATGCAGGTTGCATTTGAAATGACCGTGGTAGACTTTGTCGAACCGCACCAGAGTGGTGAACAATCGCCAATCTGCTTCTGTCGCTTGATCACCAATAAGATAACGGCGCGTGCCCAGCCTGTCCTCTAGCCAGTCCATTGTTTCAAAAAGCGGTTTGACCGCAGCATCATAGGCGCTTTGGGTCGTGGCAAAGCCTGCTTTGTATACTCCATTGTTCAGGGTGTGGTAGATGCGCTCATTGATAGGTTCTATCTGGTCACGTTTGGTTGCGGGCCAGAAATCAAGGCTGTTTCCTGTTATTCCGTCAAAGGCATTATTGAACATCCGGATTATTTCAGAACTTTCATTCGAGACGATTGTGCCGCACTCCTTATCCCACAGGACTGGTACGGTCACGCGCCCCGTCATATCAGGCAGTGCATGCAGGTAGACATCCCGCAATAGCGGTAAATTCAAAAGAGTGTCCCCGGTAGTGCCTGCCATGGTTGTGGCAAAGGTCCATCCATCTTCCAGCATGTCAGGATGTACTACCGAAACCGTGATATGGTCGTTCAGGCCCTTTAGCGCACGAAAGATTAGCGTTCTGTGCGCCCATGGGCATGCGTGCGAGACGTATAGATGATACCTGCCACTTTTTGCAGCAAACCCACCTGATCCGGACGGTCCAGGACTGCCATCGGCTGTGATCCAATTGCGGAATTTCGCCTCGGAGCGCACAAAAGCCCCATTGTTCGATTTGGTGTCATACCAACGATCATGCCAAGTTCCGTCTACCAGCAATCCCATCCGTGGTCTCCTTTGTAGCTGTACAGTCAGGGTATGCCCTGACCGCAAGCTCTAAAAGAGCGGTGATAGCGCAGTGCCCCTGCATGTGTGCACATTGATTTATTGCATATCTGCAAAAGCCGCCTGAAGACGCTTTCCTGCCTCGATGATCCGTGCGCGCGGGGTCGCAAAGTTGAAACGTAGGAATGTCTCCCCCCCTGTCCCAAAACTGGGCCCAAGATTTGCGGCAATGCGGGCATCAGTCTGCACGCGGCGCGTGAATTCGTCTGACACCATGCCTGTATCTGCGAAATCAACCCAAGCAAGATACGTCGATTGCATGGGCATGGAAGATACACCCGGAATTGAGTTGACGGCCTCGTCAAAGATTTTTCGGTTTCCATCTAGGTAGGTCACCAATTCATCTACCCAGACAGCCCCTTCAGGGCTATAGGCAGCGGTTGCCATGAACATTCCAAAAGAGTTGGGCGATATTCCAAGGCCCATCATAGTCGCCGCAAAACGGGCACGCAATTTTTCATCGGATATAATGACGTTACCGATATGGCTTCCTGCGATGTTAAACGTTTTGGTCGAGGCGGTCATCATGACCAAACGGTCAGCGATACCCTCGATATGTGTCATGGGAATGTGCCGGTGGCCTGGCATCACCAGATCATGGTGGATCTCATCCGATACAAGAATTAGGTCATGGCGGCGGCAAAATTCCGCAACGCCTTCCAGTTCGGTCTGGGTCCAGACGCGTCCACCGGGATTGTGGGGTGAACACAGAATGACCATGGTTTCACGGCCTGTCATTTGTGCATCATATGCGTCAAAGTCCATGACATATTGACCATCTTCAATTTCCATCTGACATTCTACGACATCTCGTCCTGCACCACGTATGACCTTTGCAAAAGCGTGATAGACAGGTGTGAACAAGACAATTCCGTCACCGGGCTGGGTAAAAGCCTGTAGACATAGTCCGGTTCCATTGACCAAGCCGTGGGTAGAGAAGATCCAAGACGGATCGATTCCCCAACCATGCCGCGTTTCCATCCACCACTGAATGGCTGATCGGTATTTGCTGTCATCACCGAAATAGCCGTAAATGCCATGATCGACGGTGTGTTGCACTGCCTTTTGCACACAATCAGGTGGCCGAAAATCCATATCAGCAACCCACATTGCCAAACCGTCCTCAGCTGGGACGCCATAAAGCGGCTGCATCATATCCCATTTGACGCAATGGGTGCCAAAGCGGTTAATTTCTTCATCGAAACGGCTGGTCATGCGGGCCTCCTGTGTCTGTTTTGTTGACGCTATCCCATTGTTGAGCGAGCGCAAGGGGCTGAGATATTGCACGTTGGAAGGGGTTGGCCTAAGTCACGCAATATGAAGCGTTCAATCCTCATCCATCCCGACCCACGTTTGAAAAAAATGTGCCTACCCGTGGCTGACATCTCTGATGACAGGCGCGCTTTGGCAGATGACATGCTTGAAACCATGTACGCCGCGCCTGGTATTGGGTTGGCTGCGCCACAGATAGGCGTGCTGGAGCGTTTGATTGTGCTTGATTGCGCCAAGTCAGATGCGGATGCTGCCGCACCTCTCGTGATGTTTAATCCCGAGGTTCTGGCTTCTTCGGACGAAAAGGGCGTGTATGAAGAGGGGTGTCTTTCCATTCCCGACCAATTCGCAGAGGTCGAACGTCCCAGCGAGGTCCGTATCGGGTGGCTTGACCGTGACGGTGTTCCCCGTGAACAGGAATTTGACGGCTTGTGGGCCACATGTGTGCAGCACGAAATTGACCATCTGGATGGCAAACTTTTCATTGACTATCTCAAGCCGCTTCGTCGCCAGATGATTACCCGCAAAATGCAAAAGCTGAAACGCGAACGGGCTCGTGGATGACACGCGCAGCGATCCTCCGCTGGCCTGACACAAGGCTTTCGAAGGTCTGTGCGCCTGCCATACCGGGTGCTGACGTCGCAAACCTTGCTCGGGATCTTTTCGAAACAATGTATGCCGCACCGGGCCGTGGTTTGGCAGCGCCGCAAATCGGGGTGCTATTAAGAGTATTCGTGATGGATGTGACGTGGAAAGAGGGCACACCCCGTCCGTGGGTCTGTTTAAATCCCGAGCTGAGGTTGGAGGGCGATGTTGTTTCCAGCACCGAGGGCTGCCTATCTATTCCGGGAATCACAACTGATGTTGCCCGTAAAGCACGTGCAGTCATGTCGTACACTGATCTGGCAGGACGCCATCAACGGGTAACCTTAACTGGGGCAGAAGCAATTTGTGCGCAGCACGAAGCCGACCACCTTGATGGCATCGTGACGTTTGACCGTTTATCTGTGCCGGATCGGATGCAAGCTGTTACAGATTATGAGGCGTTGCCATGACAGTTCGGGCGTGCCTTACTTGGCCCCACAAATGTCTGCGTACGCCGGCCACGCAGGTGGATCTGATCACAGATGAAGTGCGCAGCATTTGGATGGATATGATCGACACAATGGAGGCTATGCCCGGTGTCGGACTTGCCGCACCTCAGATCGGTGTATCACTGCGTTTGGCCGTAGTGGATGCGTCCGAGGCACGCGGACAGGTCATCCGCATGGCCAATCCCGAAATACTGCATGCCTCGGTGCAATTGCGCAGTCATGATGAGGCCAGCCCCAACCTGCCTGGCGTGTGGGCCAAGATCGAAAGACCGCGCGCCGTTACAGTACAATTCATGAATCACAAAGGCCAAACAGAGACCCGCGATCTGGTAGGTCTGTGGGCAACATCCGTGCAGCATCAGATCGATCATTTAAATGGCCGAATGTATTTTGATACTCTCAGCAGGGCCAAACGTGACATGCTTTTACGCAGGGCGCGTAAAAAAGGACGAGACTGATGCGTTTAATCTTTATGGGCAGCCCGGATTTTTCGGTTCCTACGTTAGAGGCGTTGGTCGCGGCCGGCCATGATGTTGTGGCAGTGTATTGCCAGCCACCAAGACCGGCAGGTCGTGGCAAAAAGCTGCGCCCGACCCCGGTGCAAAAGCGCGCTGAAGATATGGGCCTGACGGTTCGGTATCCGAAATCATTAAGATCTCCCGAGGCGCAGTCAGACTTTGCAGGCCTTCGGGCTGATGCGGCTGTGGTTGTTGCATACGGGTTGATCTTGCCGCAATTCATCCTGGATGCGCCACAGCGTGGCTGTTTCAACATCCATGCGTCGCTGCTGCCACGGTGGCGTGGGGCGGCACCCATCCACCGCGCTGTTATGGCGGGTGATCATGAAACGGGTGTCTGCATCATGCAGATGGACGCGGGCCTGGATACCGGGGACGTCCTGGTACGCCAGACAACCCCAATTACCAACAGTGAAACCACCGCAGATGTTCACGACCGTTTGTCACAGATCGGATCGCAGTTAATGGTGCGGGCCTTGGGAAATTTGGAAGATCTGTTGCCTGTCCCGCAATGCAAAGATGGTGTGACCTATGCTGACAAGATAGCAAAGTCAGAGGCTCAAATCGACTGGACGCGTTCGGCCTCTGAAATCAGTCGTCACATCAGGGGACTTTCGCTTTTTCCCGGCGCTTGGACAGACATTTCCGGCACTAGGGTCAAATTGCTTCATGCGACGGAAACGCAAGGCGTAGGCGCCCCGGGCGAGGTCCTGTCACATCTGCGTATCGCCTGTGGATCGGGGGCCATCGAGATCACGCGCTTACAACGCGCCGGTAAATCAGTGCAGACCGCTGCCGAATTTCTGCGCGGTATGCCCGTGCCTGTTGGGGCTACACTTGGATGATGGGATCTCTTGGATCTATGACTTAAAGGGTTTCATTCCCGCTCGCGCCAAGGCATCCGCGCGCTCATTCTCAGGGTGGCCCGCGTGGCCTTTGATCCATTCCCACGCAACGGTGTGACGCGACTGCGCAGTGTCTAGACGTTGCCAGAGTTCAACGTTTTTGACGTCTTTTTTTGCTGAGGTCTTCCAACCATTTCGTTTCCAGCCATGGATCCACGTGGTGACCCCGTTCTTCACGTAGGCACTATCTGTGACAACCCGCACGGTTGATGGACGGTCAAGAACCTCTAATGCCGAAATGGCTGCCAAAAGTTCCATGCGGTTGTTGGTTGTTGCTGCTTCGCCGCCTTTCAGCTCGCGCTCTTTGACGATGTCACCCCCGGACACAGCCTGCAACAAAACACCCCAGCCACCAGGCCCGGGGTTGCCGCTGCAAGCACCATCCGTATAGGCGACAATGTCAGGCACGCGACAACACCGCTATCCAGTCAGACTTTGTCCCATCCAACCCGCGATCCGTACCCCGCGATTCGGCAAAAGGCGTGAAACCTGCTGATGTCAGGTCTGCATGTAGCGTATCAGCATCGCGGTAAATATATCGGCGTCCCAGCCGATCCCGTCGCGTGCCACGGCCCAGTTTCAATGCGATGTGGAAAATACCATTCGGCGTCAGGGCCGAATGTATATCGGCAAGGTGCCGGGGATAGTCGTCGGGCGATGCGTGCAAAAGGCTGAAGTTGGCCCAAATGCCGTCGAAGTGTCCGAGGGTTGGTACATCATCAAAAGTTGCCAGACGCGCCTCTACTCCTGTCTCCGTTCTTGCACGTACAATCATTTGCTCTGAGGCGTCAATTGCGACCACATCATACCCAAATGATGCCAAAATTCCCGCGATGCGTCCCGGGCCACAGCCAAGATCCAGAACCCGTCCACCGGTTTTTAGTCCAGTCATGAATGCGCG
>JAYQEA010000079.1:0-18588 GCA_038138625.1 Roseivivax sp.
TAACGAAATCACAATGCGAACGGCGCCCCAATGCCGACCCTGCACTGTGATGGGGGCGGAAATATCTTTCATAAACGTGGACCGACCTACGCCTGTCTTTTTTAAAAAAGTCTGAATTAAAAATGGAGCCTCATTTTTCCCAGCCTTCAAGCTTATTCGATCTGTCAAAAGATGCCGGTTTTTACAGTGTTCGGCGTTCCAAATTGGGTCCCGCGACTGACGTTTGGAAAATCTAGCGTGATGCGTTGGAAGATAACCATTCCTGTCAATCGTCACACAAAATACAATTCGGCTATCTGACTCTAAAACGGGATCTAGGATGGGCGGCAAAACTCCATCTGTAAATTGAGTGAAACGAGTGACTGTTTGTTCAGGGTTGGTTCCCGGCACGGTTTCATAATTGGTGTCAAAAAGATCCTCGAAAACAATACGTCCCCGGGACAAGGCGTTCTCGAACACTGTTTCAATGCGACCAGCAAGATCTTGGACAAGCAAAACGGTTTGTTTTAACTCCATATCCTCTGCACCAAGGTTTACAGAGGCCTGAGAAATCACCTCAGATGTATTAATCAGACGGTCTATTTGGTCAGAAGTCTCTTTGATACCTTCATTAAATTGACGGATTGACACATCGATTTGTGAGATAGACGGCACAAAACGATCTATTGCTTCATCTGCAATTTGCATCTGACCAAATATGGACTCGGTTGCGATATGCGTTTCTGACACAAGGTTCTCGATTGAAGACAGCGCTGCATCTGTCTCCTCGTTGCGTTCAAGGAATGTCGTTGCCCGTTGCGCAGATATTTCGGCTCCTTGTTGTAGTTGGCTCATTCCGTTGGACATGTTCTGAATCGAAGTGGATATTTCTTCCGCGGCGGCAGTTGTTTTTTGCGAAAGTTCATTGATAGCCTCTGCAACAATGGCGAAACCTTTGCCTGCCACGCCTGCTCGGGCCGCTTCAATCTTGGCATTCATGGCCAAAACATTGACCTGGCCCGCAATAGACGCGATCTGATCGTTGGATTTACGGACCTCGCTCAGAATATCTTCAACGGCAGAACTTTTTTCTTGTACAGACCGAACCCACCCGGCCAGTTCAACCGAATTCTCTGATGTCTCTGAAATCGTACTTACCGACACCTTAACGCTTTCAAGCGTTTCTTTGGCCTTACTCGCAATCTTTGCGATATCAATCATAGCATTGTCTTTGGCTTTAACGACATCATTCGAGCCGGCTTTCAGAGCTTGCAAAGCCATCAGTTGTTCGCTGCTTTGGGTCTGCAAGTTTTCCAGTATGCCGGAAACACTAATGATATCACGTCCCAAAGAGTTCGAAACTGAACTGAGACGATCAAGCTCTGTTCCTAGATCAGGCGTGGTCAAACTGTGATCAATCTGCATAAAAAGCCTCCTATCAATGGGAGGCATATAAAAAGCAAATGCTCAAAAGAGGGTTAAGCGGTCTGCGCCTTCCGCGCAGTTTCTAAAGCCTCAACGCTTGCATCCAAACACAACATGATTGATGCATGGCGATTTTTAAAATCTGCCGCAGGCCTTAATACTTCGAGCCCTTCAAACGGATATTTTGGCACAGGTCCATTTGATTTCAGCATCGCCTTCAGCTCGGATTGTGCAGACCTCAACTGTTGTTCAGACGACCCGATGATCGCCCCCCCAATAACCGATGCCGCTGCCTGTCCCAATGCACAGGCCTTCACGTCCTGACCAAAGCCAGTGACCGTGCCGTCTTTAACGCAAACATCCACAGTCACAATCGAACCGCATAGCGGCGATCTTTTCTTCACCGTTGCATCAGGCGCGCTTAAACGCTCGTGATGAGGTATATCGGCCGCCAGCGCCAAGATGCGTGTGGAATAAAGACTGATCAAATCACCATCGCTCGGCATGGATGTTCCTTTCGTTACACATCACTTACATAGGTGTCCAAATCAGCTGTCAAAAGGATTTTTTCAAACATGACCTTCAACCCCCACACTCTGACTTTTGATTCCAATGGCCTGATCCCAACGATTGCTCAAGATGCAGACACACGAGACGTTTTAATGATGGCGTGGATGAATGCAGATTCTGTACAAAAAACGCTTGAGACAGGAAAGGTAACATATTGGTCCCGTTCCCGCCAAGCCTTTTGGATAAAAGGTGAAACATCGGGCCACACTCAGGAACTGGTAGACTTTCGATACGACTGTGACACGGACTGTTTACTTGTTTTGGTGCGGCAAATTGGCCCCGCCTGTCACACGAACCGAAGGTCGTGTTTTTACACAGCTGTGCGCAATGGACAGACCGTAGAAATCATGCAGCCTGAAGCGGACCACTAATCAAGACCAACCAGCAGTCGGATATCCGATACTGTGGCTCCCTCGTCTTTTAATAAACGGATGGAGTTGGCGTTATCTCGTTTCGCCAACCGCCTACCGCTGCCATCGCGGATCAAGTCGTGATGACAGTATACTGGCGGGCAAAATCCCAATAACGCCTGAATAAGCCTATGGACTGATGTCGCCTCAAATAAATCGCGCCCCCTGACGACATGCGAGATGTTCTGCGCAACATCATCCAAAACCACAGATAGATGATACGATCCCAAAAAATCACGGCGCGACAGGACAACATCGCCCACATGCTTGATCAACCAGTCAGAGGATACGGCAACAGGTCTGTCCAAATGGTCCGGATGGCCTGTTTCTTCAAAAAACAGAGGCATCTGGTTTGCGACATGTTCGCAGGCGGCGCGCATGTTCAATCTTAATACAGATCCTGTTGAAAAATCGCCTACTGGACCTGTGGTCCTGCATGTTCCGGGGTATACCAAACCATCTGGTCCCATCAGAGGTGCACCCTCTTGTGGTGCCGACAGGGCTGCTTGGATATCACGTCTGTTGCATCGACATTCAAACAAAACACCCATATCCCAAAGCTCGCGCAAAGCACTGAGATAATTATCAGTTCTATTCGATTGCCGAAGCACACCATCCCAAGTGATGCCCAACCATTCAAGATCGGTATAGATGGCTTTTTCCCATTCTTGGCGGCTCCGCGTTGCGTCAATATCCTCAATCCGAAGAACAAAGCGTCCCCCGCAAGAGCGGGCCATGTCATGTGCAAGCAACGCCGAAAATGCATGGCCCAAATGCAAAGGACCAGTCGGAGATGGCGCAAATCTTGTGGTAAAATCGCTTGATATCATAATGTTTTGCGAACGATAGGTGCTAGATGCTTAAAGCTATCCGATAAACCGCCGTAACAGAACAGCTCTTGCAGATATCCACCATCTTACCCACAGGCACGGGACGGCGCCTTCAGCCACTCTACCCATGCCAGCTTTGCACGGTCAGTGTACGCTTTGTAGCGATCTTTGCGCCCGCGGCGCCCCCCCTTTAGACCCTCCACCGCGCGAAATAGGCCAAAGTTCACATTCATGGGCTGAAAACTGCGCGCCTCTGCACCGCCTGTGATATGATGCACCAAAGCACCGTGTGCACTGTCCATGGGCACCTCTGGAACATCCATGCCCAACAACTCGGCCGCTGCCATACGCCCCGCCAGCAACCCCATTGCCGCACTTTCCACATAGCCCTCCACCCCCGTGATTTGCCCTGCAAACCTAATATTGGGCCGAGTTTTGAGCCGCATTTGTCCATCCAAAAGCTTTGGAGAATTTAAAAACGTATTGCGATGAATACCACCTAGTCTTGCGAACTTGGCATCTTGCAAACCCGGAATCATCCGCAGAACCTCTGCCTGCGCTCCGTATTTCATTTTGGTTTGGAAACCCACTATATTATAGAGCGTTCCTAGGGCGTTATCGCGCCTAAGCTGCACCACTGCATAGGGCTTTACATCGGGCGCATGAGGATTGGTCAAGCCAACGGGCTTCATCGGACCGAATCTAAGCGTTTCGCGCCCACGCTCTGCCATAACCTCAATCGGCAAGCAGCCATCAAAATAACCTGCAGTTTCACCTTCATGGAACTCTGTCTTGTCGGCAGACAGCAGCGCGTCGATAAAGCTTTCGTACTGCTCTTTTGTCATAGGGCAATTCAGGTAAGCCTTGCGCTCTTCTTCAGTGTCGCCCTTGTCATAGCGCGACTGCATCCACGCTTGGGACATATCCACGCTGTCTGAGTAAATGATGGGGGCAATTGCATCGAAGAACGCAAGCGCTTCGGCCCCGGTTTCTGCCTGCAATGCCTCGCCCAAGGCGGTTGAGGTCAAGGGCCCGGTTGCGACAATCCACATTCCATCACAAGGCAAAGTCGAGACTTCGCCATGGTGCACAGAAATCCGGGGATGCGCATGCAACGCATTTGTAATGGACGCTGCAAAGGCATCCCGATCAACAGCCAATGCCCCACCTGCGGGCAACCGATGTTTTTCGGCAGTTGAAATAATCAGCCCGCCTGCATTGCGCATTTCCCAATGCAAAAGCCCAACAGCGTTTTGTTCGTCGTCATTGGACCTGAAGGAATTCGAACAAACCATTTCCCCAAGGAAATCTGTCTTGTGAGCGAAGGTTTTCACGTCTGGGCGCATCTCGTGGATAACCACGTCCACGCCCATTTCAGCCGCTTGCCAGGCAGCTTCGGATCCGGCCATTCCGCCGCCAACAATATGCAAAGTATCTGTCATGCGCGCGGTGTACGCCAAGCAGGCGACGCTGTCACCTGTGCCAATGTGGCGCCCGTTTAGAAAGAAATGCATCGATCCCTTCGGCCGTGTCCGGATCCAGCATATTCTGCACCATGACATCACCTGCAAAGGCATAAGCATCAGCGAGCGACATTTCGCTTTGTGCATAGAACGCCGATTTGCCAATACGCACAGCACTGTCCAGCTTTGATGCAACTGTTTTTGCAAGCTCGTCTGTGGCAAACGATAAATCCGCCAATGGCACAGCACGATTGATGAGTCCCAGCTCCAGCGCCTCGGCCGCTTCGATAAATCTGCCGGTTGTGAGCATCTCAAAAGCCCGTTTGCGCGGAATATTTCTGGTTAACGCCACCATAGGCGTGGAACAAAACAGCCCAATATTAACCCCGTTGACACCAAAACGGGTATCGTCCGCTGCCACGGCCATGTCGCAGCTTGCCACCAGTTGACAACCAGCTGCCGCAGCAATGCCATGTACCTGCGCGATCACGGGCTGAGGTAGTTTATGCAAAGACGTCATCATCGTCGCGCATCGGTCAAACAAATCCTTGAATGCGGCGGCGCCTCCGTCTGGTGCTTGTCGCGCAGCGGTCATTTCGCGCAAATCATGACCCGCACAAAATGCACGCCCATCACCTGCCAAAATAACAACACGTATATCGCGATCCTTGGACAAAGCCTCCAGTTCGGATTGCAAAGCGGCAAGCATGTCGTCAGACAATGCATTCAGCCGTTCGGGCGCATTCATCGTAAGACGGGCTACCCCATCCATGTCGTAACGTTCCAAGATTGCCATATTGCCCTCTCCTTCACTCAAAGAGAGTATAACCGACGAACATGACGGAGAACACCATGCAACCGAAACTTACTATTGATGAAATTCAAAAATTTCTTGCGGATATTTTTCCACAAATAGATGGCAATTTCGAAATTGATCATTTGGATGACTCCGGTTTGGTCATGCGTATGCCTGCAGCAGAGCAGCATTTGCGTCCAGGTGGGACCGTTTCAGGCCCCGCAATGTTTAAACTTGCGGATGTCTCAGCTTATGTCGCCACTCTGGCGCTCATTGGGCGCGAGGCGCTGGCCGTCACAACCAATTGCTCTATCGACTTTATGCGCAAACCCGAGGCCGATCGCGACATGATCGCGCGGGCCAAGGTCCTTAAGCTCGGGCGCACACTGAGTGTTACAGACGTCATGTTGTTTTCAGAGGGTAAAGAAGACCCGGTGGCGCGCGCGACATTGACCTATTCAATCCCCCCTAAACCCAAAAACAGCTAGGTTTGGATAGCCAGCACCAGTCTAACCCGTCGCAATAACCTGTGCAGAGCGTTCGTGTTGCATGAGCCACAACAGGACAACGGCAGCCCGTCCACGGGCAGTTTCCAGCTTGGGATCCTGCGCAAGCAGGGTTTTGGCATCGCTGCGCGCAAGGGCAAGAACGTCACCATCACGCTCCAAATCAGCAATTTGAAATCGGGGCAGACCAGATTGCGCATGACCCAAAACATCGCCAGCCCCACGCATTTTCAGATCGACTTCTGCCAAATGAAACCCATCATCGCTTTCACGCAATGTCCCAAGGCGTCTTTGTCCAGACGCACTCAGTGGCGACTGATACAAAAGCACGCAAGACGACGCCTTGGCACCGCGCCCGACACGTCCGCGCAGTTGGTGTAGCTGCGAAAGACCGAAATTTTCAGCTCGTTCCACCACCATGATCGTCGCATTCGGTACGTCGACACCGACTTCGATCACTGTTGTGGCCACAAGAACGCCGCTGCGCCCGTCCTGAAATCTGCGCATCGCGGCATCTTTTTCAGGAGCAGGCATTTGACCATGGACCAAAACCACTGCGTCTTCGCCTAAAACGGAGCGCAAATGTTCAAAGCGCGCCTGCGCAGCCGCTAAATCAGTGAGTTCGCTTTCCGACACCAAAGGACACACCCAGTAGGCCTGCTGTCCCGCCGCCAAAGCAGCCCTGAGGCGCTCAATAACCTGTTCCATCCGGTCCAATGAAATCACAGCAGTTTGCACTGGCCGACGTCCCGGCGGCTTTTCATCCAGAATGGATACATCCATGTCGCCATACTGCGTCATTGCCAATGATCGGGGGATGGGCGTTGCCGTCATTAACAACATATCCACCGCCTCACCCTTTGCTGCCAAACGCATCCGTTCCTCGACACCAAACCGATGCTGCTCATCCACAACCGCTAACCGCAAATCTGCAAAAGCTACCGCATCTTGGAAAACGGCATGTGTCCCAACCAAAATTTTCAAATCACCAGATTGCAAACGGTGCAAAATTTCTGTGCGTACAGATCCTTTATCACGCGATGTCAATATTCCAACATCAACCCCTAAGGGTGCCAGAATTTTGTTGATCAACTGTGCATGTTGGCGCGCTAAGATTTCAGTTGGTGCCATCAACACAGCCTGACCACCTGTTTCTGTCACAGCCAACATTGACATGACTGCCACCAAAGTTTTGCCTGCGCCGACGTCGCCCTGCAGCAAACGCATCATTCGCCGGTCAGACCCCATATCCCGCGTGATTTCATCAACACAGCGGTCTTGTGCCCCGGTCAGTGCAAAGGACAGATGTGCCAATGCGGCTGAACGCAACCGCCCGTCACCACAGGTTGACCTGCCCGGGCGCGACCGCGATTTTTGACGCGCGAGGACCAATGTCAATTGATGAGCAAAAACTTCGTCATACGCCAACCTTTCACGTGCAGTATTATCGGCAGCTAAATCTGCAAGAGACATAGGTGTATGAGCCATTTGCAAGGCTTTTTTCCAGGACGGCCAATCCCGGCTTCGTAACAAATTTGGATCTATCCACTCTGATAGATCAGGCACTGTCGACACCGCGTTTTGAGCAACAGAGCGAAGCGTTTTTTGTCCCAAACCAGCAGTTGCTCCGTAGACCGGTTCAAATGTGGGCACAGCCGCCGCCTTATCTTCTGCAACAAGATAATCAGGATGCGCCCACGTAAAAACACCATCGAAAAGCTCTGCCCTACCTGAAATCAAGAAGCGCCCACCTGCGCAATGTTGCGCTATAAAACTGCGGCCAATGGGCCTGAAGTAAGTGATCTGAGCTGGAACATTGCCAACCATCAGATGTACCCGATGAACCCCTCCCTTGCGTCGGGGCTCAGTATGACCAGTGACCTGTACCAACGCGGTGACCACGCCCGGTAGCATTTGCGGTGAAAGATTTTCAGAAATGCGCCTATCAATCCCAGTTGCCGGGAGATGGAAAACAATATCGCGCGGACAGCTTATCCCAATTTTTTTAAAAAGCTGCGCAGACTTGGGTCCAACCCCGCGCACAGACGTAAGCGGTGTGAACAGTGGGAACAAGACCTCGGGACGCAAGGCTTATCCTCCGTCGATCCGAGCAAGCCATGCGTCTTCATCCAGAATGTCAATTCCCAGATCAGCCGCTTTCTTTGCCTTGGATCCCGCACCAGGCCCAGCCACGACGATATCGGTTTTTGCAGACACCGAACCAGAGACCTTGACACCCAATGCCTCGGCGCGTGACTTGGCCTCAGCGCGGGTCATACGTTCCAACGTCCCCGTAAATACAACTGTTAACCCCGCAACAGAAGAGGTCGTTTCTGGCACCTTTTCCATTGTAATCTGCAAATGGGAGACCAATGCAGCTAAAGCCTCGCGTTCTGCGGGCTGTACCAAAGTCGTGACCAAGGATTGCGCCTGTTTTGGGCCAATACCATCTATCGACAGAATCTCTTCCCAACTTGGTCCGGCACATGCCTGTGCCGCATCTATTGCGGCGCTAAGCGCAGGCCAAGAGCCAAAGTATCGCGCAAGCGTCATTGCAGCGACTTCGCCAATGTGGCGAATGCCCAATGCAAATAGAAAACGCCCCAAAGAAACGTGACGTGCCTCGTCGATCGCCAAAAAAAGGTTCTCTGCCGACTTGTCCCCCCATCCCTCGCGATTTTTTAACTGCTGTAGACCGCTGCCATATCTCGTGCGAAGTGCAAAAATATCCGCAGGAGTCTTGATCCAGCCGTCTGTGTAGAATTGCTCCACCTGTTTTGCGCCAAGCCCCTCAATATCAAACGCGGATCTTGAAACAAAATGTTTCAACTTTTCAATTGTTTGAGCCGGGCAGACAAGACCACCAATACATCTGCGCGTGCTGTCGCCTTCGTCGCGTACAGCCGGGCTTTGGCACTCGGGACAAACGGTTGGAAAAACGAAGCGGGCTGCCTTGCTTGGACGACGGGTCAAGTCAACATCCGCAATCTTTGGAATCACGTCACCGGCGCGGTAGACTTGAACCAAATCACCGGCACGAATGTCCTTGCCACCGCGTATCTCGTGACCCGACGAGTCCCGACCAGCGATGTAGTCTTCGTTGTGCAACGTTGCATTTGACACGACAACGCCACCAACATTGACCGGATGAAGGCGCGCAACTGGTGACAAGGCACCCGTGCGACCAACCTGAATTTCAATGGCATTCAGTCGTGTCCACGCAAGTTCCGCAGGGAATTTATGCGCAATAGCCCATCGCGGTGTGGTGGACCGTAACCCCAATCGGGCTTGGAGAGTGAGATCATCAACTTTGTAGACAACGCCATCTATGTCATAGCCTAGCTCAGGACGACGCGCCGAAATCAAGGCATGATGCTGGATCAACGCCTCGGGTCCGTCACAGCAATTCGTCAATTCATTAGTGGAAAACCCCATTTCGTCCAACCGACGAATTGATCCCGTTTGGGTCTGTGCCAGGGGCTCACTCATCTCACCCCAGGCATAGGCAAAAAACCGAAGAGGGCGCTGTCGCGTGATTTCCGGATTCAACTGCCGCATAGACCCCGCTGCTGCATTACGCGGATTTGCAAACTCTTTTTCACCGACCTGACGCTGAGCCCGATTAAGTGACATAAAATCTTCATGGCTCATATAAATTTCGCCACGTACTTCGAGGACCTCGGGACAATTTCTGATGCGATGTGGCACATCCGAAATCGTTTTGGCGTTTTCCGTGACGTTTTCTCCTATTGAGCCATCACCCCGCGTAGCTGCTTGAACCAGTTCGCCGCCCTCATAACGCAAGGTCAGCGACAGGCCATCAATTTTGGGCTCAGCTGTGTAGGTTATTGTGTCCTGCTCTGTGAAACCCAAATGACGTTTGACCCGTCTATCAAAATCAAACACATCCTCTGAGGAAAAGGCATTTGCCAACGAAAGCATGCGTTGCGCATGCTGAACTTTTGTAAAGCCTTCCGCCACAGTAGCTCCAACTTGCTCACTGGGGCTATCGGGTCGTTTCAGAGAGGGAAATCGGGCCTCGATCGCCGTATTGCGGGTTTTGAGTGCATCGTACTCAGCATCATCAATTTCCGGAGAGTCGTCTCGATGATAGGCAATATTTGCTCTCCCCAATGCCTCCATTAGGGTCTGCAATTCATCGCGGGCTTCGTCCCGGGTCAGTTCGGTAACCGGCTTTCTATACATGTTCGACCCATCTCGCATCTCTCAATCAAGAGATAAGGCGGACGACGGGTCAGGTCCAGTGATCAGGCACCGATCGCAAGCGGCGCAGACCCTTCAGCAGGAGCTGGATCGCGTAGAACATACCCTCGACCCCACACAGTCTCGATGTAGCTCTCGTCGCCGGTTGCTTCAGACAGTTTTTTACGCAGCTTGCAAATAAAAACGTCGATAATTTTTAATTCGGGCTCATCCATGCCCCCATAGAGATGATTCAAAAACATCTCTTTCGTCAGCGTGGTGCCCTTGCGAAGACTCAGAAGTTCCAGCATCTGATACTCTTTACCGGTCAAATGGACAGACTTGCCGCCTGCTTCGACTGTCTTTGCATCAAGATTGACCGATATTTTACCAGTCCGGATTATAGACTGGGCGTGACCTTTAGATCGCCGAATGATTGCATGTATGCGCGCAACCAACTCTTCACGATGGAAAGGTTTCGTCAAATAGTCGTCTGCGCCAAAACCAAATCCTTTGATTTTGCTTTCGGTGTCATCCATCCCCGACAGGATCAAAATCGGAGTATCTACGCGAGACAATCGCAACTGCCGCAAAACGTCATGCCCGTTCATATCGGGCAGGTTAAGATCAAGAAGTATAAGATCGTAATCATATAACTTTGCAAGATCGATACCTTCTTCGCCCAAATCGGTCGAATAAACGTTCAAATCCGCATTTGTCAGCATCATTTCTATGCTTTTAGACGTTGCTGGGTCATCTTCGACCATTAGGACACGCATTTTAGCTCTCCAAAGGAATATTCACCATTTCACTCACATTGACTCCAAATTAGTTAATCGCCCGTTAGCGCAGATAAAATCTTATAATTTTCTACTCATGGCTGCAAGTCACGCATGTCTGCCGTACTCTTTAGCCCGCCCATGCCGTGCACAGCAGCCCTGCGAATCCACTCTGCCAACTCGTCTTGTGACAAAGAATACAGTTCTTTCGCCTGTTCTTCGCTAATCAAACCATACAGCACCCCGCGAACCACTGCCGCTTTACGAGATGCAACCCAACGGCGAGTGTCAGGATTTGGCAAATCTGCCCGGGTCATAATCGAACCATCCGGCAATGTGACTGCACGCGGTCCTCGAATTTTTTTTAAATACATTTTCCTAACCTCAATCGATGTAAGGCCAAACTGAACACAAGGCACTTAATGCGCCGTGAAGCGCGCTGTATTGAAGGGGTTGAGAGTGCTTAGGATTTTCATATATTCTGCGGTATCTTCCTTGGAGCACCAAATGAACGCCCCCAAACATCCGATCAACTCCCTTGGTTTTGCGAAACCTCCCAGCGAAACCCGAGTCGTGGTCGCTATGTCAGGAGGTGTTGACAGCTCGGTCGTTGCCGCCCAACTGAAGCAGGAAGGCTATGATGTGATTGGCGTCACATTGCAGCTATACGATCACGGGGCCGCATTGGCGAAAAAAGGTGCCTGCTGTGCTGGCGTTGATATCTATGACGCACGCCGTGTCTCAGAAGAAATGGGGTTTCCGCATTACGTTCTTGATTACGAGAATATTTTCCGGGACGCCGTGATTGACGAATTTGCCGATAGCTACCTTGCTGGCGCTACACCCGTGCCATGTATCCGGTGCAACGAAAGGGTGAAATTCAAGGACCTTTTGGACACCGCCCGCGATCTGGATGCCGACTGTATGGCGACCGGTCACTATATACAGCGGAAATCCGGGACAAACGGGGCAGAATTGCACTGCGCAACAGACGCGACCCGAGATCAGAGCTATTTCCTGTTTTCGACAACACGGGAACAGCTGGAATTTCTGCGCTTTCCTCTGGGGCATTTACCATCAAAAGACGCCACGCGCGCTCTTGCTGCACAGTATGACCTTGTGGTTGCCGATAAGCCCGACAGCCAGGATATATGTTTTGTGCCAGACGGAAACTACGCGGCCGTGATTGAAAAACTGCGCCCCGGCGCAGTCGAACCGGGAGAGATCGTGGACCTGTCCGGTACTGTGTTAGGTCAGCATGACGGTGTGATCCATTACACCATTGGCCAAAGGCGCGGCCTTGGTATCGGTGGACTGGAAACACCACTTTATGTGGTTCGACTGGATCCAGACACCCGTCAAGTGATTGTCGGACCAAAAGAAATGCTGGCGACCCGTCGCGTCCCAATTCGAGAGATTAACTGGCTGGGTGACGCGCCCATGTTGTCCCAAAAGGAATGGCCCCTTTCCGTTAAGGTGCGCTCAACACGCCCACCACGCGACGCGATTTTGCGGCCGCTTTCTGAAACCGAGGCCGAGGTAGAGCTGTTTGCCCCTGAGGCAGGGGTATCACCGGGCCAGGCCTGTGTATTCTACAGTCGAGAGGGTAGCAGAATATTTGGCGGCGGTTGGATCTGGCGAGGCGCGTAACAGCCAACACATTAACAAAAGCCCAAGACACCTCAGGGCTGTCAGCAGTCACCCCCGCCTCACTACACCGAGAGGCGCAAGGCAGTAAAATGACTAGATACGGCGCAATGCCAACACTGCGTTCAAGCCCCCAAAAGCGAAGGCGTTGGACATCACTACATCCACCTTTGCGTCCCGCGCTTCGTTAGGGACCACGTCCAAAGCACATTCAGGGTCGGGGTCTTCATATCCGATTGTCGGCGCAATCACACCGTCTCGCAGAGCCATCAAGCAGGCCAATAACTCCACTGCACCTGTGCCGCCAATCAAGTGCCCATGCATCGATTTGGTCGAGGATATCATCAGCTTGTCAGCGTGACGCCCGAAAACATCCGCGACGGCCTTACATTCGGTCTTATCGTTGGCTGCGGTGCCGGTGCCGTGCGCGTTGATATATCCCACATCTTCCACATTAATGCGGGCATCTGCCAGAGCACCCGCCATCGCACGCGCAGCACCTTTTGACGACGGCATGACGATATCCCCTGCGTCAGATGTCATCGCAAAGCCTACGACTTCCGCCAAAATATCTGCCCCTCGCGCACGTGCATGGTCATACGATTCAAAGACGAAGATGCCTGCGCCTTCACCTTGTACCATTCCATTACGGTTGGCTGAAAAAGGACGGCATGCATCACGGCTCATGACGCGTAGCCCCTCCCACGCTTTGACCCCCCCAAAGCAAAGCATGCTTTCTGCTCCGCCAGTGATCATGGCCTGGCTCATTCCTGTTCGTATCATCTGAAACGCCTGCGCCATGGCGTGGTTAGAGGACGCACAAGCCGTCGAAACTGTGAATGTGGGACCCTTCAGATTATACCGCATCGAAACATGGCTTGCGGCTGCATTATTCATCAACTTGGGCACGACGAAAGGATGTACGCGGTTTTTGCCATCTTCGTAAACAGACCGGTAGTTATCATCCCATGTTTGCACACCGCCACCCGCAGTGCCTAAAACCACCCCGGAAGTGGCGGCCAACTCGCCTACGAATTCCACACCAGCCTGAGAAATCGCCTGCTCTGCCGCCAGCAAAGTGAACTGTGTAAACCGGTCATAAAGTGCGAGTTGCTGGCGATTAAAGACCTCGTCGGGATGAAAGTCTGTAACCTGCCCGCCAATCTTGATCGCCAGTCGATCCACATCCCGAAAAGAGAGCGGACCGATCCCGCAGCGCCCCTCACGCATGGCTGTCAAAGTTTCTTGTACGGAATGGCCAAGTGCGTTGATCGTTCCCGCCCCTGTAATGACGACCCGATGCCCGCTCATGGTGTCACGCACCACCCTTTTGGTCGGTAATCAGCTTTTCTATCCCAACAATAATCGTTTCTACTGACGAAATATCAAAGGTACTGTCGGTTGGATCATTGGCATTGAAAGGCACCGAAATGTCAAAAGCCTCTTCGATAGAGAATATACTTTCGACCAGGCCAAGGCTATCGATACCCAAATCTTCAAGAGTGCTCTCAAGTGTGACGTCCTGAGGCTCCAGAACTGCCTGTTCTGCGATAATTTCAATGACCTTGGCTTGTACGTCCATCAAACACGCCTCCTGCAGAGATTTCTGGCTGCTTAATCTGTCCCAGCCAGCTTGGAAATGGCTTTTTGCAGGCTTGCGACGTCGCGGAACAACCGCGGGAGCCGTCTGGAAGATTTATATATTTCCATATGCGTTTCCATTGCAACCGCCGGATAGCCCATCATCACGCGCCCAGCGGGAACTTTGCTCAGTGCTTTTGTTGCCCCCGTCAGGATAACATTATCGCCTATGGTGACATTGTCACTCACCCCGGCTTGCCCCCCGATCACAACATTTCTTCCCAGAACCGTCGACCCCGCTATACCGGCCTGCGCACACAACAAGCAATTAGGCCCTGTGACGACGTTGTGACCAACCTGAACCAAACTATCCATCTTTGTTCCCGATCCGATCCGCGTATCACGCACCGTACCCCGATCAATCGAACTATTGGCCCCAATTTCCACATCATCACCAATTGTGACACCACCAAGCGAATGAATTCTTGCCCAAGCCTGTTCACGATCAGTGCCGACTTTACCAAGGGTTTGGCGCGCCACTTCAACCCCCGACGGCTCCGGCGTAACAAACGAAAAGCCGTCACCACCGATGGCTGCACCAATCTGCGCCACAAAGCGCGCACCAATTGTCACATTATGGGCAATACGCACCCCCGCGTGGATCATAGCATCCGGTCCAATGACCGATCCACACCCCACGTAGACCTGCGGACCCAGCACCGATCCCTGTCCGATTCGAGCGCCACGCGTCACGACACTGAAAGGTCCGATAGATACATCGTCGTCAATTTCAGCCTCCGGATGTATATCGGCAAGTTCCGAGATTCCCTCAGGGTATCCCGCACCTTGATCCAGTGCAGCGGACAACCCTGACAGGGCAAACCGCGGGCGCGATGCTAACAACGCAGCTTTCAGTCCAAAAGACCTCCAATCAGTGCCTGCCACCACCATCGCAACGCGTGCTTTGCTGCTTTCGAGATCCGCCAAAAATTCCGGCTTCATGGCCAAAGCGATGTCGTCAACGTCTGCCTCGGCCGGTTCGGCCACTCCGAAAATTCTAAGATCCCCCGCCCCTTCGAACGGAAGACCCAAACCGTTGGCTATCTCTTCAACTGTATAGGACATACGACCCTCACAACTTGCGAGGAACAGCTTTAGCTCTCTGCGCGGCCTAACGCCACCCCTTGCGCCCGCAACGCCTGCCAGACTTTCGCGTCGCGATCATAGATGTCCTGCCGAAACTGCAGATCCCCCTTCGGCGATACATAGGCTGTCCGGTACACCAAATGGACGGGTACGTCTTTGACAAGATCAATCTGCGTTTCCTCGTTGGTTCGCAAAATTGACTGGAAATACGCCTCTGGATTGTCCGTTTGCAAAGCCAGCAGTTCATAAGCAAAATCATGCGGGTCGTTCAGTCGAACGCAGCCATGGCTGAAGGTACGCTGCTCCCGGGCGAAAAGATGCCGCTGCGGCGTATCATGCAAATAGATGTTGTGACGGTTGGGAAACATAAACTTGACGCTCCCCAAAGCGTTTCCCGACCCAGGTGGTTGACGCATTCCGAACGGAAATGTCTCTTCGGTAAACTCGGCAAAGTCGAATCCGCGCTCGACGACATTGCCCTCGTCATCGGTCAGTTCAAGGTAGTCGTGCGCCGTGGGGTCAAGTTGCATGGCAGGCAGGTATTCCCCGACAACAATGGACCGTGGGACGTACCAGCTTGGGTTGATAACCATGTGTTCCATGATATCAGAAAACTCAGGCGTTTGACGGTCGGTATCCTTATGTCCCACGACGGACCGCGTCTCGAACGTAATTTTGCCATCGTCAATAATACGCGCTTTGAAGTCGGTCAGATTAACCCAAACGTGGCGCTCTCCCAATCCGTCTTCGAAATTGATCCAGCGCTCACGCTCCATGGCCACCACAACGGACTCAAGACGTTTTTCGGGTGAAATATTCAGCATAGCAAGCGTGCCCGACCCAGCAATGCCATCCGGCTCAAGACCGTGATCACGCTGGAACGCCTCGACGGCTGCTTTCATTCGCCGGTCGTAGACCGTCTCTAACCTATGGGGCAGATATCCCATCTTTATCAGACGGTTACGAAGAGGAACAACGCTCTTGCCCGTATCCCCTGGACGCAGCGTCCGCACCTCTACTGTAGGCCCCCAACCGCCCCGGGATATGGCGTGCTCCAGCCGTACCTTTGCATGCAACAGTCTCGCATATTCTGGTGATTGGGGCGGTAGGCGTGCAAATCCTTCGCTGGGGGAACCGTCCAGGATCAAATTAAGCAGATCGAGATCGTCACGGCGTGTCACGCGGCGCACCATGCTTTCATCTATTGAAGACGGCTTTAGCAGGCCTGATTGCACGGCATGTGCATATTTAAGATACGCGCGACTGAGGGCGACTTCAATTTCACCCAAACGGCGCCCGCCTTGAGCGCTGCTCATCATCTCTATGAGCGCTGCCGGATCGAAACGTCTTGCGGGCAAACCATGATGTTTCGCCTGCATAAAGGCTGCTATCAACGCCTCGCGACGCGCAAGTCCCTGCGCATCATTGGCGGTCCAGAAAGGTTGGTAATTCCAAGCACGGTAGAATTCTTCAATGCCAGATTTTTGTGTCGCAAATTCGGCCACAGCCTGCTTGAAAGCAGTAGACGTGGCCGAGACAGGTGCAGACATTCCTAAAAGCAGGGTGGCAACCGTAGCGGCACGTTTTGCAAAACGAGCAAACCTATATGCGGTTGAGGCCATGCTATTGCTCCTTTTCGGGTGATGACACGCACTCCGTTTTCCAGAGCGAATCAAATACTGTCTATGCATTTTTTCGTGATTACCTGCCATTGAAACGACCATGGTGCAGTCTTGCACAGGGTAAAAACTTTGCATCACATTCAATCTTGCGCAAAAAACCGCTCAAATCAGCACATTGAATGGCAGAGTGATTCGGAAAACACTTTGTGAAACAATTCAAATGTGTCATAAAAACGAAGCCTTCTGGGGATGAGCGGGCGTTTGCTGTGCAATGTCACAGCGTGTTGGGATAGTGATGGGACAGGCAACCCCATGAACGCAAAAGCGCAAAGTTTTTCGCGCCGGGCTCTTTTGGGGGCCTTCGCAGCTACGGCAGTGTCTGCCGCACCGACCTTTTCGAAAGCTGCGGGCTTCCTGAGGGGCGGGGGGGACATCCGAAAAATCCACATGTTTTCTGGCAGGTCCGGAGAGCGGATAAAGATGGTTTATTGGCTCGACGGAAAATACATCCCTGAGGCGATCTCTGAAATCAGTCATTTTTTTCGTGACTGGCGGACCGGTCAGGTCAAGCAAGTGGATGTTCGAGCCATTGATATCATGGCCGCATCCCACAATATTATGGATGCCAGCGAACCTTACCAATTGTTGTCAGGGTATCGAAGTCCACAGACCAACCAAATGCTACGCAACCGATCACGCAGCGTTGCGCGGAATTCTTTACATATGCAAGGGCAGGCTGCTGATCTGAGACTGGCCACAAGATCCGTGGGTCAGATGGCTAGAGCAGCAGCGTCTTGCCGTGCCGGCGGTGTTGGAAGCTATGCTTCGTCGAACTTTGTTCACATGGACTGCGGAGACGTACGCACCTGGGGTGGTTAGGACAAATCCGACCGACGTAGCTTTTCCAAAGCCAACGCGCAGCCACGGAGAAGCCCCGAATGCATCGGTCGTTCTGATATTTTCAAGATTACTGTTTACGTTAAACGCTGACATCCGTGTTGGCGATGCCTCCGCTTTGCATAACATGTAAACCAATTACCTAAACGCACACCAATACTGCAATTACATTATCACAACAAACCAACGAAGGACTGATTTATCTGGCGCGGTTGACGGGACTCGAACCCGCGACCCCCGGCGTGACAGGCCGGTACTCTAACCAACTGAGCTACAACCGCTCGCTGCCGCTTGTCGATCCAAGCGTGTTCGTGCTTCTATGTCCCGTCCCATGCCCCGTCAAGCGGTTTTCCAACCGATTTGCTCTTCTAGAGAAGTTTGTCCCAAACAATACCTTTACGAACGCCGCTTAGCCCCTGTCTGCCTACCTCCAAACATCAAAGATCTACATCGGTTGTAAAGGTATGAAGCCCCGATTATCGCATGGCGACAGTTGAAAACAGCCATTCTCCCCAATCCACGGCGCGCTATGTCGTCTTGGCTTCGCTTATACGTGCATTGGAATGTCCCGCAAAATTTCACCAAAAATGGCTCGGTCGGTCCAAAACAGTGTGGACATGTCATGGAATTGTTGCACTCCTTTGACTTGGTATTTTTCCACCAAAGAGAAACATCATGTTGATCAGCCCCACCAAAGTGGTCCAGTTTGATTGTCAGTGCATGACTGGCCTTTG
>JAYQEA010000080.1:0-18549 GCA_038138625.1 Roseivivax sp.
ATTTTTTGTCAAAAATCAGTTTTCTGGCTTACGCTATCGCCAATCTGACTGGTCTTTTTCGCAATTGCCCTACCTCATCGGCATGCCAAAGATGCGAAAAAAATCAGATTTGCCTGTGAAAACATGTGTCACCTGCGGCAAACCCTTCACCTGGCGCCGGAAATGGGCGCAGGTTTGGGAGTCTGTCCGTTATTGTTCGGACCGGTGTCGGCGGGCGCGTTAGCAAAGGCTATCCAGAAAGGTTTGTGCGCTTTGACGGCTGGCGTCTTGTCGTATGGGGTCCATCCTGTCCCATGTGCGATATGGGTTTCCCAGACGTGGGTTGCCACGTAAGACATCTGCATTTCGGTCCAGAAAGTCCCAGTAAAGCGGGTTGAAGGGGCAGGCGTTGGGACCTGTCTTTTGGCGCACGTCATAATGGCAGCTTTTGCAGTAATCGGACATCTTGTTGATGTAGTTCCCACTGGCCGCATAGGGTTTGGAACCTAATCTGCCGCCGTCTGCGAACTGGCTCATTCCGATCACATTTGGTGCTTCAACCCATTCATAGGCATCTGCATAGACGGCCAGATACCATTCATGTACCTCGAAAGGATTGATACCAGCAAGCAAGGCAAAGTTTCCGGTCACCATCAATCTCTGAATGTGGTGGGCATAGGATTCTTCGCGTGTCTGCTTTATCGCGGCGGACATGCAGGACATGTCCGTGTCTCCGGTCCAATAAAACGAGGGAAGTGGCCTTTGGGCCTGCAGATGGTTCGAACGCGTGTAATCCGGACCCTCAAGCCAATAAATCCCACGCATGTATTCGCGCCAGCCAATGATCTGGCGAATGAACCCTTCCACCGCATTCAATGGCGCGTGACCTGCGTGAAACGCGGCCTCTACCCGGGCGCAGACCTCGCGCGCATCCAACAGTCCGATATTGATATATTGCGCAAGCACCGAATGATACAGGAACGGTTCGTGTTGCAGCATGGCGTCTTGATAATCGCCAAACTTTGGCAAAGCATGCGCCACGAAGTGGTCTAGCGCGCGAGAGGCCTCGGTGCGTGTCACTGCGTACCAAAAGGGCGTCAAATCACCAAAATTATCAGGAAACCGCGCGGCGACCAGAGCGAGGACTTCGGATGTTATCGCATCCGGGTCAACCCGATGCAGCTGCGGCATAAATAGGTCCCCGCGGGCGGGTTTGCGGTTTTCACTGTCATAATTCCATTTGCCACCGATTGGCTGTGCGCCCTCCATCAAAAAGCCACTGCGCCGGCGCATGTCGCGATAAAAGTACTCCATGCGTAATTGTTTTCGACCTTCGGCCCATGTCCGGAACTCTTCTGGAGTGGACAAAAACCGATCATCCGACATGATCCGGAGCGTCGCGGCCCATGTTTCAGCCGCATCTATCAAAGCGTCATGCAGCCGGTATTCGCCGGGTTGCACGACACAAACTTCCTGAGCGGGATGATCCTGAAGGCATCGTTCGATTTCGCCCGTCAGAGACCCTGTGTTTGCAGGATCATCCAGTTTTATGTAGCGCACCTGCCAGCCGGATGTGCGAAGTTCTTGTCCAAAGTGACGCATGGCTGACAAGACAAACGCAAGTTTTTTCTTATGATGGGGGACGTAGGTCGTCTCGTCTGCGACCTCTGCCATCAGAACGATATCGCGCGCGGGATCAGCTGAACGCAGTGATGCAAGGTCGGGGCTAAGTTGGTCGCCAAGAACGACGACGAGGGTGCGGTCATGTTTCATGTCCTGCAGGTAGTCTTTAAATTCTATCCGGCTAGCATATTATATTCGGCGAGCGCTTGATGGCCGTTTTCGGTCAGGTCGTAGACACCTTTTTCAGGACGCACAAACCATCCGTAGTGATTTTTGTACATAATCGATCGCGCGTTTGGGCGTCCTGTCGCTTTTGCAATAATGGCAGCGGCGCAGGGGCCAGATCTTGCAAGTGCTGCGGCGCAAGCCAGTGCATCCTGACGGTAGGCGGTCATGCGTGCACCGGACGTTCCACCCAGATTGGGATCCCCCACAAGACGGTCGAATTCACGTAGCATCTTCTGGCGTTTTTTTGATGATTTTCGAGGGGTGAAATGCGCGGGATCGCAATGCACTTCGGTTGCACCATCAGACAGCCTGACCGTTATCACGCCCAATCCTAAACGCTTGCAAATCAGTAGGTTGGAGCGAAATGCCTGCGATCTGCTTGACCCTTTTCGGGCGACCGCAACATAGACAGCATCTGTGAGTGCCAAACGCGTAACAGCTTGCTGCAACAGGACCAACGAAAAGGACACTTTGAGTTCGACAATCAATAGGTCATCGTTCCGTCTGGCCACAACATCCGCGCTTCCAACCTCGGCCTTGACGGTATACCCCCGATTTTCAAGTAGTGCCTTTACAGGAGCATAAAGCGCGGTTTCGGCTGTCATCGGTTAATCACCAAGCAACCCGTGATCCACAAACAAAACTGACCTTAACCGATTTGCAGCGCGGACCAGAATGTCTTTTTGCGCCATGGCATGATCTTCGTCGATCCGTTGGAGCGGGCCATGGACGGCCAGTGCTGCCAGAAATCGCCCCTGATCATCCGTTATGGGAACGGCTATTGCCACCATGCCTTGCACCAACTCTTGCCGGTCCAGTGCATATCCATCGGTGGAAATCTGGGCCAGTTCCTTTAAGAGCGCCTCGGGTTGCGTATGTGTGGCATCCGTTCGACGGGTCAGATCGAGCGATGCAACCATTGCACCGCGGGCCCGTTTGGACAGGCTTGCCAAAAAACATTTGCCGCTGGCAGTACAATGGAACGGGACATGTGTGCCAACGTTTAGCTGGATTCGGAATGGCCAGTCTGTCTCTACCCGATCAAGGTAGCGCATGCCCTCGGCTTCGGGCACCACAAAGTTGACCGTTTCACCCACAGCCTGCGCCACGTCTTTCAAGATCTGATGGCGTGCAATATGGAGCCGCGAGTGATGCAGCAGCCCAGTACCAAGGTCCCGCAGACGGCGCGCTGGCAGATACCGTTTTGAAGATCCCTGCCGCGTCAGAAATCCTTCTTTTTCGAGGGTGTTACACAATCGATGTACGGTCTGTTTTGGCAGGCCAAGATCATTGTTAATTTCGGTGGCCGTCATCGGGCCGTCACTGTTGCCGAGGATCTCGAGGATCAGTAAAGTTCGGAGGTTAGTGGGTATGCGGTCGGAATAATCCATGGTGAGCTGTCTCGTTATGAGCCTTTGGTGAATGATGGTGGTTGTAATTTTATCGAATCACTGTACCGTACCATTATGCACTAAAACGAGACAAAAAGTCTCATTATTTGACTGACAGGGTTTAATGGAGTTCGATTTCGTTATTATTGGAGCGGGGTCCGCTGGCTGTGCGCTGGCGCACCGGCTTTCCGAGGATGGTCGCAACACGGTTGCGCTCTTGGAAGCTGGCCCCAAGGATACCAATCCTTGGATCCACATTCCTGTCGGGTATTTCAGGACGATGGGCAACCCAGCCAGTGACTGGCGGTACAAGACGGAGTCGGATCCCGGGCTTGCGGGGCGCTCCATACCTTGGCCTCGAGGCCGCGTGTTAGGTGGATCAAGTTCCATCAACGGGCTTCTCTATGTCAGAGGTCAGCCGCAGGATTATGATGGCTGGGCACAGATGGGCTGTACGGGATGGTCCTGGGATGATGTGCTACCATGCTTTCGCCGGTCTGAAACCTGGGAAGGGGCGGATCCGGATGGTGTAAGGGGGCGCGAGGGTCCTTTGTCCGTACAGAACTCGCGATTAAGCCGAGAAGTCGTGGACAAATGGGTCGATGCGGCAGAAGCGGCTGGATACCCGCGGTGTGATGACTACAACGGTGCCAACCAAGAAGGTGTTGGTTACTTTCAGATGACCATGCGCGGTGGGCGCCGTTGTTCATCGGCAGTAGCATACTTGCGGAGTGCGAAATCGCGTCCGAATTTGAACATTATACCGAATGCTCAGACGGAAAAAGTCATGATTGCCGACGGCCGAGCCGTTGGCGTTCGCGCCCGGGTTCACGGCCGGATGACAGAAATTCGCGCCCGTGCCGAGGTTATCCTCAGTGCTGGTGCCATCGGCTCGCCCCAGATCCTCATGCTCTCGGGCATTGGAGGCGGCGAGCAGTTGCAACAACATGGGATCTCGGTTGTCTCGGATCTCCCCGGCGTCGGGCGCAATCTGCAGGACCATTTGCAGGCACGCCCTGTTTTCAAAACACGTCTTTCGACGATAAACATCGAAACCAACAACCTGATAAAGCAGGGTATGATTGCCGTGCAGTACGCGCTTACTGGGCGGGGTCCGATGACCATGGCGGCCAGTTTGGGAACCGCTTTTTTGAAGACCGAGCCATATCTTGAAACGCCCGATATCCAGTTTCACATACAGCCTTTCAGCGCTGACAGTCCGAGCGCCGGAGCGCATAAGTTTTCGGCATTTACGGCCTCTGTGTTGCAACTGCGTCCGGAAAGTGCAGGCCATCTTGAGCTGCAAAGCCCGCGCATGGATGATGCACCCGCCATCCATCCCAACTACCTTGCGACAGAAACCGATTGCAGAACGATTGTGCGCGGCATCCAGATTGCCCGTCAGATTGCACGTACCAATCCGCTGCGGGCGCAAATTACGGAAGAACATGCGCCGGGTGCGGATATCGCAATGGATGATACGGCCGGTACGCTGGATTGGGCGCGACGGTCTGCTGTTACTATCTATCATCCGACAGGGACCTGTAAAATGGGTATAGACCCGATGGCCGTGGTAGATCCCCATCTACGTGTTCGCGGTATTCGCGGATTGCGCGTTGCAGATGCGTCAATCATGCCGCAGATTGTCTCGGGCAATACGAATGCACCTGCCATTATGATTGGCGAACGCGCCAGTGATATCATTCGGGAGGACATGCGCGCTGCACAGTAAGAAGAGGCGTTTGAGCAGCGCATTTATTTGACGACGATTGTCCCTGTAACAGGGGCAGAGTGGTCCAAACCGACGGGGTCAGGCCTTCGCCCCTTACGGGACTACAAAGAAGCGCAGAGGGCAGACACCAAGGGAGGAAACCCATGTTTAAACTTAAAACTCTGGCGACGGGCGCTATGGCGCTTGCGCTCATGGCGTCCAGTGCGGCCGCCGAAAAAGTCCTTCGTATTCAGTCAGTGCTGCCAAGCACGGCTGACGAAGTATTCATGTTAAATGCATTTGGTGATGACGTAGCCGAGCTGACCGGCGGGTCGCTGCGGATCGAAGTTTTGCCTGCAGGTGCTATTGTTGGCCCACGCGACATCATGGACGCGGTTGATGCCGGTCTCGTCGAAGGTGGCTTTGCTTGGACACACTATTGGGGTGGTAAGCACGTTGCAGCCAACCTGTTTGGCGCGCCGGTTGCGGGCGCGGGCGTAGGTCTTGATAACATCGCCTTCCTCAGCTGGTTCCAGTACGGTGGTGGTAAAGAGCTTTATGATCGTCTTTGGGACGAAATGGGCGTGAACGTCAAAGGCTTTATGCTGCAGCCAGTTGGTCCTGAGGCTCTGGGTTGGTTCCCAAAGCCAATCGAGTCCATGGATGATTTCCGTCAGATGCGTTTCCGGGCGCCTCCCGGAATGGTGGGCGCGGCCTATGCGGCCATCGGCGTTCCTGCGGTCGCAATGGGCGGTGGTGACATCCTTCCAGCGCTGGAGAAAGGCACCATCGACGCAGCTGAGTGGTGCTGCCCGAAGCCTGACTCTGTCTTTGGCTTCCAAAAGGTGCTGAAGCATTACTACCTCCAGGGTCTGCACCAGGTGACAGTGAACGCTGACATGTATGTCAATGGCGATTTCTACAATGACCTGACACCGGTCGAGCAGAAGGCTCTAGAAGTTGCTGCCAACGCGTCTCTGTCCAAGTCGCTATCCTACCGGATCTATGAAAACGGCAAGGCGCTTAAGGATCTGACCGACAACCACGGCGTTATCCTTGAAGACACACCTGCTGATTACTTCACCGAGTACATGGCTGCTGCACGTACCGCGCTTCAAGAAGCTGCGGACAGCAACGAGTTCTTTGCTGAAGTATGGCAGTCTCAGAAGGACTTCGCAGACATTGCTGTTCCGTTCTGGGCCGGTGCACAGACATCGAACGCAGGCCTTGGCCGCGCTCATGCCGCGACACTGAAGTAAGACAATCGACTTTGCGGGGCCGTCCTTCGGCCCCGCACTTTCATTTTTGACAGAAGCACTGGCCTCTCTCAAAAATGAAAGTCCGCAAAGGACACCGACAAATAGGGAGAATGGGGATGGCCGCAGAAGAGCCAAATCCCGACGAGCTTGAAATTGCTGACGAGCTTATCGCGGAACGACGTGCTGAAGCCCCTGGTGAAACACCAGAGGATATGACGGCTTGGCAACGTCCCATCACAGCTGTCATTGACGTGATCAATTATCGCGCGGGACAGCTTTTCGCTTTGTTGATGATACCACTGATTGTCATCGTGGTCTATGAAGTTGTGTCCCGCAATTCGTTCTCGATTTTGCAAAATGCGGGACTTGAAGATCTTGCGCGTTCATTAAACCTTGGTCCTACCCTCTGGGTGTATGACATGAGCCGCATGATCGCCGGCGTTCTGTTCATGGGTGCAGCTGGGTATGGCCTGATGCGCGGTGTTCATATTCGCGCAGATTTCCTTTACCGCAATTGGAGTGACAAAACACAAGCCACGGTAGATGCGTCCTTGTATCTGCTCTTTTTCATGCCATCGATGATCTTCTTCACGATTGTCTCGTCCGAATTCTGGTGGCTTGCGTTCTCGCGCGGGGAAACGATGCAAATCGACAGCGCGTGGGGGCCTTTGTTGTGGCCTGCCAGACTTGCGATGCCTGTCGGTGGCTTTTTGTTGATGCTACAGGGCATTCCCGAGATATTCAGAGCCTTTCACAAAATGGGCAAAGACCGCGAGCGGCTGTTTGTGCGCGCCTTGCCCGTCTACCTTGTGTTGTTGGCGTGGCTGATCCTCGCGATATTCACACCTGACCTTGTGCCAGGCGGTGAATGGTTCACGGACATTATGAAGGCGCGTCCCAACTTGGACAAACCGACAATCGGCCTGATTATGCTCGCCGCAATGCTCTTTGTGATCTTTATTGGTTTCCCAATCTCGTTCACATTGATTTTCTTGGCTTTCGTCTTCGGGATCTGGGGGGCAAATTTTAAACTGACGACGTTGCTCATGACGTTGAACACCAATTCGACCATGCTCAATGACCAGTTGATGGCGGTGCCATTGTTCGTCTTGATGGGCATTGTCATGGAAGCAGCAGGCTTGATGGAGCGGCTGTTTGCATCCATCCAGATGATCATGGCGCGGGTGCGCGGATCGCTGTTTATCGCCGTCTTGATTGTGTCCACGATCTTTGCAGCTGCGACCGGTATCGTCGGAGCATCGGTTACTCTTCTTGGGATTATGGCAGGCGCAACGATGAGCCGCTCGGGCTATAACGTACAGCTTGCGGCGGGAACGATTACCGCTGGTGGTACACTGGGCATTCTTATTCCACCCTCGATTATGTTGATCGTGATGGGGCCGGTTCTTGAGGTATCGACGCTTGACCTGTTCAGGGGTGCGTTTATCCCAGGCGCCCTGCTGGCATCGCTGTATTTGCTGTACACATTGGGCCGGTGCTGGATCAATCCCAGCCTTGGACCGATCCTGTCTGACGAGGATCAGCCGGTCACGTCAAAGTTCTATGGCGCAGAGGTCGCGTTGATATGTCTGGGGATTTTAACACTTTGCCGGATCTTTGGTCTCGGGCTTGGTGGGACATTCGGTGCGTTTATTCCCTTTGGCGGTCTTATCGTGATGGCGCTTGCCGTCGGCGTTGCCTATCTGGCCTACCGGAGTTTGAACATCTTGCGGATCGTGGTTCCGATTGCGTTGGTTTTCCATGTCTACATGATCTTTGCCAACCTTGGTGCAGATGGCAGTTTGCCTGTATGGTCAATCGTATTCGCGGCTTTCAACGGTCTTTTGGTCTACCTTGCGCGGCCCATTTATGCATCAGACGCGGCCTCATATTTCCACTTCTCGGATCTGTGGAACGAATTCTTTGCCGGGTTGATGCCACCAACGATCCTGATTTCTTTCGCATTGGGGTCAATCCTGCTTGGATTGGCGACGCCCGCAGAAGCTGCGGCTATGGGGGCTTTTGGTGCGATCTTGCTGTCTATCGGATATCGTAAATTCACGATCCCGAGCTTTTTTGACAGCTTGATCAAAGCGCTGGAGATCACGGTGCTGATCATGTTCCTTGTGGCTGCATCAAACTTCTTTGGTGCCCAGTTCAGTGCTCTGGGAACGCCCAAGATGTTGACGGAACTGTTGTTGGGGCTGGAGCTGTCACCTTACATGATCTTGATCCTTGTCATGGCGTTGATCTTTCTTTTGGGCTGGCCGCTGGAATGGGTGCCGATTGTGTTGATCGTCGTGCCGATCCTGTTGCCAACTGTGGAGGCTTTGTCGCTCCATGGTCTGGACCGCTACGATATGATGGTGTGGTTCGGGATCTTGGTTGCGGTGAATTTGCAAACTGCATGGCTCAGTCCGCCGGTCGCTTTGTCTGCCTATTTCCTAAAGGGCGTGGTGCCTAATTGGGATCTGAAGGACATCTATCTGGGTATGATGCAGTTCATGCTTGTGCAGTTGCTCGGACTGATCCTGCTTTTGATCTTTCCGCTACTTGTCTTGTGGTTGCCTAGGGTCATGGGTGGATAAACGAAATGGCAAAACAACAACGTTCAATCTTGTCCTATCTTTTCTGGCCGCTGATTGTGACCGCGATAGGGGTCGGCCTTTCTGCATGGTTGGGGTGGGCCACCACGGGCACAATGGGAGGGTTGATCTCTTTTCTTGTGGTCGGGGTTGCGCTTGCTGCACTTGAGATCGCATTGTCTTTTGACAATGCGATCGTGAACGCCAACAAGTTGATGGAGATGACCCCGGTTTGGAGACGCCGTTTCCTGACTTGGGGTATCTTGATTGCCGTTTTCGGGATGCGGATCGTCTTTCCATTGGCAATCGTTGCGATCTTTGCATGGGTCAACCCGTTTGAAGCGATCCGCTTGGCCTTGGCAGATCCTGACGAATACGCCCGGATCATTAACGCCAGTCACGGAGCCATTGCAGCTTTTGGTGGTACGTTCCTCATGATGGTTGCGCTCAGCTTTTTTATTGACGAAGACAAATCCATTGACTGGATTGCTGGACTTGAGCGGTTCTTGCGCAAAGCCGGATCGGTCCGCGGCTTTGAAATCGCGTTCGTGCTGATCATTGTCGTTGCAGTGTGTCAGGCTTTGGACGCCGAAAAACAGGGCGTATTTCTGATATCCGCGATCATGGGCTTGTTGGTGTTTGTCATGGTCGATGGCCTTGGCACCTACTTGGATAAAGCGCAGGACCAAATCGCCTCGATTGGTGCCAAAGGAGGGCTTGGTGCATTTCTGTATCTCGAAGTGCTGGATGCAAGCTTTTCCTTTGATGGTGTGATCGGTGCGTTTGCTCTCACTACCAATATCTTACTCATCGCAATCGGACTCGGTGTTGGTGCCATGTACGTGCGGTCTATGACCATTATGCTGGTGGAAAAAGGAACGTTAAAGCAGTTCCGTTACCTCGAGCACGGAGCGTTCTATTCAATTTTTGCGTTGTCGGTCATCATGTTTCTGCAGTCCATCACACATGTCCATGAAATGATCACAGGCTTTATCGGCGTAGGCTTGATCTGTCTGTCGCTTTTGTCCTCCGTACGACACAACAAGCGGAGTTCATAATGCTGTGAATGTTCGTAAAACCTGATCTATAGATTTGTAAAAACCAAATAGGCATCGGGTGAGATCAAAGCGCGGCGTTTTTCGTTTCTGACCTATTGCGTTTTGATTTTTTATCTCTAAGAAATACCTCAATCCGCTCAAAACTGCCTTGAAGATACGGGGCTTTGACCACAGGACACATAGTCATGGCGCGCATATATTTGAAAAAAGCAAAACTGACAGCAAAGTCAGACGCAAGTTCGGTACATGAAACGGTCAAATCAATCTTGGCAGATATAGAGATGGGCGGTGATGACGCGGCTCGTCGTTATGCCGAGAAATTTGACCAATACGATGGCAATGTCATCCTTACGGAGGAAGAAATCGCTGCGGCCTCTGCTCTTGTTCCCGAAAAGCTAAAGGCCGATATTCGCTTCGCGCATGACAATGTGAAGCGCTTTGCCGAAGCGCAGAAATCAACGCTTACGGCTGTTAGTTTGGAGCTTCAGCCAGGGTTGACTGTGGGGCAAAAGGTCATTCCGGTTGACGCGGCGGGTTGCTATGTGCCGGGTGGTCGTTACAGCCATATCGCCAGTGCAGTCATGACGGTGACCACAGCCAAGGTTGCGGGATGCCGTCATATCACGGCCTGCTCGCCGCCTCGGCCGGGCGTTGGCATAGCGCCGGCCATTGTGTACGCCGCGCACATATGCGGAGCTGACAAAATCTTGGCCATGGGCGGTGTTCAAGGTGTCGCGTCAATGACGTTCGGTCTGTTTGGCCTGCCTGCTGCAAACATCCTCGTTGGGCCGGGCAACCAGTTTGTCGCAGAGGCGAAACGCATCCTGTTTGGTCGTGTCGGTATAGATATGATTGCTGGACCCACTGACAGTTTGGTCCTTGCGGATGCCAAGGCAGATCCTTTGATCGTCGCGACCGACTTGGTCAGTCAGGCAGAGCATGGATACAATTCTCCGGTCTGGTTGGTCACGGATGATGAACCTTTGGCGCAAAAGGTGATGGGTTTGGTCCCTGATCTGATTGCTGATCTGCCTGAACTCAATCGTCAGAACGCCGAAGCTGCGTGGCGTGATTATGCAGAAGTGATTGTCTGCGCGAACCGTGAGGACATGGCAGCCTGTTCAGACGAATATGCTCCTGAACACTTGACGGTGCAGGCAGATGATCTGGATTGGTGGTTGGATCGGTTGCAGTGCTACGGCTCGCTGTTTTTGGGTGAAGAGACCACGGTATCGTATGGTGACAAAGCAGCCGGTCCAAACCACGTACTGCCAACATCGCGGTCTGCACAATATACGGGTGGTTTGAGCGTTCATAAGTACATGAAGATTGTGACATGGCAGCGTGCAACACGTGAAGGTTCCAAACCTGTCGCCGAGGCCACCGCGCGCCTTTCGCGGCTTGAGGGTATGGAAGGTCACGCACGCGCGGCCGATGTGCGCTTGGCCAAGTATTTCCCGGGTGAAAATTTTGACCTGTCCGCCGATGGATGATCCCCGCGCCCTATTTGATTTGACTGGCCGGGTCGCTTGTGTGACCGGTGCCAGCTCTGGTCTGGGCCGAAGAGCGGCTGTGGCTCTGGCAGGGGCTGGGGCAAAGGTTGTCGGTGTTGCGCGTCGGCAGGCGCAATTAGAGACCTTGCAGGAAGAGATCGGCGCTGTTGCGGTTCAGGGTGATGTGTCTGATCGTGCCAACCTTGACGCGTTGGCAGATGCCGTGACTGAACCGTTTGGCGCACCTGATATCGTTGTTCACGCTGCCGGAATTAATAACCGTGAACATGCGGATGATGTTACCTTCGATGGTTGGGATCATACGTTGGCCTTGAATTTGTCGACGCCATTTTTTCTGACCCGATGTTTTGTGCCTGAGATGAAGGCAAAGGGCTGGGGGCGGGTGATCAACTTTGCCTCTTTGCAGACCACTCGCGCCTTTCCCTCTGGCATTGCCTATGGCGCTTCAAAGGCCGGGATCGGGCAATTGACCCGAGCGATGGCAGAGGCTTGGTCATGTGACGGTATCACAGCAAATGCGATCGGTCCGGGATTTTTCCCGACAGAGCTTACTGCGGCTGTGTTTGATGACCCAGATCGCGCAGAACGCAATGCGGCACAAACTTGTGTGGGTCGTAATGGTCGCCTTCAGGACATTGATGGAGCGGTGGTTTTCCTCGCCTCTGACGCATCCAGCTTTGTCACCGGGCAAGTCTTGATGGTGGACGGAGGATACACAGCAAAATGAAAGCTTTGGTTTACGAAGGCGTCAAGTCTATGGCGATCCGGGACGTCCGGGATCCTGTTGCAGAGCCCGGCACGCAATTGATCCGGATCGAGGCAGTCGGTATTTGTGGATCGGACATGCACGCGTATTTGGGCCATGATGAGCGCCGGCCTGCACCGCTGATCCTTGGACATGAGGCTGCCGGTGTGATTGTCGGCGGGCCACGCGATGGGACAAGGGTTACTGTCAATCCCATGGTCACTTGCGGTACATGCCCCGCGTGTCAAGCCGGGCGCGAAAACCTGTGCCCGCATCGTCAGTTGATATCAATGCCACCGCGACAGGGGGCGTTCGCGCAGTATGTTGTTATGCCTGATGCCAACCTGGTCGAGGTACCTGACCATGTCTCGTTGGAGGTTGCGGCCCTGGCCGAACCCATGTCCGTCAGTTGGCACGCGGCATTGATGGGCCTCAAGGCGTTGCACCCGTCCATGGACAGACGAGCTTTGGTTTTGGGTGGTGGCGCGATTGGTGTGACGTCTGCCCTTTGTTTGCGCGCAATGGGGCTCGAGAATGTGACTGTTGTTGAGCCAACCGATAGTCGACGTGCCTTTGTAACCGATCAAGTCGGGCTCAATGCAGTGTCTGAGGCTAACGGTATGTATCCGCTTGTTATTGATGCAGTGGGATACGGTGGCACCCGTGCGGTGGCCTCGGCACAGACCGAGCCGGGCGGAGTAATCGTGCACGTGGGGCTGGGTGACAGCGCCCCGGGATATGATATCCGCCGGGCCACGCTTCAGGAAATCACGTTGATCGGCACCTACTGTTACACCTATGCCGAGTTCCGCGACTGTGCACAGGCCATGTTCGATGGCCGTCTTGGTGCGCTGGACTGGTTCGAGCAACGCCCGCTGGTAGACGGTGCTCAGGCATTTGCGGATCTGCTTAGCCACGCAGTGGCTGCGCCTAAAATTGTTTTGACCCCCTGGGCATGATTGCCCTTTATTCCAAAAGAGAAGCCTGATGAACATCGACAAGAAGATCACAGACGATCTGGTCGCCAATGGCATCTCTTTCGTGACCACCGTGCCTTGCAAGCAATTGGCTGGTGTCATTGAAGAGATCGACAACCGCGACGAGATTTACCACATCCCCTCAAACAAAGAAGACGAGGGCATGGGCCTTTGTGCAGGCGCGTGGATGGGTGGTAAACGCCCTGCCATAATCATGCAAAACACTGCAATCGGGGTCACGATTAACACGCTTGCGACGCTGATCCAGTTCTACCGCATGCCGCTGCCGATGCTGATCAGCTACCGCGGTGAACTGCGCGAACCGGTGGCCTGCCAGGTCGAAATGGCTGTGCATACCAAGGCGCTGCTGGCTCAGTTAAACATCCCAACATATCACTTCCATCACCAAAAGGACGTGGAAGAGCTGGATAACATCCTGAAATACACCTTTATGAGCAACAAACCCGTCGCAATCCTGACCGACGCCAATTTCTGGGGAGGCTACGGCGACCAATGATCCGTTCCGAGATCCTGCGCGAGATCGCGCCTATTCTTCGTGACCAGTTGGTCATCTGCAATATCGGCATTCCCAGTCAGGAATTGCACGCAATTGATGACCAGCCCACAAATTTCTACATGCTTGGCACTATGGGTCTGGCATCGTCAATAGGTCTGGGCCTTGCGTTGGCCCAGCCAAAGCCTGTTGTTGTGATTGATGGCGACGGCTCTGTCCTGACGAATCTGGGCACGCTTCCTACGATCGCAAACAATGTGGCGGACAACTATATCCTAATGATCATCGACAATGGATCCTATGGATCAACCGGTGACCAGCCGACCTACACTGGCAAGAAAACGTCGCTTGCGGGCATCGCCCGTGCGGCTGGATGCGAGAATGTCGTCGAGGTTCAGGATGTGGATACAGGCAAAGCCCTCCAAGATGCTCTGGACGGTGGTAAAATGACTGTTCTGGTCGTGAAATGCGACAGCGGCAACGCCAAGATGCCTTTGATCACCATGGACCCTGTTGTAATCCGTGACCGGTTCATGACAGAGGTGGCGCGCTAAACGATGGGCGCCTCCGCTATCCATTGCGCTGACGACGCGCGCCGCCTTGCGCGGCGGCGTCTGCCATGGATGGTGTTTGATTACATAGATGGTGCCGCGGGCGCTGAAACCGGGCGCCTTCGGAACCGGTCAGCGCTCGACGATGTAACACTTCCGACACGGATCTTGCGTGACGTCAGTCAAAGAGATCTGAGTGGACGGTTGTTTGGAAAACGGACCGGTCGTCCATTTGGTATCGCGCCGATGGGGATGTGCAATCTGAGCTGCCCGGGTGCAGATATCATGCTGGCCAGGCTGGCGGCACGGGAATCTGTTCCGCATGGTGTGTCGACTGTTGCCTCGACAGATATGGAAACCTTGTGGGACGAGTCCCAAGGACACGCCTGGTTCCAGCTGTATTTCAGTGGCGATGGCGCGGGCAGTTTCAAATTGGCCGAACGCGCGCGCGATATCGGCTATGAGGTTCTGGTTTTGACGGTTGATGTCCCGGAGGTTGGACGGCGGCCAAGAGAACTGCGGCACGGGTTCAAAATGCCCTTCCGCATGGGACCGAAACAGGTGTTTGACTTTGCCATGCATCCGCGCTGGTCACTTTCCACATTGGCACATGGACGTCCTGAGATGGCAAATTTTCTCGCGGATGGCTTCGAGTTTGACAGAACCGAGAGCCGGGCAAAAGCAGACTGGTCTACCCTGAACAGACTGCGTGATCTGTGGCCAGGAAAACTAGTGGTAAAGGGTGTTTTGGATGCTGAGGACGCGGTTGCATTGAAAGATGCCGGTGTTGACGCCATTCAGGTGTCGAGCCACGGCAGTCGGCAGATGGATGCGGCTCCTGCACCGATAAAAGCACTGCCCTTGATTAGGTCAGCTGTCGGATCTGATATGCAAGTCTTTTACGATAGTGGATTGCGTTCGGGTGAGGATGCGCTGAAGGCTTTGGAAAGTGGTGCAGATTTTGTCTTTTTCGGTCGTGTACTTCAATATGCTCTGGCTGCAGCCGGGGCAAAAGGTCTTGACCGCATCTGGACAGTCCTCAGTGAGGAAATGTCTATAGCAATGGCGCAGATGGGCCGTACATCGGTGATGAATTCACCTTTGGCCAGATAGCCCGATGTCAGACAGGACGTTACCTTTAAAATTCCCTGATTTACGGTTTTTGGTCTAACCTATGAGGGCGGTCTGCTGGCAATACGGGGAGTATGGCCCTTGGACCACAGAAGTCATGCTTCAAATGCTGGACCTCATGGGCTTTTTTGTCCCAAACACATGGCGCAAAATTTGGGCTGTAGAATTACAGGTTAAACACCTGCCGCATCGTTTAGTGGCATAGTGCATAGCAATCCTGCAAAAGGATTTTCCACATGTGCCGGATGCAATAAATACCTGCCTACGGCTGAAATATCTGCCTAAATCATCCACGTTATCCTAATCAGAGGGTGCCGCACGTTCCCCCAAGACATGTCCTACCGGGAGGGTTCTATGCGCCAATGCGTTAGCGGTTTTCCCCGTGGGCGAACCGCTTTGGTCCTCTTGGTGGTTGAACATTGATATGACCGAGACGCGTATCATATGGAACGCGGACAAGGTTGGGCTGCACTACAAACTGCGCAAAGGCCCGTTTTTTTGTCCAAGAGCGATCGTACCGGAGCGCCGGACCTGTACCTTGTTCCACAGGGGTATCGTGACGGATTGGTCTCGAATTAGCGGCAGCCCCCCAGGATTTTTTCGCACTGGAATGATCCCTATTTTGTTGGGAAAAGTATGCAGCCGGTCCTATGACGGTCAAATGCTGTGGTAGATTCGACAAGTAGCATTCACAGATGACATGTGTGCGTGCCGGAATTAATAAATGCGTCCGTCAGCTGGGATATGGGCTGAATGACTGTGGATTTGAAACGGTTTTATGGGGCACTTTTGGACAAGACTACCGTCGTATCGATACCTCCAACAGCGTGAAAATCTTTATTGGAAGCCGCGATTATCATGCGCTGCCGGGTGTTGAAGGCGCTGCAAATGCTGGTCTGACAAAAACAGCGGAAAAGACACTCGGAACTGAGATCGAGACTGAAGATGCAACGGCATGGCGGAATAATACCGCGGATAGTCGGCCTCTATGGCATCGGTGCATTTGGTGCAGGCATTTTTAAGTGATTTTGCGGTTAAATGGACATGGGCGCATACCACATCCGCTCCGGCTGGTGGGGCCATAGCCTGTCAAAGAAAGATTTTATGTTGGATAGAATCCGCTACCTGCGTAGCAAAATGGGACGATTTATTTTCTATTTGACCTGTCAAAAAGGGCGTTTTTATTGGCAGATACCCGCGGCAGAGGACCTTACGCCGCCCTTTGTGCAGGACAGCCACTTTGGCCAAAGCGCGCAGGCTAAGATCCGGTATACGCGTGGTGGTTATCTTCCGGATGTGCTTTGAGGGTTCCTCTTTCCTGCCAGAGCACAAACGGTTAGAGATGACGCTGATTACCGTTTTGCCCGAGGTTCCAAGATGATCCAGACCCGTCCAGAGTTGATTTCCGCGATACGTGATCGCTTTGCGCATGTCGATAGCTGTCCCTTTCAGGGCCCGCGTGCCTTTTTTGAAAATGCAGGCGGGGCATTGACGCTCAAATCAGTTGTGGAAACCTCAGGGCGATATGCCGCGATCCCCGACAATCAGGGACGTGACAATCCGGCAGCACATGGGTTGATGGCCACCATAGCGCAGGCGCGTGCTGATATGGCGGTTATGATGAATGCTCCCGAGGGCCAATTTTTTGTTGGTGAAAGTGGCACAGAGCTTTTGTTTCGATTGATCCGCACGGCCTGTGTTGCCGCGCCACAAGGCGCAAAAGTGCTCGGTAGCTCTATTGAGCATCCCGCAAGCCGCAGTGCTGCACGACGATGGGCAGGGATTGCAAAACTGGATTATGTAAATGTGCCCCACAACGATGCCACAGGTCAGGTGACGCCTGCGGATTATGCAGCCCTTGTCACACCGGATGTCGCTGTCGCAACGATCTTGCATGGATCGCCAGTGACGGGGATTTCGATGGATGTCGCTGGAATCGCAGCCGCTATTCGTGCTGTTGCTCCTGAGTGTTATATCATTGTTGATGGTATTCAGCACGCGGCTCACGGACAGATCGACCTGACCGCTTATGGTGTCGATGGATACGTCATTTCACCGTATAAGGTGTTTTCGCGGCACGGCTACGGTGTTGCGTGGATTTCCGACCGCTTGCAGACTCTGCCCCATGATCAGCTTATAGACGGCCCAGCTGCGGTGTGGGAGTTCGGGACCCGCGATACCGGTGCCTATGCGACAATGTCTGATGTCACGTCATACTTTGATTGGCTTGGTGGTCAGGTAAGCGAAGAGACCGAACCGCGGGCCAGAATTGAGGCAGCAGGCGGTGCAATTCATGACTATGAAGCGTATTTGGTACGCTGCCTGATTGAAGGCACAGGTAATCTGAAAGGGCTGCGTGATATGCCGGGCATTATGGTTCTTGCCGGATTGGAAAATAAGGACCGAGAAGGTTTGGTGTCAATTTCAGTTGCAGGAATGCCGTCCGAGGAAGTGGTGGCGGCGCTGAATGCGCAAGGCGTGCGAACCCATACCCGCAAGGCCGATCATTACAGCGGTAATGTATTGGTGCCGTTGGGGTTGAATGACTGTATTCGTATTTCTCTGTGTCATTACAATACCGAGAGTGAAGTCGCCCATTTGCTGGCGGTCTTGTCAGAGGTTACAGGTTCCAGCTGATACGGGTTTACTGCCTGGACCGCATGTTTCGACCTGAATATTCACCGGAAACGGGGGCAGATTATGGCCTGCGGGGGGATCGGCCGCGTCTTGGATGAAATGTAGTTGGGCACCGTAGCATAGAGCGACAGCTCAAAGAATGATTTTTAAAATAGTCGCAATCTCCGGGTCTTTTAGAGATTACCGATGTCAGCGATTTTCCAAGTGCAAGAAGAATAAGTGGTCCGTTGGATGCTAACGAACCACGAATTATTCAAAATATAAGCGTTCCTAGAGCGGCGTCGACGCTTAGAACCAGAATTCATCCATGTCGGTATTTAGCGACCAATTTTTTGTCACATGCTCATAGGTTGAGTTTTTGTGTCGCAACGTGGTTATGGAAACAAAGTAGTCGTCTGGCATACTGTTGCCTTTGAAATGCATTGTATGCTCCCAATAGTTATCATCCCATTTGGATACGCTATTGCCTGAACGGCTAAAACCCAATGCTTTTGCATCTTTGAACATTTCATTAGTTGTGTACGTCGTACCGTCGTCTTCACGATCCCCAATATTTGAGGCAAGGTTATAAAGTGCCAGGTTTTTGCCAAAGTCGTTGATAGTTCGCATGCCTTCTTTGTAATCTTCAACCATATTGTCAAACAGG
>JAYQEA010000081.1:0-14487 GCA_038138625.1 Roseivivax sp.
TGCGACACGTGACGCGAAACGTTGTGTCCTGCACGCCATCGTTGCTGAGATACTGAGTCGAACGTGCCATGCCGTCCGCCAGCGTTGTCTCGATTGTCTCGAGCAGCGCTGGCTGGCGCAGCATAGTTACATAGTTTTGCCCACGGGCCTTTTGTCCAATGAGTGTGAGCGCATCAGGATTGGCGCCTGCAATACGCTCGGACCCATCAATGGCGAGACAGGGCAGCGGAACCGCGGCCAGAAAAGCATCAAGAATGTCGTCGTTCATCTTGGACCTCGTCAATCCAGGTGCTGCCTGATTGGCATTCACACAGGTGTCCTTTAGGGCATCCAAAGCACTCAGTCCAACCAAGACATAATCAAGCTAGGGATGTGCGTCTTGATTGATGATCCAACGCACCCAGCATTCAAGGCAAAGGTCTAAAAGCGCTGTCATCAATTCTTTGCTCAATTGTCACGTAACTGAAACGTAACTGTCGCACGCCTGTGATTTTACCCGCGTATCCATAACCAAGACATGGGGATCGATATGCTAAGAATTGACAAATTAACGAAACGTTTCGGAGATAAAACGGCTGTGGATGCAGCCAATATCTCTGTAAATGCGCCATCCATGATCGGTATTATCGGACGATCGGGCGCCGGGAAATCCACTCTTTTGCGGATCTTGAATCGTCTCAGTGATGCGTCGTCCGGAACGATCACTTTCGAGGGCGAGGACATCACATCCCTGCGTGGCACTGCGCGCCGCAACTGGCAATCACGCTGCGCGATGATCTTTCAGCAGTTCAACCTGGTGCCCCGCATGGACGTGGTATCGAACGTGCTGCATGGCACTTTGAACAAGCGCTCGACCTTTGCGACGATGTTCAATCTGTATCCGCAAGCGGATATCCACAAAGCCATTGAGATTCTCGACCGGCTGGGCATCGCCGAACAGGCACCCAAGCGCGCACAGGACTTGTCAGGCGGCCAGCAGCAACGTGTCGCCATCGCCCGAGCATTGATGCAAGATCCCAAGATCATTTTGGCAGACGAGCCGATTGCCTCTCTCGATCCGATGAATGCGCAAGTGGTGATGCAGTCGCTGCGGGCCATTCACGAAGAAGACGGGCGCATGGTCATTGCCAACTTGCACACGCTGGATACGGCGCGCCGCTATTGTGATCGTGTGATCGGCATGCGCGATGGCAGAATTGTGTTTGACGGGACGCCCCAACAACTGACGACTGGCGTTGCCCGCGACATTTATGGAGCAGGCGCAGATTTTTCCGAAGCGGCCACCTCTACCGAAATCGAGACACTGGACAGGCCAGAGGTCCGCAAAGCGGAAGCCTACGCCTGAGCCAGTTTTAGCCTCACCCAACCTGCCCTCACAGCCGTTATGCGCTTGGGCAATCAACCAAAGAGAAAACGATGAAAAAGACGCTTGCAGCGGCACTTGCCGCAACGACCGCTCTCAGCACGAGTGCATTCGCTCAAGAGATCACTGAATTCCGCATTGGCATTCTTGGTGGTGAAAACGCTCAAGACCGGATGAACAGCTACCAGTGCCTTGCCGATTACACGACACAGGCGCTTGGCGTTGAGACCAAGCTTTTCGCCCCAGCCGATTATAACGGAGTGATCCAGGGTCTGTTGGGCGGCAATATCGATATGGCTTGGCTGGGCGCATCGGCCTATGCCGCCACATTCCTGCAAGACCCCGATGCAGTTGAGCCTGTGCTGATCAAGGTCAACGTGGACGGCTCCATAGGCTACCACTCCATCGGTTTTGCCCGAGTCGATAGCGGCATCACATCGCTGGATGACATGGAGGGCAAAGTCTTTGGTTTCGGCGATCCGAACTCCACATCCGGCTACCTGATCCCATCCATCGAGATCCCGCAGTACAAAGACGGTATCACGATGGACTCCGGCGCGTATTTCGGTGAAGTCAAGTTCACCGGCGGTCACGAGCAGACCATCGTCGCCGTCAACAATGGCGATATCGATGGTGGTGTGACCTGGGCTGACGGTCAGGGCAACTGGGAAGACGGCTACAACTCCGGCGCGCTGCGTAAGGCTGTGGACGCAGGTCTCGTTGATATGAACGACATGGTTCAGATCTGGAAATCGAACGTCATCCCAGAAGGCCCGATCGTGCTGCGTAAGGCGCTGCCTGCAGATGTCCGCAAGACGATGACCACGCTGGTTGACGGCCTATATGAGGCTGACCCTGATTGCGCCTATGGCGTGGCGTCGGGCGACACTCTGGGCTTTCAGCCGGTGACACATGACACCTACATTTCGATCGTCGAGGCCCGCATAGCAAAAATCGGCGGCTAGGTCTTTTCAATGACGCGTCCGGCGGGCCTTTGGGCCTGTCGGTATTCTTGTATCCGGGGGCAACATGGCAGATATCTCACTCAGCGCCGCGGCGCAGACGGTGCAAACAATCCAGTCCAGCTATATGGCGCAGGTGCAGCGGCGCAGGCTCTATAGTGGTCTCACGCTGTTGATCTTTGTGATCTTGATGGTCGCGGGGTTCAATATCGCCGATGACCGTAACGCGGGTGGCTTTTGGAGCGGGCTGCATCAAGTGGGCGACTACCCCGCAGATGTTCTGTCCGAGGCGTGGGAAAAACGCGCCGACCTCCCGGCACTCGTTGTAAAATATTTTCCAGCATTGATAGAGACCATCAATATTGCCGCTGTCTCCACACTTATTGGTGCGATTGGCGGCGTTTGTCTGTCCCTTCTCGGTACAAGGGGTCTGGCAAAATGGCCCCGTTTAATCCCCCTCTTTCGTCGGACCTCTGACATCATGCGCGCGGTGCCCGAAATCGTGATCGCGCTGGTGCTGATTTTTGTGCTGGGCGGCGGGCCCGTGCCTGCGATGATCGCCATTGCCATCCATACAGCCGGTGCACTGGCGAAGATGTTTTCCGAAGTCTCCGAAAATACTGATCTGAACGCTGTCGAAGGCCTGTCCTCCACAGGCGCCACATGGCTCCAGCGTATGCTGCTGGGTGTGCTGCCACAAGTTGCGCCGAACTATGTCAGTTACACGCTTTTGCGTTTTGAGATCAACATCCGCGCCTCTGCCATTCTGGGCTTCGTTGGAGCTGGAGGGCTTGGATACGAGCTGCGCAACGCCATGGCTTGGGGTCCCGGTCGCTTTGACGAGGCGGCCGCGATCTTCATCTTGCTGTTTGGCACAATCGTCTTTTTCGATCAGGTGTCCAACCGTTATCGCAACAAGCTGGCAGATGGTCAGACACGCTAAGCTTTGAGGGGTAACACCAATGACATCAATGGACCTAAACGCTACAAAGCTTCAGGCTGACAAGCTTTTTCAGCGCAAGCAGCTCGTAAGCTTTGGCATACCGGCCGTAGTCTTTGTTTATTTGGCATATATTTTCTTTGCCTTTGATCTGCCCGGTCTGGCCGGACGCGCCAATATGGGCAATGCGGTCACGCTAATCTCTGACAGTTGGTCCCACAAAGTTCATGTCACAAGGAACAACCGCTCGGGCGAAATCAGCTACGCCGTCGAAGGGGAACGCAAAGGTCGCTACCCCGAGGGTGCGCGGCCTGCCTGGATTAATGGCGACGCGGTCACCACCATTGATCTGGGCAGTGATCACATTGTGCGCTATCTGCCTGACAACCGGACCGAGATTGAAATCCCGGGCTTCCCGCTGATCAAGGTGCGCGCCGAGGGCCGCAGCCTTATCACAAATCTACCAGATGATCTGCCAGACTGGATTTCAGCATCAAATCGCCGCATCGGCATCACCACACCCGAAGGCCGCATTACCTTGACAGGTGCCCGCACCGAGGTTTTCAACTATTTTCCCGGCTGGGAGCTATTCTGGTTCACACTCGACAGTCCCTACCATGGCCAAAGCCTCTTAACGATCCTGTTCGGGGAGCGTTTGGACCCCGAACGCCCGAATGTCGCGGGTGCAATCTCAGATTGGTGGAACAACGCGATGTGGCGCCACAAGGACGTCGCATGGGCCATTGGCGAGACGATCCTGATGGCATTTCTTGGCACTACGGGCGCTGCGATCATCGCACTGCCGCTCGGCTTTCTCGCGGCAAAGGGGATTTCACCGCTCATGATCCTGCGGGCTGCAACCCGTCGCCTGTTTGATCTCTTGCGCGGTGTTGACGCCCTGATCTGGACGGTGGTCCTTGCACGTGCGTTCGGCCCCGGTCCATTAACAGGCGCACTGGCAATCCTGATCACGGATACAGGCACTTTTGGTAAAATCTTTTCCGAGGCCTTGGAGAATGTGGATCAAAAACAGATCGAAGGCGTATCCTCGACAGGGGCCAAGCCGTTGCAACGCTACCGCTTTGGCATAATCCCCCAGCTGGTGCCTGTACTGCTGGCGCAGATCCTCTATTTTCTGGAATCAAACACCCGCTCTGCCACGATCATCGGCGCCATTACGGGCGGTGGCATAGGGCTGATGCTGACCCAAGCCATACAGACGCAGAAGGACTGGGAAGAAGTCGCCTATTATATCGTGCTGATCGTTGTCATGGTGATGTTTATGGACTGGCTCTCTGGCTGGCTGCGCGCAAAGCTGATCGGACGCAAAGACTGATTACACACGTCCTGACGATCCCGAGCCAGATGATCCATATCGGCTATGCCAAATTTGACCGCACCTGTTCCTGCACGTCCAAAGCCGAAAGGAACAAGGTCATGCAGGAATTGGCCACCGGTGTCTAGTCCAGCGGCATCTCTGTGATAGTTGTTGATCCCGACTGGGTTGCGATGGCTCTGGGCGGTGCAGAGGTCAAGCTGGCCCCCGAAAAGGGCGCCAGCGGTATCATGAACCTGCCAGAGTGCGCCCCGCGTGAGCATACCGGTAAATTCTTACACTCAAGCGGCAAGGAGCGTGCACTTTGACCAAGACAAGATTAAAACCTGACACCCATTTTGTTCATCCTGATTGCGAGATAAGTGATGCAACATTCGGAAAATATGTGGAAATTGGAAAAGGCAGCCGCGTGGCACATTCCCATCTGGGCGACTACTCCTACTGCGACCGCTTTGCCGATATTGCCAATGCCTCCGTGGGCAAATTCTCCAACATCGCGTCCTTTGTCCGAATTGGAGCGACAGACCATCCCATGGAAAAAGCAAGCTTGCATCACTTTCACTATCGATCGTCCGATTATTTCGAAGATACAGCCAACGATGACGCTTGGTTTGCTCACCGACGCAGCCGTCGCACTGTGATCGGTCATGACACATGGTTTGGACATGGCGCACAGGTGCGGCCCGAGGTGACCATTGGCCATGGAGCCGTCGTCGCGGGAGGTGCAATCGTGACCAAGGACGTGCCACCTTATATGGTCGTCGCGGGTATCCCCGCAGTTCCGATGCGCGCCCGCTTTGCGCCCGAGATCGCCGAGAGGCTGATAGCATTGGCGTGGTGGGACTGGCCACACAACCGCCTGCGCGATGCCCTTAATGATTTTCGCACCCTCAGTGCAGAAGCATTTCTGAACCGCTATGAAGGCCAAAACTGGACAGCACCGTCATAAAGCTGTTGTGACACCGCAGTAAACGTCACAGGGCGGGTCTAAAGGATCAAAACGAGTGGACAAGCACGCCCCGTCTTTGGTCTCTTGCGCAACGGCGGCAAAATCGCGGGTCGGCCATAATGTTATCAAGCTGATTGAACCTGCGACGGGCAGGCATGATCTCATCAAGCTGCGCAGGACTATGATTTCGAAATCGCACAGGGTCGCAGTTTTTGCAACGTGATGCTCGGCCACTATGGCATAAGCCTAGATCACATTGCGGGATCATTGGCGCGTTACCTGCGAAAGGCCCGCTGGTACCTGTTGCAAACCATCCGTTCGGTATTCTTGACGGGTGCAAGACGGGGCATATTCCGTCCCAACGGCGGCCCGCCTTCCACATTCTTGCACAGAACGTCTTTCGGGACGCGCCAGAATTCACGCCTGTTCCGGCCGGCAAGCCAAGTCCAATACACCCTGCGATTTGCGCACTTGCTACAAGAGTTTCGCGAGCGCGCCGATTTATCCGTTAGGTTTACAATTGGCGCACCAGTATCGCTCGCGACAATTGCTGTATTTTTCCAAGATAGAAGGGCGATGAAGGGGTATTTGCGACGCCGGACAAACGCGCTTGTCGCTCAGGACGTTGCCCGTTCAACTTGCGGTTTCGGGTTTAAAAAAAGTATCTGACGTGGCTCTGACAAAGCTATTGCCGCACGCGTGGCTTACTGTTTTTCCGGCGTCATAAAACCCACCGCAATGGCAGAGGCCGCAACCATGATTGTCGCGATCCCCAGCATAAAGGGCAAGCCACCCACCTGAAAGGTCAGCCCTGAAAGGAGCGTACCCGCCAGCCGCCCTGCGGCATTGGCCATGTAGTAAAAGCCGACATCCATTGTCACGCGCTCGGCCTTGGTAAAGGACAGGATGAGGTAGGAATGCAGCGAAGAGTTCACCGCAAATACTGCACCAAAGACCAACAATCCCGTCACAAGGGCACCGGTCAGCCATGCCTGTGGTTCCCCCGCAAAAAGGGCCACGAAGGTAAGAACCATCGGGACTGCCAAAAGCCCCCAGCCCCAGCTGCGTGCCGCTCCAATCAAATCGGCTGCGGAGCGGTCCTTTGCCCGCAGGATACGCGGTGCGTTGGCTTGTACGAAACCATAAAGGATGATCCACCCTGCCATGAATGTCCCGATCATGAAGAAGGCAGCACGATTGCCAGCGGTCGTCCCATCAGACAGCACTGCATAGAAATAGACCGGAATGCCCACCACAAACCAAACATCCCGCGCGCCAAACAAAAAAAACCGCGCCACGCTGAGCCAGTTCACATTGGCTGATTTGGAAAATACTTCCGCAAATTTTGTTCCTTTACGCCCCTTGGGCAGTCCATCAGGCATGACCAGCAAAACTGCGGCCAGGATCACCGCGAGGATCGCTGCCATTCCCAAAACAGCCCAGACAAATCCAGCGGTCGCAAGCAAAGCCGCGCCCAGCAAAAAGCCTGCACCCTTCACCATATTTTTCGATCCCGTCAGCAGCGCGACCCAGTGAAACAAGCCCCCGCCCTTGGTCGGGGCCAGCAGTTTCACGGCCGATTTCGATGACATCTTGGCCAGGTCTTTTGCAACGCCACTCGCTCCTTGCACAAGCATGACAAAGACAACGGAGGCCCCTACCGCCCAATTCGGGTCAAGCTGCGACAACGCAAGCAAAGCCATCACCTGCAACCCAAGCCCCGCATAAAGCGTCGAGGTCAGACCGAACCGCGCGGCGATCCAACCCGCGCATAGGTTTGTCACAACACCCGCGATTTCATAGAGAACAAATAAATAGGCCAGCTGCACCGGCGAAAAACCCAGCGTGTGAAAATGCAATAATACCAGCATCCGCAACGCACCATCGGTGAGCATAAATGCCCAATAGGCCGCTGTCACCGCGATATATGCAGACAAGCCCTTGGGACGCTCAGCCGTTTGTGTCACAGGCTGTCACCGACCATGCCGGCCACATCGACCAATCGGTGCGCATAGCCCATCTCGTTGTCATACCATGCATAGACCTTTACCTGCGTGCCGTTAATCACCATGGTCGAAGGTGCATCAATAATGCTTGATCGCACGTCATTGGTATAATCGGTGGAGACAAGCGGGCGGGTTTCATAACCCAAGATTCCGTTAAGCGCGCCCTCTGAGGCTGCTTTGAAAAGCGCGTTGACTTCATCCACCGTGGTCTCGCGCTCCACCTCGAACACACAATCGGTCAGCGACGCGTTGAGCAGCGGCACGCGCACCGCGTGGCCGTTCAAACGGCCTTTTAGCTCGGGATAGATAAGCGTGATCGCTGTCGCGCTGCCTGTGGTCGTTGGGACAAGCGAATTCAGCGCCGAGCGTGCGCGGCGCAGGTCTTTGGCAGGGCGGTCCACAATGGTTTGCGTGTTGGTCACGTCATGGATCGTTGTGATAGAACCATGTTTGATCCCCAGAGCCTCGTGCAGGACTTTTACCACTGGCGCAAGACAATTGGTGGTACAGCTTGCCGCGGTCACGATGCGGTGACGTTCCGGGGCATAGATGTTATTATTCACACCCATAACAATATTGGCAGCATCTCCGTCTTTGACCGGCGCCGACACGACCACTTTCTTTACACCCGCCTCGAAATAGGGCACGAGCTTTGCTTGGGTCTTGAACGCGCCCGTACAATCAATCACGACATCCACCCCATCCAGTGGCAGATCGGCAAGGTCATGCGCGCCGATAAATGGTATGCGCACCCCGTCAATCGTCACGCTATCCCCGTCATAGGAAAAATCGGCCTTCCAACGACCATGAACCGTATCGAACTCCAAAAGATGCGCGTGCATTTCAGGGTCGCCCACGGCATCATTAATCCAAGCAACCTTCGCACCGCGCGCCAATAGCGGTTTGAGGGCAAGCTTGCCGATACGACCAAGGCCGTTAAGAGCATAGACAGTCATTTTCAGGATCTCTCTTCATTTGTTTGACCAATTTCTTCGATAGCTTTTTGCAAAGACAACCGGTCAAAAGAGGCCAGCGGCAGAGAGGTAAAGGCGACCAACCGATTGCGCAGCGCGCCGTAAGTTTGATGGAAGGCATGGCTCTTTTCAGCGTCCGAGCCCTCAACGCTCGCCGGATCGGACATCCCCCAATGCGCGCAAATTGGTCGATCCGACCACGCGGGACACTCTTCGTTGGCAGCCTGATTGCAAACGGTAAAGACAAAATCAAAAGCGGGTGCCGCAGGTGCCGCAAACTTCGAAATATTTTTGGACCGCAAGGACGCCACATCATGCCCCTTTTGTTCCAAAACTTCGAGCGCAAAACGGTTGGGTTCCGCACACGGCCTGGTCCCTGCCGAAAAAACTTCGAAACGACCCTGCGCGAGATCGCGCAAGATGCATTCCGCAAATATGGAACGCGCAGAATTGCCCGTACAAATAAAAAGGACATTGAATTTTCTGTCAGTTACCGGGCCCTGCCCCGATCCATCGGAATTGAAAAGTGGTGCGCAGATTTCAGGTCGTCCCCGACAGCAATCAAGAAGGAGGTAGTCAAAGGTTGCGCGGGCCGCATCCATATCAATGGCATAGCGCAGGGATGTACCAACCCGTTCTTGGCTGATCAGTCCCGCATGCATCAACGCGTTCACATAGGTCGACAATGTATTGGGCTTCAGCCTCAGTGCTTGCGCCAACTCCGTCGCAGGAACGCGATCTGGATAGCGTCGCATCAGCAGCCGGAACAGCGCCAGACGTTGGGGATGGCCAAGTGTCGAAAGACGGTTGGGAATCAATGTTTCCATAATTCAGGAATATATGAATTAACGATGTTTGGAAAATGAAAGTTTTGTAACACGCCATACCGATGACGGGCGTTTTGAGACTGTCCAGACGTTTTACCAGTATCCGCCAGCCACTCAGTCACCGGTGCAATTCGGATGAGCAAGTCTCAGGTTTCAAGCGTCAGCGTCACCCGGTCACCTGCAAACCAGGTGCGACCGTATTCTACGGGCAAACCATCCTCGGAATGGTTCAGGCTTGATGACCTCAGCAGCGGATCGCCTTCGGCAACATGCAAAAGCAGCGCGTGAGTTGCCGTGGCGCGGACTGCTGTCAGGCGTGTTGAGGCGCGGGTATAGTCATCGATGCCAACAACACTTAGGGCTTTTGTGACACTGGTTGTATCTTTCAATGCAGCCGCGATCCCGACAAGGCGCGCCTGTGGGAACAGGCTTTCAAATACGGCAATCGGCTGACCGTCCGCCAATGAAAGTCCATGATAGGCACAGACCGGATCGCCCGCCACGATCTGCAAGGCCCGAGCCTCGCCAATCGTCGCAGCACGTTCGTCCAACGCGAGCATACGCTTTTCGGGTCTGCGGCCTGCGGCAATCAGGTTTTCGTGAAACCGCACACGATGGCCAATCGGATAGTCGGTCGGCGTGGCTGCAACAAAGGCCCCTGCACCACGACGGGTGCGCACCAGCCCTTCCTCAACCAATACAGAAATCCCATGGCGCACCGTGTGGCGGTTTACACCGAAGCGGTCGGCCAACGCAGCCTCGGTCGGTAACTTGTCCCCCGGGGTATAGCGCCCTTCGGCCAAGTCGCTGCGCAATGCGCTGGCGATGGCCTTCCATATTGGGGTTTTGTCAGAACTGTCACGCAAATTTCACAAAACTTTTCTGTCATAAGGGCAGCGATATGATAAGATATGTATAGTTGTATAGAAAAGAGACAAGTTGTCGAGATGAAAGACACTGTGAGCGAAATTAATCCCCGTAAGGCCTGGATGGGTCTGCTGGCAAAGGCACCCCAAGGCCGTGTCGCTGCACTTTTGGATGCTGAGATCTCGCGCCCTGCTTTTACGTGGCTGCGCGCACCAGAGATTGGAAGCACGATGGTCCGCGCACGCGCAGGTGCAACAGGCGCACCATTCAATCTGGGCGAGATGACGATAACCCGCTGCGCTTTGACCTTGGAAACCGGCGAAGTCGGTCACAGCTATATTCAAGGGCGTCGAAAAGCAGATGCCGAGGCCGCCGCTTTGGTCGATGCGCTTATGCAAACCGCAATGGCAAGCAGGCTGCGCGAGACGGTTCTTGAACCTTTGCAAGCAGGCATGGTCACCGCAAAAGCCGCCCGCGCAGCCAAGGCAGCTGCCACAAAAGTTGATTTCTTTACTATGACCCGAGGAGAAGACTGATGCAGGCAAATATCCTGTCCGGCGGATTTACCGAACCAGCCGCTCAGTCGGCCCGCGCCTTTCGCAGTGTACTGGAGGCCATGGCGCGTCCGGGCACCATTCAAAATATCGAAGGGGCAGCGCCCCCTGCCCCGATGTCGCCCGCGATGGGCGCTGTTCTGCTGACGCTCTGCGATACGGAAACACCGATTTATCTGGCCGGTGACATGGATTGCGAAGCCGTGCGGACGTGGCTGGCCTTTCACACTGGCGTCCCGTTTGTTGGCCCCGCCCGTTGCATGTTTGCGATTGGCCGCTGGGACGCGCTTGCGCCGCTCGCGGTCTACCCGATCGGCACATCCGAATACCCTGATCGATCGGCCACGCTCATTGTCGAAAGTTCCGAGCTTTCGGCGAAGGGTGCTACTTTGACGGGTCCCGGTATCAAGGGGCAAACAACGCTGTCTGTGCCAGACGTTGATGCGTTTCAAACGAACCGGAAGCTATTCCCCCTGGGCCTCGACTTCATCCTAACCAGCGGCGCACGCCTTGCCGCGCTTCCCCGTTCCACAAAGGTGTCTTGACATGTATGTAGCCGTCAAAGGCGGAGAACGGGCAATCCAGAACGCCCACGCTTGGCTGGCCGAAGAACGCCGCGGTCCTACAGATATCGCAGAGCTCAGCATCGCCCAGATCCGCGAACAACTCAGTCTTGCTGTCAATCGCGTCATGGCCGAAGGATCCCTTTATGATCCGGACCTTGCCGCACTTGCAATCAAGCAGGCGCGTGGTGACCTGATCGAAGCGATCTTTCTTATTCGTGCCTATCGCACCACATTGCCGCGCTTTGGGATGTCCGAACCTGTCGACACCGGCATTATGGCTTGTGATCGACGCATCTCGGCCACGTTCAAGGATTTGCCCGGTGGGCAGGTCCTCGGCCCGACGTTTGATTACACGCACCGTTTGCTTGATTTTAAACTTGCCGCTGATGGCGAGGCACCCAAAGCCCCGTCTCGTGAGCCCGAGACAGGCAATGTTCCGCATGTCACTGAATTCCTGAACCGCGAGGGATTGATCGAAGAGGCCCCGCATGACGACACGCCCCCCCCCGATCTGACCCGCGAACCGCTGGAAATGCCCGCCGACCGCGCGTTGCGCCTGCAAGCGCTGACCCGCGCGGACGAAGGTTTCACCCTTGGGCTCGCCTATTCCACGCAGCGCGGATACGGACGCAACCATGCCTTTGTAGGCGAACTGCGGATCGGGTCGGTTCCGGTCGAGATGGACATCCCCGAACTAGGGTTTTCTGTTGAGATCGGAGAAGTGATCCTTACCGAATGCGAAACTGTCAACCAATTCACCGGTTCGAAAACCGAACCGCCACAGTTTACCCGCGGGTACGGGCTTGTCTTTGGTCAAACCGAACGCAAGGCGATTTCTATGGCCTTGGTCGATCGCGCGCTACGCTGGGAAGAATTGGGCGAGGACGATGTCGGGGCGCCGGCCCAGGACGCAGAGTTCGTTTTGCATCATGCCGACAATATTCAGGCGACGGGTTTTCTAGAGCACATCAAACTGCCCCATTACGTCGACTTTCAATCTGAATTGGAACTGGTGCGCAAACTCCGTCACGAAGCGGGTGCGCAACAGGTGCAGGGGGCCGCGGAATGACCGAGTACAACTTTGCCTATTTGGACGAACAAACCAAGCGCATGATCCGCCGTGCAATCCTCAAGGGGCTAGCGATTCCCGGCTATCAGGTCCCTTTCGCCTCTCGCGAGATGCCGATGCCCTATGGATGGGGCACGGGTGGCGTGCAGGTATCGGCTGCGGTGCTGACCCCTGATGACACGTTCAAGGTGATCGACCAAGGGGCCGATGACACAACAAATGCGGTTTCAATACGGACCTTCTTTCAACGCACTGCCGGGGTTGCGACAACCACTGCGACCCGTGATGCCACTGTGATCCAGACCCGGCACCGTATCCCCGAAGAGCCGCTGCACGAGGGTCAGATCCTTGTTTATCAGGTGCCGATTCCCGAACCTTTGCGTTTTTTGGAACCCCGTGAAACCGAGACCCGAAAGATGCACAGCCTCGAAGAATATGGCCTGATGCATGTGAAGCTCTACGAGGATATCAGCCGTCACGGTCATATCGCGACCTCTTATGCCTATCCGGTCAAGGTCGAGGGACGCTATGTTATGGATCCCTCGCCTATTCCCAAATTCGACAACCCCAAACTGGGCGATATGGCCGCAATCCAGCTTTTTGGCGCGGGACGCGAGCAACGAATTTATGCACTTCCCCCCTATACCCAAGTGGTCAGCCTAGATTTTGAGGATCATCCGTTCGAGGCGTCCAAGGCAAATCACCGCTGTGGGATGTGCGGTGCGACAGACAGCTATCTGGATGAGTTGATCATGGATGATGCAGGCGGGCGGATGTTTGTCTGCTCTGACACCGATTATTGTAACGCACGCCAAGCTATGGGCCATAAAGGAAAGGACGCTGCATGACACCGTTACTGTCCGTTCAGGACATCACCAAGCGATATGGTGCACATATCGGCTGCGCCGATGTGTCTTTCGACCTGTATCCTGGCGAGGTTATGGGGATCGTTGGCGAAAGCGGATCAGGCAAATCCACCTTGCTCAATTGCATGGCAGGGCATTTGGTCCCAGATGCGGGACAGGTCGTATTCGACACCCGCACCGACGGCCCGCGCGACACAATTACCATGTCAGAGCCACAGCGGCGGATGCTCGGTCGCACCGATTGGGCCTTTGTCCACCAACACGCCCGTGACGGGTTGCGTATGGGCGTGAGTGCCGGTGGCAATGTCGGCGAGCGTTTGATGGCAGTGGGCGAGCGCAACTACGGCGACATCCGCGACAAGGCCACGGACTGGTTGGGGCGGGTCGAGATTGATGCGTCCCGTTTAGATGATCGGCCCATAACATTCTCGGGCGGGATGCAGCAACGCTTGCAGATTGCCCGCAACCTCGTGACGGGACCACGTCTGGTGTTCATGGATGAACCCACAGGCGGTCTTGATGTGTCGGTTCAGGCGCGACTGCTGGATCTGCTGCGCGGTCTCGTGCGCGACATGGGGCTGTCAGCGATCATCGTAACTCATGACCTGGCTGTTGTTCGCCTGCTGGCGGATCGCCTGATGGTCATGAAATCCGGCCGCGTGGTCGAGGCGGGCCTGACCGATCAGGTACTGGATGATCCACAGCACGCCTATAGCCAGCTGCTTGTCAGCTCTGTTTTGCAGGTTTGAGCCATGATTGAACTCGAAAACGTCTCCAAAACCTTTACTCTGCACAATCAGGGAAGTGCCGTGATCGAGGTGATCAGCAATGTGTCCTTCGCAGTTGCCCCCGGTGAATGCGTGGCACTGACCGGGACCTCTGGCGCAGGCAAGTCCACGCTGATGCGAATGATCTACGGCAATTACCTGACGCAGACAGGTGAGATTCGTATTGATGGTTTGAATATTGTTCAGGCCAAACCGCGCGATATCATCAAACTGCGCCGGGATGTGCTGGGCTATGTCAGTCAGTTTCTAAGGGTGGTCCCACGGGTCGCGACGCTGGATGTGGTTGCAGAGCCCCTGCGCGCTTTGGCAGTGCCCGCCGACGAAGCGCAGGCTCGGGCCAAGGTGCTTCTGACCCAATTAAACATTCCAGAAAAACTATGGTCTTTGTCGCCCACGACCTTCTCGGGCGGCGAGCAGCAA
>JAYQEA010000081.1:14497-18381 GCA_038138625.1 Roseivivax sp.
TTTTGCCCACACCTACCCCGCGATGTTACTTGATGAACCCACCGCGAGCCTTGACGCTGCGAACCGTGAGGTGGTGCTGTCATTGATTGAAGACGCCAAAGCGCGCGGTGCGGCCATCATCGGAATTTTTCATGATGAGGCGGCCCGTAGCCGCGTTTGTGATCGCGAAATCAATGTCAGCCGCTTCACGCCAGGAATGGCCGCATGACGCTTGCCTCAAGGTCCACAGGGCGTCTGATCGCGGTCGTTGGTCCATCGGGTGTGGGCAAGGACAGCGTTATGGCAGGCCTTCAGAGCGTCATGCCAAATTTGCATCTGGTGCGCCGCGTCATCACGCGGGCCCCTAATTTGGGTGGCGAGGAGTACAAGGCGGTGTCCGTGTCACAATTTGAAGCCATGGCAAAAGAAGGCGCGTTTGCGGTCGATTGGCGCGCGCATGGGTTGCATTACGGCATTCCAATCACCGTCAAATACCAACTTGGCAACGGCACCGATTGTTTGGTCAATTTTTCTCGTAAGGCTCTGGGCCAAGCCGCAGAAATTTTTCCTCGTCTCTCGGTTCTCAACATCACCGCCAAACCAGAAACGATCGCGGACCGTCTGGCCACTCGGGCCCGGGAGACAGAGGGAGAAATCAGCAAACGCCTTGCCAGGGCGGACAGGGCCTTGCCAGCTGGGCTCACTGTGATCAACCTCGCCAACGACGGCCCGCTATATCAGACCATCGCCCGAGGGGCGGCGCTACTTCAGCCGGTGAGTTTATAGCGATGGATCACCTCGAACCGGCCATCGGCCCGCTCTCCGCACAACGCGATCTGGTCCAAAACAAAAAGGCTGGGCAGGTCTGGCAAATGATGCCGCACAGTGGTCGACCATACGGCGAGGTCACCCTGCGGCAGCCGCGTCGTCAAGGTCATGTGGAACCGGAACTCTTCCATGACATAAGGATACCCCCATTGCGCCAAAAGCGCCTCTTGCGCAGTGCTCAGACCAATCTTGCGGCGACGCGCGACTTCTGCCCGACCAGCCGGGGCACGGAACCGATCAAGTTCGCGCACACAGTCTTCAGCAATCCAGCGCACAGCGTGCATATCGCCTTGCGGAACCAGCGCCAGAAAACCGGCCAAAGCCGTCAATGCAAGTCCGCCACATGTAGCCGGCGCGAGGCCGGTAGCAAGGTCGGAAACGGTAGCTTCCAAGGCCTGCAAATCTTGCCCATCAGCCAAACCGAATGGCGGTTTCAAAGTCGCGTGAAACCCGTATTTACGCGGTGTCATAGTGATGTCATCCAAACCGGATATATTACGCTGGGGCGTGGCGCGGCCACGCAACACATCCCAACCAAGCCAAGACGCGCCAAAATCAGCCAAGGGCCCTTCCGGCGGCACATAGTAAATTGCAAATCGAGAGTATGACATGAATTCCCCTTTTTCCCCGTCCTCTTTGGCAAAGGCTTGTAACAACCATGTGTCAAGCGACCTATGTCTCGCCAATGCCCGGCTAGTCATGACAGATCAGGTGCTTAGCGGTGCGGTAACGATCGAAAACGGTGTCATTTGTGACATTGCCGAAGGGGATCATGTCCCAACCGGTGCTCTCGATTGTGCCGGTGATTTCGTTATTCCCGGACTTGTCGAATTGCATACTGACAATGTCGAACGTCATATCGAACCGCGCCCAAAAGTAGATTGGCCACATTTACCCGCCCTGATCGCACATGATGCAGAGCTGGCGTCCACAGGCATAACCACGGTGTTTGACGCCATGCGAGTGGGGACGATACATAGTACAACGGGACGCTCCATAAACTATGCCCGAAAACTGGCGGACGAACTTTTGGCTGCGCGTGCGCAAGGGTACTTCAAGATAAGTCATTTCCTCCATCTAAGGGCAGAAATCTGCTCTGAGACATTACTTGAGGAATTGGCTTCGTTTGGATTGTCGGACAGGGTCGGTATCGTCAGCCTGATGGATCATACCCCAGGCCAGCGCCAGTTCCGCGATTTAAACGCGCTCAAAACCTATGTGTCTAAGAAACGTGCGATGAGCGACACAGAGTTTGCCGAACATGTCGAGACCCTGTTGGGTCTCCAAAAACGTCTCGGGGCCAAGCACGCGGTGGGTGCAGTGAAACACGCCCACCGCCTGGGTGCGGTGCTGGCCAGCCATGATGATACCACGGCCGATCATGTCGGAACCTCTGCGAGCAACGGCGTTGGTTTTGCCGAGTTTCCCACAACAGTTGAGGCCGCAGCCGCCTGTCGCATCCACGGCATTGCCGTGATGATGGGCGCTCCCAATCTGATCCGTGGCGGATCCCATTCCGGTAATGTGGCAGCTCAGGATCTCGCAAAAGCAGATCTTCTCGACATTGTCTCCTCAGACTACGTCCCATCAGCGCTGCTTTTGTCGGCCTTCCGCCTTGCCGATCTTTGGAATGATCTGCCCCGTGCCATTTCTACGGTGACCAGCAATCCTGCAAAGGCTGTGCGTTTACATGACCGCGGTGCTTTGCAAGCAGGTTTGCGCGGTGATGTATTACGCGTGCACAAAATCGGTCAAACGCCTCTGCTTCGCGGTGTCTGGAGCGAGGGCAACAAAGTTGGGTAGGGTGTTTGGAGGCTCAACCAAAGAGGCCACAAATGTTTCATGAAACAGTCGCACCATTTGTAACGTAACCACAGTTCAGACCCGGCCTTGCGTTGACGCGCTTATTCTGCGGGTCCTTGCCTCATGGATTTGAGGGATTTTCTACATGGATAGTACGGTTGGGTTTCTCACGGATGCGAGCGTTGTTGATCGGAGGTGCACACGCTGGCGGCAGGATGTGAAGGCGCGGATAACAGCCGGTACGCTGGTTAGATGGTGCGACGGTACATGCGGTTGCACGGCGCTATGGGATGCGACCCAATCATTTGTCCGGATGGCGCCAGAGGGCAGGTTAGGTCCTGCCGAACCTGGACGGTGTTTCCTTCGTTCCGGTGGCGAATGAGGAACCTGCCGACACGTTGCCGGACATGGCCGCGTTTGATGCCCAGACTGAGATTAGCGTGATTGATATATTGAAGGGCTACGTGACGATCCGTCTGGCGGCAGACATTTCCGCCGTGCGGATTACCGAGATCACGGCTGCGCTGAGATCCACCCGTCGCACGGTGTGCAGATCTTTGTGGCGACTAGGCCAGTGGACTGCCGCAAAGGGCACGATGGATTGGCGGCGCCGGTGCAGAGCCGCTTGAAAAAGAAGCCCTTTGGCGGTGCGGTCTATGTTTTCCGTGCCAAACGCGCCGACCGGTTCAAGATAATCTGGTGGGACGGGGCAGGCCTCGTCATGGCCTGCAAGCGTTTGGAGCAGAACGCGTTCAAATGGCCCGCGATTGGGGACCGCGTTTTGCGACTGGATCTGGCGCAGTTTGAAGCGCTGTTCTCAGATCTCGACTGGCGTCGCGTCTCCGCGTTGGATATCCGTCCACCGGCTGTGGCAGAATGACTCGAGTGGCGCTTTACGCAGGCACATGAGCCCTGTTTTTGGTAGCTGCCGCGCTGATGTTCCTACAGATATCGCTACTTTGCAGGCGCTTTTGATTGCCTCCGAAGAGCGGAATGTGCGCAAAGAGGATCGCATCATCCGGCTTGAGAAGTTGCTCGCCGACTTCAAACGGGCGCTCTATGGCGCAAAGCCCGAAAAGGGTCATCCAGATCAATATCATATTGCGTTGAAAGATATCAGTTGATGGCCTACAACCACGTCTCTCGGTGCCCGAACGTTATGCTGCTCTATCCACACTACGGCGATCTGCCACCCGATACAGTCCGTACGCACTCTGGCCATTGCACGCGAAGGCGCGGAGACAGGCCCAGAGTGGCATACCTGGGTCCCGGCC
>JAYQEA010000082.1:0-6314 GCA_038138625.1 Roseivivax sp.
CCGAGAGACCGCTACGCAAGCGTGACAGGTCCAGTTGTGACGAACGTTGAAACGCGAAAAACACGTCGCTCAACACGACCTAAGAAAACAAGTGGGCAAGCACTTTGACATGTGCCGGACAACACAGTCGAATATCCACCGTGACGGATCATCTGTCCCGCCTTATACTGAAAAAAATACCTGCTTTGGTGTTTCTACCCAAAGTCGGGCCGAAGTTCCCATCTTGCCAATACATTCATTGTTCCAACATTTGGATCGCTGATGTTGCGACATGCCGACGAACTTCTGTGCGGCAGTAACCCAATTTTTTAAAGAGGCATGGTTTACAGCGAATACCTCTGGCGGGCTGCTAAGTGATGGTTGGGGCAGCTCTAAATGCCCTATTGCTTTTGCGCAGCCAAGCCTAAGCCCCCGGGATAGCACAACTATGCATTTGCCAGTCGTTAGGTGGTACATGGTGCCAAAATAGTACGTCACACTATTGTCGGTTCTCTCTTACGGTAGTCGCATACTTGTCGGCTAAAGCTGCGACATCGTCGGTGGCTTCCTGCCACGACTTCGCATTCGCAAATGTAGCTGAGAGGCTAATCGAGAAAACTAAAATAAATCGTAGAAGCACGAAATCTCCCTTGCAGAGAGCAGCCATCTATTATGCTTGGGTCAACTTTGTTGAGGAGACATTCACGAAACGGTTCATCGAAACACTTCTTAAATGTGCCCCATTGCTTTGGTCGGCCACACCTAAAAGGGCCACCTTGACCAATCGTGTATGTCTGGTCGCCAATTGTGTTCCAATAGTGAGGGCGTGTTGTCCCAATTAGGGGTTTTCGACATTTCAAAACCCCTAATTTTATTGATATTTTCACACGGACATGCAGATGTATTTCATCTCGAGGTAATCCTCGATGCCGTGATGGCTGCCTTCGCGACCCAGACCCGATTGTTTGACACCTCCAAAGGGTGCAAGCTCGGTCGAGATCAGGCCAGTGTTCACTCCGACCATCCCGTATTCCAGAGCTTCGGCAACCTTGGTCACGCGGCTAAGATCTTTGGCATAGAAATAACTGGCCAATCCGAAGATTGTATCATTAGCCATAGCGATGACATCGTCTTCGTCCTCAAATTTGAACAATGGCGCAAGGGGGCCAAAGGTCTCATCTGTCGCCACAGCCATGTTTTGTGTCACGCCAGACATAATTGTCGGTGCCACAAAGTTTCCGCGAATGGGGTCGCCGCCGCCCAACATAATCTTTGCACCTTTGGCCAAGGCGTCAGCGATATGTTCTTGGACCTTGTCCAATGCGCTGTCATTGATGAGAGGCCCAAGGTCTGTCCCCTGTTCCAGGCCGTCACCTACGATCAGCTCTTGCACCCGTGAAGCCAGTTTTTCTGCAAAAACGTCATAGACACCGGCCTGCACATAAATTCTGTTTGCGCAGACGCAGGTTTGTCCGTTGTTTCTGAACTTGCAGATGATTGCGCCTTCTACGGCCGCGTCCAGATCGGCGTCATCAAACACAATGAAAGGTGCGTTTCCACCCAGTTCCATCGAACACTTCATGACCTGGTCGGCAGCTTGTCTCATAAGAATGCGGCCAACTTCAGTTGACCCTGTAAAGGTCAGTTTGCGCACCTTGGGATTTTCGCAAAACTCTTTTCCGATAGCAGATGACGCTGATGAAGGAACAACATTGAAGATCCCCGCAGGGATACCGGCGCGTTCAGCAAGGACGCCCATTGCAATGGCAGAAAGCGGAGTTTCTTTTGCAGGCCTTGCCACAAACGCGCAGCCTGCTGCAAGCGCAGGCGCAGCCTTGCGGGTGATCATCGCGTTAGGGAAATTCCATGGCGTGATAGATGCCGCAACCCCCACCGGTTGTTTCAGGACTTGAATACGTTTATCACGCTGGTGGCCCGGAATGATTTCCCCGTAGATCCGCTTGGCCTCTTCGGCAAAAAATTCCACGAAACTGGCACCATAGACAATTTCACCGCGCGCTTCGGTCAATGGCTTACCCTGCTCTGCGGTGAGAATTGTGCCTAGATCATCCTTGTGCTGCATCATGAGATCGAACCAGCGACGCAAAACGACGCTGCGCTCTTTTCCGGTCCATGCGGCCCAGTCCTTTTGCGCAGCATATGCGGCGTCAATCGCATCAGACACATCCTGACGGTTCAAATCGGTAACGTCAGCCAAAACATCCCCACGCGCGGGGTTTGTCACTGCAAAGGTCGATATCCCCTCAATCCATGTGCCATTCACATAAGCGCGGGTCTCAAGAAGGCTGGGGTCGGTCAGCAGATCTTTCAGATGAGTGGCGGTATCGAGCATGAGGCTTTTCCTGACAAATATATTTTTTGCGCTTATCCTATCCATGACAGCACGGGGCTGGAATAGATCGGATACCGCACACCATGGACTTTGATGACGCATATGCCAACGCGGCATATATACCGGATGCAGACAGTTATCCAATAAGATGGGCAAACGAAGCTGATATGTTTCGCCAGCAGATGGTGGGGGAAGGGCGTGCGCAGCTTGGGGTCATTTATGATCAGAGTCCGCGAACCGCGCTGGATCTCTTTTTACCAAAACATCAGGCGCAGGGAGTATTGGTGTTTGTGCATGGCGGATATTGGTTAAAATTTGGCCGGTCAGATTTTTCGTACTTTGCGGCGGGCGGGGTCGCACGGGGTTGGGCGGTTGCGGTGCCGTCCTATGATCTGTGTCCACAGGTTGGCATTTCCGATATCACCAGACAAATTGCCAATGCAGTTTCAATGGCCGCAAAAATGGTTGCGGGACCATTACGGATAACTGGACATTCAGCAGGGGGGCATTTGTCTGCGCGGATGACGTCACAGGGCGTTTTACCGGCTGATGTTGCTGCGCGCCTGCAACGGGCAGTCCCTATTTCGCCGGTGTCAGACTTACGGCCCTTGCGAAAAACGGCGATGAACCAACATTTTAAAATGACGCAAGAGGACGCTATCGCTGAAAGCCCCGCACTTCATCCCAGACCGTCTGTCGAGACGCGCATTTGGGTTGGTGCAAAAGAGCGTCCGGTATTTCTTGATCAAGCACAATGGCTGGCAAAGGCTTGGTCCGCCCCGATAAAAATCGCACCGGAATTACACCATTTTAATGTCATTAACGGCCTGGCCGATCCGGACAGCGATTTGATATCAGATATTTTGGATTGAAAACAGATCGTGCAAGGGCCTTGGGCTTTTTGACAAAAGTGCCTAGGTTAGCGCTGTATTCGCCCCTTAAAAGGACCTTTTGGTCATGATCTACGTTCGTTGGACTTTGTTTTTGGTTTTCTGGTCACTTGTTGCCGGTTTTCTGCTTTATACGCTGCCGCGGCAAGACATCATACGTGTCACAGGAATAGAAACCAAATTGCAAAACGTGTCCTCATATCCAATTTTTTGGGCAACTGGGGATGTCGCCGCGCCACAAACTGCGCAACGAGACGTCTTTTTCGTATATGGAGTGACGCCTGACGGGGAAACTAAGGTCTATCGCAATGAGGATACTGGTTGGGGGTGGCCGCCGTTTTTCAAATTTGATTCCGGTGATGACCAAGCAGATTTTGCAGCAGTCGTGTCCGAAGCGAATGATCCACGCTGGGTTTCGTTGCGCCACTATGGCTGGAGAATGGTGATTTTTTCAAGCTATCCCAATACGTTATCTGTGCAAGAAGTTGCCAGCCCCGATGTGCGCATCATTCCTTGGATGAATATCGTGATTTTGTTGAGCCTTGCGGCAATCTACTGGGCTTTACGCGTGCGCTGGGTACGATTTCGTCGTAACCGGCTTGATCCCGTGTTAAAATCGGTCGAAGACTGGTTTGCCGGAATTTCGCATCGCTGGCGGAATTGACGCTATCCAGTTTGTGCTACGATTTGGCGCCAAACGGCGAGTTCGTCGATTATCGTCCATTCCCTGCGAATTCCACGCGGCCCGAACTCTACTTGAGTTATGCCCATGGTGCAGATCGTGGCGCGCGTTGGTGGGCCAAATCGCCCCCATCCGTCGTGCTGGCCGCTCAGATACCATCTGATTGTGGCTCGAGGCGGCGATGGCCTATCCTCTGACGCTGTGGCAGAGGCAACTATGAATACAGCCGATGGCATGGCTGCGCGTAATGATAGCCAGAAAGCTTCTGCTGCCAATATCCCGGTGCTGCGCTCGCCTGACGGGTGCCACAGTTCCACACTTGGGTCGTAGGTATCTTCAACGACCGAAAAATTGCCTGACATTACGTTTGAAATCAGTTCGGCCAGTGTGTCAGCCCATTGATCGTTGGGGCGATCGCATGGTGCGTCAGGCTTGATCACGGGTTTAGCAGAATGAGTACGTGCCCATGTTGGTAAATCGATTTTTAAGCGGCGTAACAGAGCGCCTTGATCGCGGACTTGCCAAATGTCATTGATGTTGGGCGAGGCTTTCACGTCCAATACAATGTTATACCCAATATGTTTATGTGTTGATGGCCCATAGGGCCCATCCGTACCATGCTGCGCAGACAACCATAATCGGCCCGAGGACGGTTGTTCGGTGCAGCAAAGTGTGTCCTGCACATAGCATTGAATGTTTGTCAGACCCTGAAGGTGTTTATCGCGTTGCTTTGCAAAGGTTCGCAGGGTCAGAGATCCATAGGAGGCATCTGTTAATATTGCATCGTCAGCAAAGCCCAAGCGATGAAAGTTTTGGGCACCCGGCCGCCACATGGTCTGCAGTGAAAGAGCCAAGTCAGCTATGCCCAAGTTGTCAAAATTCTGTCTTATGTCGTGGCCTCGCACCTTGTAGAATTGGGCTAGGCCACTAAGGTTAATGGCACGTTATTTGCAGCATTAAACCCCTTAGGAATATGTCTTGCAGCAACGGTCATGGTGTGTGTGGGTGCGATGGAAATCAGACCGTCGCTGCAAGATCAGTCGGTGCCGGAGTGTGTGTGTGGGTGATCTCCAGCTATACTTTCTTAGACCGAAAAGCCCGAAGATATCATCTGCTCCGCAGTATAATTCAGATGTTCGAAGGATATAGATCAAACCAAACGGTACGCCTGCAAATCAAAAGTATATCGATTTCAGAATACATCTTTTAATCAAGACCTTTCGATTTCCGTGATGGGTAAAGCGTCTACTTTGTCCAATTCGGTTCTCGTAAGTTTCCAGGTTGTTTTGACCTCTGCTACAAGCTCATTAAGTGCAGACGGCGCAGCGGATTTAGCCTCAGTTTGTAGATTACGCATCTGGTTTGTTAATCGCATGGCGCCGAAAACACCGGCCGATCCGGCCATCCGATGCGCCTCCTGACTTAAATCTGTTCGGTCAATTGATCCCTGCATCCAGTCCGACGCATCGGTCATGAACTGGTCAAGATCGCTTCTGAATTGGACCAAAGCTGTTCTAAGCTGATCTGTCGTCAGGTCATGTTCAAGCTCTTCAAGTCGATCCCAGTCAATGATCAGCGCTGACGTTGTTATATCGCTCAAGATCACGCGTTCTTCCTCATTCGCATCGTCGTCTAGCAATGCGTTTGCCAAGGCCCGCCGAATCGACTTGGCTGAAATCGGTTTTACAAGGACGTCATTCATCCCTGCATCGCGAAAGACAGTAAGATCATCCGGTAAGGCATGCGCCGTTGCAGCAATAATCGGGACGTCAGACGAATTTGAAGGGCCTTTACGAATCAATCGGGTTGCAGTCACGCCATCCATCTCGGGCATCGACACATCCATCAAAATTAAATCGAATGTTTTGTTGGCTGCTGCCTCAACTCCCTCACGCCCATTATGAGCTTCTGTGACATGGTGCCCATCCCGTTCAAGCAATTCTCGAGCAACGATCCTGTTTATTTCATTGTCTTCAACCATCAATATATCCAATGGAGGAAGATCGGGAACGTCTTCTTCGTTTGGCGTAGGTTGCGGTGGTACACGCGGAGTTCCAATTGGAGCATTCAGCGGTAAGCGCAACCAAAATACACTGCCGTCTCCTGGCTCGCTCTCCGCCCCTAATTCGCCGCCAAGTGCCGTCGATAAGCGCTGCGCGATACCAAGTCCCAGTCCTGTGCCAGTGTTGCTGCGCCCATAGGATGTATCAATTGTGACAAAATCACCAAATATGCGGTCCAGATCATCAGAAGAAATGCCAACACCAGTATCAATGACACGTATCTCAACTTCTCTGAGACTATCATGCAATTCAGTTTCAAGTGTCACAGTGCCATCCTGTGTGAACTTTATTGCGTTTCCGACCAGATTCAAAAGAATTTGCCGTAGGCGCGCAGGGTCGCTGTAGAC
>JAYQEA010000082.1:6350-18300 GCA_038138625.1 Roseivivax sp.
GCCGTACAACATTCCCATTCTCTTGGGCCCGACCGGTCTGGCTATCAATAATTTCACGCATCAATGCGATAAGATCGAAGCGTTCTTTTTGCATGTTCATTTTTCCCGCATCCAAGCGGGAGATTTCCAGAACGTCGTTAACATGGCTTAAGAGAAGCTCGCTTGAGCCGCGAATGATTCGAAGGTAGCGTTTGGTCCGTGCGTCCAGCTTTGTAAGATCAATCAAATCCAACGTGCCAAGCATACCGTTGAGTGGCGTTCTCATCTCGTGGCTCATCACGGCAAGCAGTTCTGCCTTGGATTTTTCACCGGCAATGGCACGGTCACGTGCATCCTTTAGGTCGTTCTCGGACCGAACCCGATCAGAAATATCACGCAAGAATCCGACAAAAATCTCGCCATCCGGGCTGTCTGCGACGGCAAGTGACAAATCCACAGGAAAGATTTCACCGCCCATCCGGCGCGCTTCAAGCTGCACGATTCCTTGCCCGATTACATGCGATGTGCCATCGTCGAGGTATCGTTTCATGCCTGCATTGTGCATGGCACGGAAATGTTCGGGGATGATCAGGTCACCCATATTTGCACCGATAGCAGCAGATCTTGGGTACCCAAAGACTCGTTCAGCGGCACCATTGTATTCGATGACACAACCGTCCCGGTCACTTACGACCACTGCATCCAAAGACGTAGAAATTATTGTTTCCATCCGATCATGTGTTTGGCGGATTTCCACAGTGTTGAGTTCGCTTGATCTGACCAAGCGCATTAATAGGACAACCAATCCCAGTAATGCTAGAATAAGCGCAATCGTAAGGACTGCGATCCGGAGCAAGGTGTCTGATACGCTGTCTCTGCGCCTGTCTGCAAGTTGCGAAAAGATTTCGATCCCTTTAAGCGCAGTTGAACGCGTCTCAGCGCGGGCGGACCTTGTCTCTTCAATGATGAGCGGTAGTGCGGAAAACAAGGCATCATCGGGCCCGTCAATCAACGGGACCATCGCATCAAGATAAGCCGTCAAATTTTTAACGTTGAGCGATACTCCAAAATCCTGCCGCAGATCTGAAAAAACAGGACTTTCTCGGAGCGTCGCAATACGACTGTAAAAGACGTCGAATTTCAGACGCAAAGCGCCAAGCGCCTCGGGGCCTTCCAATATCGCGCGTGTCGCCGCGGACTCTAGTTCCATGGCTTCGATTTCGGACTGGGTTAAGACCCACTGAACATTATCGGAAGATGCCGTACCGAGACTTTCAATTTGGCGATTTACATCAAAGGCAAAAATGATGATCGCGACCGCAACTCCAGACACGGCAAGGCCCAGCAGACCCCTTCTGTAGCCATTATCACTCGCAATACTGTCAACAACGTCGCGTTTCACATCACCTACCTATTCCGGCATAGCCAGATCAGCGGGTGATGGCCATCCTGTCAAGCTGCCAAACGCTGCGCGAGTAAAATGTTTCAGATTGATACTTGGCCTTCTCGTCATACGGATAAACGATCCAAACTGGGCCTTTGTCACGAACACTCATCAAGCGCCCATTACGTTCAAAGGCCAATATACCATCGTTTGCGATAGCTTCGTTCACGGGTATTTCGATAGCGTAATTGTTTACTGCCAAGGCTTTGATCGTGCCTGAAGTGGCGCCGACTGCGCGCAACAGGTCTGACATGCGCGTTCCACGAAATGTTTGTTTTCCTTCGGTCCAGACTGTGGTCGTCTCGATTGTCTGGGTTCCAATGTGTTCCAGCAAAGCAACGTCAAAATGCGCTTCATTTCCTGCGTTATGTGTGGTTATGTCGCCACTCACCTTCAAAATAACATTGCCCTGCGGCTTTCCGAGCGTGGTAGATGACACCACGCTTCCTGCAAGCACTACTAGTGCAACAAAAGCCAAAGCAAGCGGTAGCAGCGCTGATCGTGACATAAACGAAGCCATTTGAGCCCTCCTGAAGGCGCGAGTCGCATTCCACGCGTTGCTGGAATAACACGCCACGCACGTGTCAGCGCGAAGCCAAGCGGATATGCGTTAACTCTCTTTAGTATAGCGTAATTATCCATTGTTTATAATCGAACGGTACGCAATCCGTCTACAAACAAAACCACAAACATTAAAATACCGCAAAAGGCCCTAGAATATAGCGAACAAATGTTGGATGGTTAGAAGGGTAAGTAGAATGACCTGCTGTGGGTGTTTGATAAATAACAGCCTGGCGTAATTTTGGGCTCGGATGGATAAAAAATATTATGCGTATTCTTGTCGCCGATGATCATGACCTCGTGAGGGAAACAATTGCTGCATTCCTTAACGGCGAGGATGTGGCCGAGGTTCTCACTGTCGCTACTTTGGATGAGGCTGTTCAGGCTGCCAGAGATACCGGCACCTTTGATCTCGTCTTGTTGGATTACAACATGCCGGGTATGAACGGGCTTGACGGTCTTGCGAAAATGAAAACCGCTAACTCCGACAAGCCAGTTGCTATTCTGTCGGGATCGGCCCCACGTGATGTTGCCGAAGCCGCTTTAAAGGCGGGTGCTCAAGGGTTTATCCCCAAGACACTGGGCGCAAAAAGCCTTTTGACAGCTGCTCGTTTCATGGCTGCGGGCGAAATCTACGCGCCGTTTGACTTTATGCAGCAGAACGATACCGGTGCCGGTCCTTTGTCCAAACGAGAAACAGATGTCTTGCGCGGAATTTGCGAGGGCAAGTCCAATAAAGAGATTGCCAGAGATTATGACTTGCAGGAGGTCACGGTAAAGCTGCACGTCAAAACGCTGAGCCGTAAACTGGGTGCCCGGAATCGCACCCATGCTGCAATGATTGCGCGAGACCGTTGCTTGATTTGATGGGGCATTGCGGCGGTAGACATAGGTCGCTCTGGCATTAATGTGCGCCAATGCGACGGAAGACTGTTGCCAAAATAATACGAAAATCGCTGCATAGGGTTCGGCGCTTGGCGTAAAGCATGTCTATTTTCGCTTTTTTCGGCACGCAACGGCTGCTGTAAACCTCATCTGTTTCTTTGGCCGTTGAACACTTTGCCAGCAGCTGCTGTTCGGTTTCGTGATACACCAGTGTCGCCATACCAGTGACCCCGGGTTTTTGCTTGAGCACTTGGAAATAAAGTTCAGGGAATTTTTCAACGTAGATCCGCAAAGGAGGGCGGGGCCCCACAAAACAGATGTCACCTTTAACGATGTTCCACCATTGTGGTATTTCATCAAGACGATGATGGCGTAGGTACGCCCCTATTTTGGTAATTCTGCTAGATTTATTGCCACCCGAAACGCCGCTATCGTCGGGATCCGGTTCCATGGTACGGAACTTGTATAACGTAAAAGCCTTTGTGGTTGTTTTCATACGTTCCGACACGTAGATCGGCGATCCTTTTTGGAAGCATAAAAGTAACACCGTGATTACCGCGATCACAGGTAAAACAATCGGGGCGATTGCGATCGCCAGAAAGATGTCGGTACCACGCTTCATAGGATCTCAACGATGCTGTTTACTTCTTCTGCAATTTTCGAAGGCTGTGCGGTTTCGGCATCCAAGTGCAAATATTTTTGTAAAAGGTCTATTTCCAGAATGCCAAGCTGTTGGGCTGTGTCAGCCGCAGGGCGCCACGACACATGCCAGCCCATTGCACGGGCGACGTCTTCCATACCGACTTTGGATGAAGAGGCGACATTCAGCAATGGTGGCGTATCAGGTGATACTGCTGCCCAAAGCATAACCTGCGTCAGAGTCTGCGGTCCGATATAGCTCCGTATAGGGCCACGTCCGTCGGGAAATCTATCCAAAGTCACATGGCCGCTGCGTAGCCCTGCCTTGAACAGGCTGTCCGCGCCAGCGACATTTCCGATTCGTAGAATAACTGCTTTTGGGCCAATGGGTGTTCGACGAATGGCTTGTTCCATGCGCAACTTTGCTAAACCGTAGCCAGATGTCGGGTTGATCTTGGCCGACTCCGTCCAAGGTTGCACAGGGCCATAAACACCAGCCGACGAGCAATGGACAACTCTTTCAGCACCTACCGCGTTGGCAAATTTCTGGGCTTGGTTGGCAAGTGAGACATTGGTGTCTAGATCCCTTTCGGAACCATGTGTCACACCCCATGCCGCCACAACGGCATCGCATTGCAGATTTTTTGGCAAGGGCATGCCTGGTGCCCATGATGTGTCTCTGGGCCCTGCTTTGTCAGGTCTTATCACCGGAATCAAATCATGGTTGTGGCCACACGACATGATCATTCGGCCCACCCGGCCGTTGGCGCCTAGGACAGCAATCCGAGATCTTTGCGTGATTCCTGCCACGATTCAGTCCCTTGCAGAGATTTGTGTTGTTTCTTGACCTATCACTGTGACATCTAAAGTTGAACGTATTGTAATCCAAATGGATATACTGAGGGGAGATTCGCGGTCTTGTTCAGTCGTCTCGTAATTGGCGTCATCTTTTGTTTGGGGCTATCGGGTTGTGATGGCGCGTCGTTGTCTTTGCCGCGTGGTGCCGCGATAGAAACGGAAATTCTGCGTCAGGGTGATGTCGGTTCTCCTGCCTTTCAAGTGGTAGAGGTTACGCGGGCTGCGCTTCCAGTCCTGTCGTCTTGGCCTCAGAAAAAGATTACGAATGGTGAGGGCTGGATAAACACACACCGTGGCATTTCCAGTTCCATCATACGTCCTGGCGACATGGTGACGTTGACGATTTGGGACAGTCAGGACAACTCCTTGCTGACCAACACTGGTCAAAGGTCGGTCGCGATGTCGAATTTGCGGGTGGCACCTGACGGATCAATCTTTGTTCCTTATACTGGAGATATAGAGGTTGGGGGTCTAACGCCGACGGCCGCACGGATACGTGTGCAATCGCGGTTGGAACCGATTGTGTCATCAGCGCAGGTGCAATTGTCCGTGCGCGAGGGCCAGAGAAATTCCGTTCATTTGGTAAGCGGCGTCCCCGCGCCGGGCACTTTTGCCTTACCCTCGCGGGAATATACCGTGATGGCTTTGATTTCAGCCGGCGGAGGGATCAGTCCAAGCCTTCGCAACCCAAGAGTAAGATTACTGCGTCAGGGTCGCACGTATGAAATACAGGCTGCACAACTCTTGTCGTCAGGACGATATGATACCGTTCTGCAAGGTGGTGACAAAGTTATCCTTGAAGAGGACCGTCGCAGCTTTACCGCGCTTGGTGCGACCGGGACGCAGGATATTATCCATTTCCCAACGGACCGCTTGTCAGCCCTGGAAGCCATTTCTTTGATCAATGGGCTGGATTCTGCCCGTGCAAATCCAGAAGGCGTACTGGTGCTTAGGGAATACCCTGCTGATGCTGTGGGAAAGTCTGGCAAAAGTGGACCGCTGCGTGCGCATGTCGTGTTTGCTATAGATTTGACCTCAGCGGATGGGCTGTTCGCGGCTCGAGGATTCCGGATACAGCCGTATGATACAGTGTTGGCCACAGAAAGCCCGGTCAACGCGGCGCAAACAATATTTGGCCTGATCGGGTCTGCGTTCGGGGTAGGCAACCAGCTATCTGGTAACTGAGGTCCAATTAACACTAAATTTTGAAATATTAAGCTGGGCTTAAACCTGGGTCGTCTATCTCTTTTGCGGGGGCAGAAAGGGTGAGACGATGAATGGCGAAAACGCGCCCATCATCATCAAGCGCAAGAAGATCGTAGCAGGCGGGGGCCACCATGGTGGTGCCTGGAAAGTGGCCTATGCGGACTTTGTGACTGCCATGATGGCTTTTTTCATGCTGATGTGGCTTTTGAATGCGACAACAGAAAAACAAAGGAAGGGAATAGCAGATTACTTTAGCCCAACCATCGCGGTGAACCGTGTTTCTGGAGGCGGTGATGGCAATTTTGGTGGATCTTCGGTATTTTCAGAGAACACGCTTCCTAAAGTGGGAACAGGAGCATCAAGCATTCATCCCACCGAATCCGCGCAGGCTCGAGGTGCTTTGAACGCGAAATCGGATAGTTTGGATGAAATAAAAGAGCTGGCTGAATTGCTAAATGACATGTTACTGGGCTCGGGAGGCGAGTCCATCTTAGCTGAAAATGAGATGCGGCATGTTGATTTGCGGGTGACCGATCGTGGAGTGATCGTTGAATTGTTTGCCTTGCCTAGGTCGCCTTTGTTCGATGCCGTGGATCAACCAACCCAGTTAATGCAGTCTTTGGTTCGTGCGGTTACGATAGCGGCCAAAGAAATACCAAATTCTATGGCAGTTGAAACACATACGGCAGCAGTTCCAGTGGTGGTTGCAGAAAATCCGGTCTGGGATGCGTCCGCACAGCAGGCTGAAGAAATTCGTAGGCTTGCCATTGGATATGGACTGGAGTCAGGCCGAATCGAACGAACGACTGCGCATGCAGACCGCTCTTTGGCGGTATCAAATCCCATGTCTGTACGTAACAATAGAGTGGAAATCGTATTTTTGCGAAAGTAAGTCGACAATTTAGGTGGTTTTATTAGCACGCCATTAAACCACCGTGCGTAACTGTAGCGTCAGATTTGATAGCGCAGAAAGGCTTGCAATGACCATTTCCAGTTCGCTTAATGCCGGGGTGGCCGGTCTGGCATCTAATGCCAGCCGGCTGGCGGCGATTTCAGATAATATCGCTAACTCCGCGACCCACGGTTACAAGCGGGTAGAAACAGATTTTCAATCAATGGTTATGGCGACCAAAGGCGGTGTCTACGCTGCGGGTGGGGTGCGGTCAGATACACAAAGGCTGATAGACCAATCTGGATCATTGGTTGCGACGACAAACGCAACTGATCTCGCTGTTCGAGGCCGTGGGTTTATACCGGTTGCTCGAACTACAGATGTTGGGGGAGAGAATGGAAGACCCCAAATGTTTCTTACAACGACCGGATCTTTTCGCACTGATGCAGATGGCTACTTGCGCACGGAATCAGGGTTGGTTTTGCTAGGGTGGCCTGCCTTGGCGGATGGAAGCATTCCAACGTATCCGCGCGATACGGCTGATGGCTTGGAGCCGGTTCAGATTAACGTGAACCAATTTTCTGGAGAGCCTACGACACGCATGACTTTGGGCGTGAATTTACCTGCGACAGAAACATATGAAGGATCTAGCGGTGATCCGTTGGACTTGTCTGTTGAATACTACGACAATCTCGGCCGGTCCGAGAATGTTGGGATTTCGTTTATCCCGCAGGTACCGGTCGCTGGGGCTGGCACGTCCAATGAGTGGATTATGCAATTAACTGACACGGCGAATTCCGGCAATGTAATTGGTGAATATCAACTTGTATTCGATGATAGCCGTGTCACGGGCGGAACCCTGACTTCAGTAACAACTGTTTCTGGTGGAGCGTATGATATAACTTCGGGTACGCTCACGGTAAATGTTGCCGGTGGCCCAATTGAAATTGCTATTGGTCGCCCTGGTGAGAGCGATGGTTTGACCCAACTTTCGGATAGCTTCGCGCCTCTAAATATTTCTAAAGATGGGTCACCCGTCGGCAATATGACGTCTGTTGAAGTCGACGAGGCCGGTGGCGTATTCGCCTTTTTCGACACCGGTATAACACGGTCAATCTATCAGGTACCGTTAGTGGATTTACCGAATCCCAATGGGATGGTTGCTCTGGATAAGCAAACTTATATGCCCAGTCCCGAAAGCGGAAGTTATTTTCTATGGAACGCAGGGGATGGACCTACCGGAGATGTGGTCAGCTTTGCACTTGAGGAATCTGCGACAGACGTTGCAAGCGAGCTTACGGATATGATTCAAACGCAAAGAGCGTATTCCTCAAATGCTAAAGTCATTCAGACTGTGGATGAGATGCTACAAGAGACGACCAATATTAAACGTTAATTTTTTGCTAAACTTAAGGGGATAGGCCATGTCGCTTTCGGGTGCTTTGTCGAATGCGGTCAGTGGGTTGGCGGTTCAGGCAAAATCAGCAAGTCTTGTATCGTCAAATATTTCCAATGCGCTGACAGAAGGATACGGGCGTCGCCAGCTAAACGTGACGTCCGATAGTGTGTCGACACATGGCGGTGTTCGGATGCTGGGTGTTGTTCGTCATTCAGACGCGGTGCTGATTGCAGACAAGCGTTTGGCAGATGGGCATTTTGCAGGATCAACGCTGCTGTCTCAACACGCAGAACGGATGGAAACCTTAGTCGGTGGAGCTTTGGATGGGGATAGTCTGACAGGTAGACTGGATGCTTTGGAAGCAGCACTGATTGCAGCATCCAGTGATCCGAGTTCTACGCAACGCTTGCGCAATATTGCGCAGGCTGCGCAAAATTTAGCAGGCAAACTGAATAATATTTCGGATGGTGTTCAGGCTAGCCGCAGATCAGCAGAGACATCGATTGTCGATCAGGTAAAACAATTAAATACGTCACTGGAGCGTATCTCAGATATAAATGTGCGAATTTCCAGATCGGTACATGCCGCAGCTGATGTTTCAACATTGGAGGATCAGAGGCAAATTGAAATTGATCGTGTTGCAAAAATTATACCCCTGCGCACCATTCCACGCGATAAAAATACTGTGGCCTTGTATTCGATGGGTGGCGCAGTGCTTCTTGATGGTAGTCCACCAGAATTCCAGTTCCAACGTAGTAATGAAATCGCGCCACATATGACTTTGGACAATGGTTTATTGTCTGGTTTGTCAATAGACGGACGGTCTTTGAATGCAGGCCCCGATGGTATGATAGCCGGAGGTACTCTTTCTGCGCTTTTTGAAATTCGTGATATAATTGCACCGGACTTTCAGACGAAACTTGATGGTGTAGCTTTTGATCTCGGTAGTCGAACGGGACCAGGGGGACCCGATACAACACTTGTTGCAGGTGATGTTGGAATTTTTGCGGATCTAGGTGCTGCTATTGATTCCGTGAACGAAATTGGACTGGCCGGCAGGATTACATTGAATTCGGATTTAGACCCATCTGGTTCTTTGCTTTGGCGATTAAGGGATGGACTCGGATCAGCGGCGCCCGGCAACCCAGGGGATGCCTCCTTAATAAATGGATGGCGTGATGCACTGGTAGCTCCAGTTTCCACTGCATCCGCCAGTCTCAGGCCAGAGCCGGTTGCCATTTCAACGCATTTTGCAGAGCTTTCATCATATGTAACGGACCACCGGATAGATGCGGGACAGACAAGCCAATATCTGAGTGATAGGCTTTTAGCAGCTGAAGAAAAATATCTTTCCGATGGTGTCGATACCGATACGGAGCTTCAGGATCTTATTAAGATTGAACAAAACTACGCCGCAAATGCACAGGTGATCCGCGTTGTGGATGACCTTATGCAGCTTCTTTTCCGTTAATGATTAGGATGTCAGTATGCAAACAATAGGTGACCTTGCACGTGGATTGGCGCTGCAAAATCGTCAGAATGTGATCAAAGAGAAACTTGAAGTCCTGACAACTGAAATGACGACAGGCATCAAGGCTGATCCGGCTTTGGATCTCGCGGGAGATACGACAAGTATTTCGCATCTTCAAACCGGATTGAGCCGCATCCAAGCCTATCTGCTTGCCAACACGGAAGCGGAATTGGCGGTTGATGCCACCCAAGCCGTTTTGAGTGATATTCAATCTCAAACCGAAAATCTTGGCGTGGATTTTCTTAAGGTGGATCTAACCACGTCACCTCAAGCACGCTCAGCAATGTCTCATTCTGCAAGAGAAACATTTTCAACAATGGTTTCGCGTTTGAACACCAGTGTGGTTGGCCGTAGTTTGTTTGCCGGTACAGCAACACAACAGGCTGCCTTAGAAACGTCAAGCCAGATGATTGATGATATCAAAAACCATCTCTCTGGGGCTACAACGGCTGCTGAAGTAATAGATCGTTTGGATTTTTGGTTTGATGATCCCTCAGGCGGCTTCAACACGCAGTCGTATCTCGGTAGCAAAACTGATTTGCAACCTTACCAACTGTCAGAATCCGAAACCGTTGAGTTATCCGTGCGTGCAGATAACTCGGTCTTCCGGAATTTAATGAAACACTCGGCGCTTGGACAGTTAGTAACGGATCCGGATTTGGCATTTTCGGATAATGTTCAAACAGCCCTTTTGTCGCAGGCTGGAAGAGGTTTGGTAAATGGACAGACGGCGTTGACCAATTTGCGCGCAGATGTTGGCGCTGTACAAGAGCGGCTTTCGGAAAGTCGTAACAGAAACGAGGCTGATCAAAATATTTTGCGGTTGGCACGCAATGCTATCGTAAGTGCGGATCCTTATCAGACTGCGACGCGCTTAGAGCAAGTTCAGGCACAGCTTGAGGCCCTGTATGTTGTAACCTCTCGGAATCGCGAGATATCGTTGGTGAATTTTCTAAGATGATTTTTAGATTTTTTTTCTGTGTCGTATTTTTTAATCTCTTAGCCACGTCTGTGTTGGCCCAGAATATACGTATTAAAGATCTTGTAGAATTCGATGGTGTGCGTGGCAATGATCTCGTTGGATATGGCTTGGTAGTAGGTCTCAATGGGACCGGAGACGGTTTGCGTAATGCACCCTTTACTGAAGAAATCATGGCAAACATTCTTGAGCGGCTTGGCGTCAATGTCACTGGTGAGCAATTTCGACCCAAAAATGTTGCCGCTGTCATTGTTACGGCAGCTTTGCCCCCTTTTGCCAGAGCAGGTGGAAAGATAGACGTTACGGTCTCGGCCATTGGTGATGCTAAAAGTTTGCTGGGTGGCACTTTAATAATGACACCGTTGAATGCGGCAGACGGTGATATTTATGCAGTTGCGCAAGGTACGATTATTGCCGGTGGCGCTGCGGTAGAGGGTGACGGCGCACGTGAGGTTCAAGGGGTGCCGACCTCTGGTGTCATTCCGTCCGGAGCAAGAGTAGAGCGGGAAGTAAATTTCGAATTTGGTGATTTAAAACGCCTACAATTAGCACTTAGAGAACCAGATTTTACGACCGCAGCGCGCATCGAGACGGTCATTAATACTGCTTTGGGCCGAAACGCCGCGATGATGTCCGATGCAGGAACGGTGACTGTCAATATCTCATCTTCCGGAGCTAAATCTCCAGCACATCTAGTGGTAAAGATAGAAAATCTTTTGGTAGCACCCCAACGCCGCGCTACCGTTGTGGTCGATCAGAGATCGGGGACGATCGTTATGGGAGAAGACGTCAGGATTTCACGTGTTGCCGTCTCTCAAGGCAATCTTACGTTGAGGATCCAGGAGGAACCCCAAGTGGTGCAGCCAAACCCATTTTCGGAGGGCCAGACGATTATCGTACCACGCACCAACGCAGAAATTGAAGAACAGCCGGGGGTTGGTTTGGCAGAGGTCCCGGTTGGCACTTCGCTGTCCCAAGTGATTTCGGGTTTAAATGCACTTGGGGTATCTCCACGTGAAATGATTGACATCCTAAAAAGCATAAAAGCAGCCGGCGCTCTGCACGCAGATTTTGTGGTTCGTTAGAGATAGATGAAAAGTGTAAATTTTTTAAATATTTAAAAGTAGTATCCCATCTGAAGATTTGGCGTGTTCTTATGGTTACAAAACATAAAAAGAGTAAAAGCAGTGGAGCTAGTCAGATTTGAGTTAATCTGCGAACCTGCATTGGCTTGTGCGGCTATTCGTGAAATCTGTTGTGAAAACTTCTAGTAGAGCTCTTTTGTCTTGTAAGACGCGGCCTTCCCAGCCCAATGCCATGGACCTGTGCTTCGAAGTTATGAAGCTTTAATATCTCAAAGATGCTGACCGCAGTAGTTTATCTCACCATTACAATGGAATTTTTCCTGTCACTCCGGATTTTTTAAAGTTCTGAACAAAGTTACCAGTATCTGCTTTTCTATAAATTTCAGGATTTATAACTTTGTTTTTAATGTAACTGCGCTTGTCGTCTTAAGTGTGTGGCGCTGTTGACGACATTAAAAACGATTGGCGTGATCGCTCTGTGATCCCAGACAC
>JAYQEA010000083.1:0-18264 GCA_038138625.1 Roseivivax sp.
TGATCGGAGGGCTTATCCTTTTAGTCCTCAGCGTCTGGCCGCAAAATTCAAAGCCATAGTCATTCAGACCTGTGCGGCTTTTATCTTGCCAGATCCTGTACGCCGAACCCGCAGGCGAAGCGTATTGTGATCAAGGTCAAGCAAAGGCTACAATGACGCCCAATCCGTATATTTCCAGACCACTGGTTTGCGAGGTTCGGGCTTTTGAGGTTTCGGGCTTGGGATATTTGATGCCATGTTGCGGTCTCCCTTCTGCACTTACGCTGCTTCTAGGGCTGTTCGCATACAACTCTTTTTTCCGTGAGCTCTCGTAGTTTTCAGATTTGGTCACGCTTGCGTGCGCCGGATGCCCTTTTTAAAATGCTGCGCCCTGAATATGGTGATATTTTGTGCAATGTATGGCATGTAAGAGACGTCTTTTAGGTCCGGCGCGGGAAGGCCGGCCCATGGACCGTTTCATCTTTTATGCCATTTGTCGGTGTTATCTGTCCACGTGGTCTTGTCTTGTCTTGTCTCGTCTGTTTGCACGATGTCACAAGCCGAAATCAGACGCTCGTAAAAACCAAAGCGTTGGAAGAGAACTACAGGTGCTGTATTGTAAGCGCCGTCTATAATGGTTCCATTTCCACATATATTGGCGGCGTTGTCGCAGTATTGTTCTCCGCGGTCATCTGAGGCGCTGATGTCGGATTGGAGAAATGGGAATTCAAGCACTGATTTTAAGAATGTGAAAAGGGACGTTTCCCATTTCGCGGATTGCGCGTGCGCGCGTTGTCTGGCCCATTCCGCATCCCTCCGCGGGTCCAGATCAAATAGCCAACGGGTATTTTTCTGATCTGGACTTTCGATATCTGATGCAGGCATCTGATGTGTTTAGTGGCTGCTTTGGCACATTACTGCCAAAGCAGCCCTAGGTTCAGTTTGATGATCAGACCCAACTGATACACGACAGCTTACGCGTAAGGGAAAAATCAGCCCTAGCGAGTGAACTTTTTGAATTTCACTCGTTTCGGCTCTAGGGCCGCAGCCCCGAGACGTCGTTTTTTGTCCTGTTCGTAGTCGTCAAAGTTGCCTTCGAACCATTCGACATGGGCATCACCTTCGAAGGCCAGAATATGAGTACAAATCCGGTCAAGGAAAAAGCGGTCGTGGCTTATAACCACCGCACATCCAGCAAAATCTACCAAGGCGTCTTCCAGAGCGCGCAGGGTCTCGACATCCAGATCGTTGGTCGGTTCGTCGAGCAGCAGGACATTGCCGCCTGATTTCAAAAGTCGTGCCATGTGCACGCGGTTGCGTTCCCCGCCCGACAATAGTCCAACTTTTTTCTGTTGGTCTCCGCCTTTGAAGTTGAACGAGGAACAATAGGCACGGCTATTCACCTGCGCGTCGCCCAACTCGATCACTTCGGCGCCGTCGCTGATGGCTTCCCAGACGGTGTTGTCACTTACCAGATCGTCACGTGACTGATCGACATAGCTCAATTGAACTGTGTCGCCGTAGGTGACATTCCCGGCATCCGGACTTTCTTGTCCTGTCAGCACCTTAAACAACGTCGACTTACCCGCGCCGTTCGGACCGATCACCCCGACGATGCCGCCAGGCGGCAGGCTAAAGCTCAGGTCTTCGACCAAAAGCTTATCTCCCATCGCTTTTTGTAGTCCCTCAACTTCGATAACCTTGCCGCCAAGACGTTGGCCGTTGGGGATGACGATTTGTGCACGGGTAATCTTTTCCCGCTCTGACTGGCCCGCCAATTCCTCATAAGCCTGAATCCGGGCTTTGGATTTGGCTTGGCGTGCCTTCGCACCCTGGCGCATCCACTCCAATTCGCGTTCCAGAGTTTTCTGGCGGGCTTTATCGTCGCGCGCCTCATGCGCAAGGCGTTTGGCTTTTTGTTCCAGCCAGGCCGAGTAATTGCCTTCGTAGGGGATGCCTCGTCCACGGTCGAGTTCAAGGATCCAACCCGTGATGTCATCCAGGAAATACCGGTCGTGTGTCACGATCAGGATTGTGCCCTTATATTCGATCAGGTGGTTTTGCAGCCATGCGATAGTTTCGGCATCAAGGTGGTTGGTCGGTTCGTCCAGTAGCAGCATGTCGGGCGCTTCCAGGAGCAACTTGCAAAGCGCCACGCGGCGCTTTTCGCCGCCCGACAGAGTAGCCACATCAGCATCATCGGCAGGGCATCGCAGGGCCTCCATTGCCACATCAACCTGGCTGTCCAGATCCCACAGATTCTGCGCGTCGATCTCGTCTTGCAAGGCGGCCATTTCGTCGGCTGTTTCATCGCTATAGTTCATGGCCAGTTCGTTGAACCGGTCCATCATGCCCTGTTTGGCGGCGACGCCAAGCATCACGTTCTCGCGGACAGACAGTGTTGCATCCAGTTCGGGTTCCTGAGGTAGATAGCCCACCTTGGCGCCTTCGGCTGCCCATGCCTCGCCGGAAAAATCTTTGTCCAATCCGGCCATGATCTTCATCAAAGTTGATTTGCCGGAGCCGTTCACACCGACAACGCCGATTTTGACGCCGGGTAAAAAGCTCAGACGAATATTTTCAAAACATTTCTTACCGCCGGGATATGTCTTGGACACTCCATCCATATGATAGACGTATTGATAGCTGGCCATGTCGCGCTCCGTGTGGGTGGTCGGTTTTGACCTCTGTAAAACGCGGATTGCACATAGGCAATTGCCCTCGGACATCAATTCGTACCGCAATGCTTGCAACGGCCTTGATCCGGAGGTTAAGTCCGCCGGTATGATATCTTCGTTATCCTTGCGTCCCGGAATGTCGGTTGGTCTTTTGGGAGGGTCATTTGACCCGCCCCATGCAGGACATGTGCATATCACGTATGAGGCCTTGCGGCGGTTCGGGCTGGACCGTGTCATCTGGTTGGTCAGTCCGGGTAATCCGCTGAAACCGCATGGCCCCGCACCAATGCGGTATCGAATGCAGGCGGCGCAGGCAGTTGTGCGCCATCCACGCGTGATGGTCAGTGATATCGAGGCGCAGCTTGGTCTTTGTTATACGGCACAAACGCTGGCGACAGTGCAAGCCCGATACCCGGGCGTGCGGTTTGTCTGGCTCATGGGGGCAGATAATCTGGCACAGTTGCACCGATGGCAGGATTGGCATTCCATTGTGCAACGGGTTCCATTGGGCGTATTTGCGCGGCCGGGTGACAGACTTTCTGCGCGGATGTCGCCTGCTGCACGAATTTATCGGAATGCAAGGCTGCCCTGCGGGGCTGCGCGTGCCTTGGCGCATCGTGCCGCTCCTGCTTGGTGTTATCTGAATGTCCCGATGGTTGATCTCAGTTCAAGAATGATCCGTGCCAAAGCGGTTCGGGAGTGTCATTCTGGCCGAGGTGATACCGGCACCGGCAATTAACGCCCCACCAATGATGGTCAGACCATCGGGTAAATCAGAGAAAATGACCCAGCCAAGCCCAGTTGCGGCCAGAAGCTGAAAATATACCATTGGCGCAAGAACAGCCGCTGGAGCGCGTGCGTAGGCCAGGATCAAGAGCAAATTACCAAACATGGATGCCAGACCTGAGATCAGGAGCAAGCTTGCGATCTCTCCTGTCAATACAGGCAGGCTGCCCAGTGCAAATGGCAACAGAATGATCGCCCCGGGAAGCATCTGTGTCGCCAAAAGAGCGCGCGGCGCATAATGGGAAAGGGCCCGGGATGATGTCAGGTAAATTGCATAGAAAAATCCGGCCAACACCGCATATTCTATCCCCGCTGGGGCTTCAAAGCCGGGCCTTACAACCAAAAGAACGCCTGCGAATCCTATTATCAGTGTTATAGCCCGCTTCGGGGGCACCGGTTCTTTCAGCCACCAGGCTGAAAACAAGACCGATAGGATCGGCCCGACAAAAAAGGCTGCAAAGACACTGGCGATCGGGGCCGTTTCAAGCGCGGTGAGAATTGATGTGACACCGAGCCCAAGTGCCAGCCCACGGCCCCAGACCCTCCAATCTCGCAACATTTCGTATGCCCCTGCGCCAGCCATGGGCAATGCGATTACAGCGCCAAGCGCAAAGCGTGCCCACGCCACAGTGAGCGGTGCGAGGCCAAAACTGTTTATCAGCAGCTTGCCTGCGGTATCTCCGGTTGGAATGAGGCTCATACCGACAATCATAAAGAATAAAGCACCTTGCATGCAGATCGGCTAACACGTGCTTACGTTGGGTGCTAGCCCCACTGTTTGCTTGATTCGCCGGGTGCGGCCCCTGTATGACGAGAGCATGAAAACGGGGATATCACGACGCCATACACTCGCTGCTTTGGGTGCGGCCTGGGCACTGCCGGTTTGGGCCGGTGCGCCCGCCCGCAGTTTGCGTCCAACGGCCCGTGATCAGGCAGGCCCCGATGCAATCGTTGATGAGGCAGAAGCCTTGGTTGCCCGCGCCCGATTGGGTGGGGAGGTAGGCTTTGCGGTGGCGCGTAGCGATCGCCCTGAATTCTTGGAACAACGTGGAGCCAGCGTTGGCCTGCCGCCAGCCTCTGTGGTAAAGGCGCTCACTGCGGCTTATGCGTTGTTCCATCTAGGGCCGGATTTTCGCTTTGAAACAACTCTAATGGCAACTGGTCCAGTTGAGGGGGGCGTGCTTCGGGGCGACTTGGTCCTGATTGGCAACGGTGATCCAAATCTGGATACAGACGACCTGTTTGTTTTGTCACAAAAGCTGTCTGCCGTGGGTGTCACATCCGTGACAGGTCAATTCCTTGTCTGGTCGGGGGGCTTTCGCCGCACATTTTCGATTGATTCCGAGCAACCGGACCATCTGGGCTATAACCCGGCGGTGTCTGGTTTGAATTTAAACTACAACCGGATTTATTTTGAATGGACCCGTGACAAAGGTGAGTACAGCGCAACTTTGGATGCGCGATCTCCGTCTCATCGGCCGGTCGTGGATGTCGCGCAGCTGGAAATTGCGGATCGTGGGGCGCCGGTCTACCAATACCGGCAAAACAACGGGCGTGACATCTGGTCTGTCGCCCGCGGGGCATTGGGCACCGGCGGGGCGCGTTGGATACCGGTCCGCCAGCCCGAACTTTATGCAGGTGAGGTATTTGCAGGTTTTGCGGCGACGCATGGCATTGTGTTGCCGTCTCCGAAACGGGCTGAGACCGCCCCCGACGGTCGCATCCTGGTTGTCCAGCAGGGTCAGGAACTGCAAAAGGTTGTTCAGGGGATGTTGAAATATTCTACTAACCTGACAGCCGAAGTTTTGGGTCTGGCAGCAACCCAAGCTAGGGGCTTTCCGGCACCGACATTACAGATGTCTGCTGCCTTGATGAGCAGTTGGGCCCGTCAGACATATGGGCTTAATGGCGTGCGCCTCGTGGATCACTCGGGATTGGGGGATAGATCACGGATGTCGGCTTCCGACATGGTACGCACCCTGCAACTGGCGAAGGGGCTTGATCTCAAGCCCTTGTTAAAGCCGATCCGATTGCCTGACCGGATAACACGTCTGCCCGCAAAGGTATTTGCAAAAACGGGCACGCTGCATTTTGTCAGCGGTCTGGCGGGCTACCTGGAAACGCCAGATGGTAGCGAACTTACATTTGCAGTCTTTTGCGCGGATGTGGAGCGACGCGCAGGTCTGACCCGGGCGCAACGCGAACGCCCTCGCGGCGCGCGGGGCTGGAATACGCAGGCACGCGCGCTGCAACACGGATTGATCGAGCGTTGGGCGCAGTTATACGGTTCATCAAAAAGCTGATCAGGCCTTCATATGTCGGGCACGAGCACCACGTTCGATTGCGGCTGCGTGCAGCCTGTCAATGTTGAATTCGTACCGGACTTCTTCTAACAGACGCAGCTCTGGTTCGCGCAAAGTGCCATCTGCGGCTGCAACGTCGCAGGCAAGTGCATAGGCCGTTTCATACAGCCGCTCTGGCAGTGCATCTTGCATCAGTCCAAAAAGAGCATCCAAACCGTCCTCTTGCGCGAAAAGATCAAACACCATGTTGGCAATAGCCGTGACCCTGTCCGCGTCATAATCGGCAAAAACCGGAAGATGATTTACCAGCTCTTCGATTTTGACCAGCTCGGCTGTTCGAATGCGTTCGTCAGACGCCGAAACGGCGATCATCAGGGCGATTAACCCGTCCTGCGGACTGATCAAGGATATTTCGGTCTCCATTGCATGGTCTCCATAGAATGATGGTAATGACGAGCAGAATATTGACGCTCGTGCCGCCCCGCAATAGGGAGTGGCACATTCCGGCGTTTGCGCCCCCTTCCTGACGGAGACCTCCATGACTGCGTTCCGCGATGCTGCTCTTGCCTCGAAAGCCTGGCCCTTCGAAGAGGCGCGCCGTCTGTTGAAACGTTTCGACAAGCGTCCACCTGAAAAGGGATATGTGCTTTTCGAGACCGGATATGGACCATCGGGGCTCCCTCATATCGGGACATTTGGCGAGGTTGCCCGCACAACGATGATCCGCCGCGCTTTTGAGGTGATTTCGGATATTCCGACAAAGCTGATTTGTTTTTCGGATGACCTCGATGGCATGCGCAAAGTGCCTGACAATGTTCCAGATCCCGCTGCTCTGCAACCTTTCTTGCAGCAACCCTTGACCAAGGTGCCGGACCCTTGGGGGGACACGCCAAGTTTTGGTCACTATAACAACGCCATGTTGCGACGTTTTCTAGATACCTTCGGATTTCAGTACGATTTTATTTCGGCGACGGATTTTTACGGGTCAGGCCAATTCGACACTGTGCTTTTGCGGGCCGCGGAACGGTATGACGACATTATGAAAATCATGCTGAAAACGCTGCGCGAAGAGCGCCGTCAAAGCTATTCAATATTTCTTCCGATCCACCCGGAAACGGGGCGGGTGATGTATGTGCCGATGAAACATGTGGATGCGGCCCGTGGTGAGGTGGTGTTTGACGACCAAGACGGGCGCGAGTGGACGGTCCCCGTCACAGGTGGCCGTGTCAAATTGCAATGGAAGCCGGATTTCGGGGCAAGGTGGGCGGCACTTGGCGTCGATTTCGAAATGTACGGCAAGGATCATTCCACCAATGAAAAGGTCTACGACGCTATTTGCCGTGTGCTGGGTGCGCAGCCGCCCAATCATTTCACCTATGAGCTGTTCTTGGATGACAAGGGTGAAAAGATCAGCAAATCAAAGGGTAATGGTCTGTCAATCGACGAATGGCTTCAGTATGCGGCCACGGAAAGCCTGTCGTATTTCATGTATCAAAAGCCAAAGACGGCAAAGCGTTTGTGGTGGGATGTCATCCCCAAGGCTGTTGACGAATATCACCAGCAATTGCGGGCGTATAGTGGACAGGATGCCAAGGCGAAAGCATCCAACCCGGTCTATCATATCCACGGTGAAACCGTTCCAAACTCCGATATGGTGATTCCCTTCACTATGTTGCTGAATCTTGCCTCGGTATCGGCGGCTGACGACAAAGAAACCCTGTGGGGCTTTATTCGCAGATATGCCCCCGACGCGACAGCTGCGACGCACCCGCAACTGGATCAGGCGGCGGGATTTGCTGTGCGCTACTACAATGATTTTGTGAAACCGGCCAAAGTTTATCGTGCCCCGACAGAGTTGGAGCGTGAGGCCTTGGTGGATTTGAAGTCTCGTCTGGAGGCATGGACAGGTCCTGTGGACGCAGATGCCTTGCAAGGTGAGGTCTTCGCCTGTGGGCGTGAACGCTTTGATCCAATGCGGGATTGGTTCAAGGCGTTGTACGAGGTTCTCTTGGGGGCGTCCCAAGGTCCCCGATTTGGCGGATTTATCGCACTTTATGGTGTGAACGAAACCATTTCGCTGATCGATAAGGGGCTGTCCGGGGCATTGAGCACATCGCAATAGAACGGATCGCCTGATAGCCGGTATCGGGATTTCAAGGTACCGGATTATGCCCAAGCATTCCGCCGTTGAAAAAAAACGACAAAGTGCTGGCCAGGTGGCGATGACTGCGCATCTGTTCATGGCAGCGGACATAGACGGGATCACACCAAGCTTTTGTTGCCCAAAAATTGCGGGTGCCTGGATGGGCAGATACGAGCTTTGTGTGCCGATCCACAGGCGGAATTTGTTGCGTGATTTCGCCACCATAAAGCGATTATGCCTCGTCGCCACAGTCTGCTGTAGGTGGCGATGTCTGTAAACATCTGCACCCCGTTCATCATGAGGTCATCAACTGGAATTCACATATTTGTGAACACCTTAGACCTGTTAAATTTGATCGGGTCAGCGGCAAACGGCGTCATTTTTTTGTCTTTTTGAAGATGAAATTCCCAAAATTCACGCAAAATTAACTTAGGGATGGGCGCGGGGACGCTTAGGCTGGACATAGCTGAATTACAGGGCGGTTTACAGTTAACCAGTGCCCGCGGTTATTTAATGAGGAGTTCTCGAAATGGACGGCGCGATTATACTTCCTGAAACCGAAGAAGCCCAAAAGATTGTTACTCTTCTGGACAACATCACCACGATATTGGACGCCCTGCCGACTACATTGGTCGCGCCGACATTGAACGCGCAGCTGCCGATGATTGGGGCGGGTTTGGCTGCAATCGAGGACCTAGGCGCTACCATCATAAATCCATTGACGGATATACAGGCCGCTATCGAGAACGAACTGACGATATTGCAGTTGGCCTGGGAGGCTGGCGAGGTTGATTTGAGCTTCGAGGACTCGCTCAAAAACGCTTTATCATTAATACCCGAACTGGACGTGGGAATTGAGGCGGATGGCGCAATCAAAGTCACGTTTGAAGTTTCTGAGCAAGTTGAGGAATCTGTTGAGCTTGAGGAAAACCTCGGGATTGCAGGAACGGATTTGCTGGACATTGACGGCTCTGCATCCGTAGAGGTGCAGTTCGACGCGCAGGTGGCTGTTGTTCTGGATCTTGACGATGCTTCCGTGACGCTCGAAGAGTCCGAAGATCCTATCGCGACGCTATGTTTGACCGCAGATGCAAGCCTCGACAGTACCGCCGAATTGGGTGTTGTCGAACTGGGATTTGACGCTGAAACACAAAGCGGCGGCTTATCTGTAAAGTTCGATTTGATGAACACGCCTGATGGCCTTGATGTCAGCATGAGAGAGGGCGCAGAGGCCGGTTTAAGCGGCCGGTTCACAACGCAATTTGCGGGGGGATTCCTGCCAACGATAACAGCCGATCTCGATTTCAGTTTCGGCACTTTGGAAGGCGATCTTGATTTTGACGCCTTGTTTGAACTACCTGATCTGTCACTGACGGGAATTTCAATCGACGGTGGCGCGTTGATGGATTTTCTTCAAGCCAATTTCGGTCAAATCGTGGATGTGCTGGATACCTTCCCATTTGGCGAAATTGTGGATTTTTTGACCGCACCTGTTCCGATTATCAGCGAGCTGCCATTCGGCATTCCGGACTTCGATGGTATCCCTGGTGTCACGATCGGGGATCTCGTGATTTTGGCATCGGGTGATCAGGACCTTGATCTATCCTTTATCGGGTGGGCGGCTGATCTGATCGATTTTGGCAAACGTCTGGTGGATTTCAACCTCGACCCGGACGTTGACTTCAGTTTGGGAGATGTCAGTTTTGATGGGGCCAACCTCGGCGATCTGTTTGACGGGACATTAGATCTGGACGGCCTAATAAATGGAGCGCTTGACGGTTTTGACCTTGATTTGGACGCCCTTTGGGCAGGCCTGGGAACCTGGGGCGGAGAGCTCGGTGGTTTTGCAGCCCAAGGCGAGGTTGATACCGCAGAATATTCGTTCCCGTTGTTCGACTATCCGATGCAGACAGCGCTGTCGCTATTGTTCTCGGGGTTTGGCGGCAATTCCGATCCTGTGGAATTATTCTCGATTGACCTGCCCAAATTGAAATTTAGCGAAACTGCCCGGATCGCCGCGCCCTTTGGCCCCTTTACGATCGGTCTCGAGGGCGAATTCAAAATGGCCACGGATTTTGCGCTTGGGTTCGATAGCAGCGGGTTGTTTGGTAATGGAAGTTTTGAAGAGGGCTTCTTTATCGAGGCGCAACTGGATGAGGTCGCCGGCGTTGCGTTCCCCATTCTTGAGCTCGGCTTTTTTATTGGTGCTTTTGGCAGTGTAAACCTTGGATTGGCCGAAGCAGGCGTCCGCGGTGGTGTCAAAGGCGAACTGGGCATGGGCTTTTCGGCCGCGCAGGAGGGCATCAAGCGTCTGAATGATTTTGGCTGCCTTTTTGATGAAATCGGGGGCCGTTTGGCCGCAGTTGTGGATGCTTTTGCAAAGATCGGTGTCGGCCCGTTTTCTTACACTGTGCGCCAAAGTCTTTTTGATATCACCTTGGCGCAGTTCAACGCGTCGCCCTGTTCTGGTGTCGGGGGGCAAGATGGGCTCGAGGTTGAAAACAGCGGGCTGGCCGAAATCAGAAAGGACAGCGGTGCCTTGCATCTGAATGTCGGCGGGGATGCTGAAAAGCGTGCGCTCGATGATGGGATCGACATTGATTTCGATAAAAATTCTCCAGCACGGCACGAGTCGTTCAGGGTGTCACTGTCACGCGATGAAGATGGCGAAGTGATCGCTGATGAAGTCGTTGTCTCTGCCTTCGGTGTGCTTGAGCGGTACTCTACTCTGGGGCTGACCAAACTCACCGGAAACTTTGGCCGTGGTGAGGACGTGCTGGTTATCGACAGTGATGTGTCATTGGCGCTGGATATTGATTTGGGGTCGGGTAACAGTACTGTATCTGACCTTGACCTTGTCCATGGTAGCAGCCTGAACGACACCATCAGAGGGGGGATCGACGAAGACGTCCTGCACGGGTCTGCCGGGGCCGACCGCCTGCATGGTGAAGCTGGCGACGATATTTTGATTGGCGGCGCTGGTGGTGATTTGCTGCATGGCGGTGCTGACAGTGACGAGGTCGACTATTCCGCGAGCTCGGAAGGGGTCACGATCGTTCCTTTCGATTTCGAAGACATCGACACACTCGACGCGGCGCAGCTGGCTTTGTTGGACGGTATCAATTCCGGCCGGGCCATGCTGGGCAGCGGTGGTGATGCCGAGGGCGATGTCCTTTTGAACATAGAGCGTCTGGTAGGATCGCAGCACGATGATGTTCTGACCGGCGATCCGCTGAACGCGAACCAAATTGAGGGCAATGGTGGTGACGACGAGATTTTCGGCGGCAAGGATGATGATCTTCTGGTCGGCGGTCAAGGTGCGGATAAATTAGAAGGGGGTCAGGGATCGGATTGGACGTCCTATGCGTTCTCGCGGTCGGCCGTTTCGGTGCGTTTTGACCTAGGTTTGGGCTTTGGCAGTGATGCCAGTGGTGACACCTACGCGTCGATCGAGAATGTGGTGTTGTCGGGCTTTGGTGACAGGTTCTTCGGAGACAACGGCGCAAATGAAGTGCATGCCCTGAGTGGCGACGACGTGTTGGATGGCGGTGGAGGTCTAGACACCATCAACGCCGGTTCCGGCGATGATACTGTGCGTGGCTATGGAACCGGCGCAGTCCTGTCCGGCGGGGGGTATTCCAACCGGGATAGCGGCACCGACCTTATCAGCTATGCAGGCGTCGTACCCTTGGGTCTTGTCGAAAATGGCTTTGAGACAAAAATTGACCTGCTGTCTGGCAAGGCCAACATTGGCGACCCCGGCGTGCACGACGTCCTTGTTCTTGCCACCTTCCTTGATGGTGACGACAAAGAGCAAGAGATTGAAGGAATTAACACATTCAATGATGTTGAGGGCACGTCTAAAAATGATTGGATCCTGGGAGACAATCAAAACAACCTTGTCATCGGAGGGGATGGATCTGACTCCATTGAAACAGACAGTGGTTTTGACACTCTGATCGGCGGTGTTGGGGCCGACACACTCGATGGTGGCAATGGGCGTGACTGGGCTGACTACAGCGAAGCCACAGGCAGCGTGAACGTTAATCTTGATAATGGAACGGGCCAGGGCGCAGAAGCACAGGACGATGTTTTGGTTGCCATCGAAAATCTACATGGCTCTGCGTTTAATGATACCCTTACAGGCAGCGGCAGTGTCAACATCCTGAATCCCGGACTTTACGAGGCGGTTGGTTTTGATGCCGTGGAAGGCAAGGGCGGGATTGATATTTTACAGCTCGTCTATGATGAGGCCCCGGATGCGGCTGACGGCTTCAGAATTACTCTGGATGCCGGTGGTAACGGCAGCGTAGAAACCTCTGCGCTGCGCAAAGTTGTCAATGTGAAAACCATCGAGCGGCTGGACATTGTTTTGGGCGAGGGCGACGATGTTGTTCAGACGCTTACAGACAGCCATGATGTCATTTATACAGGCGGCGGAAACGACACAGTTGAAGCTGGCTATGGAAGTGACTTGGTTAATGTCGGGGCCGGCGATGATGTGGTTGTGCATGGCGGTAACCTTGTCGAAGACGGTCCTACTGGCGAGGCTTCAGGCTTTCTGCTTGATGGTGGTGCCGGTTTCGACATCCTCGACATGGATTTTTCCTTTGCCAAATCAAACATCGTTATAGATCTGACGACCGATGCAGGGGTGCGCGCGTTTCAGGCCGGGATTGCGGACAGGGGCGCGCTTATCAGAAATTTTGAACAGGTGGGTAACTTTGCCACCGGTGACGGCAATGACATCCTCCGGTTGACGGATGACATCGACAGGATAGCACTCCTCGGAGAAGGCGACGACCAGCTTGAATTGCTGGATGGCAACGCAACGATTGATGCCGGATCCGGGTCGGACGAAATCACCATCCACGGCGGGTTTAATATCCTAGAGGGCGGGGTTGGTGATCACGATATCCTTATTGCAGATTTTTCGGATCAATTGGTCGAAGTCGAATTGCACTTTGACAAGGATGGCGATCCCGGTGACGGCATTCTGTCGGTTAACGAGGTTTTGCAAGCAGCGTTCACCATCAGCTCTACAGATTTTTCAAGCATAGAAGGTTTGAATGTGACTGGCGGGGCGCTGGACGATCAACTGAATGGCGCTGATCGAGAAGGCACCAAAGGCGATATTCTGGATGGCGCGGCGGGGGATGATTACATCTCGGGCAAAGCGGGCGATGACGTTTTGTATGGTGGTATCGGTCGGGACCGTTTATTTGGCGATGCGGGCGACGATACAATTGTTGGCGGAACCTATGAAATTGAGGGGGGCGTCTTTTTTGTCTGCGGGGCAATTTTTGAAAAGGGTTATTATCTCGACGGTGGCGTTGGTGCTTTTTTATTTGACCTGGGTGATGAAAACGGCACTTTTTATGGCATCGGGGACGCAACTGAAAACGACTATGCACGGGTCGTTCTAACGGATCTGGACCAGATCCAGCTCGCAGGGTCTGCCGAAGATTACGAGCTTGAACTTAACGGTGATAACCCGCCCATCATCCGTCTTGTCTCAACAGGTGAGATGGTTGCCATTCTTGAGGTCGAGGACGGATCCGCTGCGGTGGACACGCTCGATGACACGCGTTTCGAATTCGTGCCCACCTTGCCCGGTGCCCAGATGGGGCAGGCTATATTGGATATTGATTTGGCGGTGGAGCCGTTCTTGTTTGACGGTAAAGCTGGTTTGGATATCGCCGCCGCTGGTGGACATGGCATTGACCAACTGGATTTGATGGATCGAACAGAACTGGCAAGCGTATTGAACACCTTTGGATTCGGGTCGTTCAAAGATGTCCGCTACACCGGTTCCGATGCGTCTTTGGGCGACTTTACAGGAAATCTCGATTTTGTCGGGGGCACGCGGTCCGGCTTTGTGATGTCCACTGGTCGCGTCGATGAAATCGCGGGCGAGAATACCGATGCCGGACAATTGGTTGCCTCTGGTTTTGGCGAAAACGTCGCGCTGGAGTTTCAGGCATTGAAAAATGGCGTTGCGGTGGCGCAACTACCCTCTCTGCCCGGAGGTTTAAAGTCGCTAACGCTCGTTGACGATAACGACCGATTAGGCGGTGGCACGGGTAGTTTTTCAGGTTTGGATCTGGACGCAGTCTTTCTAAGCACCACGCTTTTGAAAATTGAGGATTTCGATGCAGCGGTCGACCTCAATGATAACGACCTGCTTCCCAAACTGGATGTGTTCCAGTTTGATCCCGGGTCCTTACGGTACACTGCGGGTGACATGCGGGAGGGTGGCGCCAATGACGAGAATTTCAAAGGTGTTATTGGCGGCATGGTGCAGGCAAATGACGCCCGGCTGGACTTAGTCGATTTTTCAGGAGGCGGGGCGCCTAATGGTGTGCTCACCTTTGGAGATGGTGGCAGGCTAGAGATGGAACTGTCAGAAGTTGTGAATACATCTGATGAGCCAGTCTATCTATACTCTGTCGAAGGCGGCGATGTCGAAGTGCTTTTGGCCGATATCAGTGCGTCGGACGAAGGTATCAATCCCACGGGGGATTTATCCACGGACCTCGGCGCGCCGGGACTGTCGGGTGATGCCGCAAGCCTGACGGCAGAGTTTACGGCACAAGGATCAGATGGCCCTGTCGATCTGTTTCAGATTGTTATCCTGACAGAAGAATTGCCTGAATTCGGGGGCGCTGATCTGACAGACAGCTTCTCTGTTCGTATCAACGGTATTGAGGCGCTTGTCCTGTCTGATGGTCGCGCAGCGACCATGCAGAACCTTGCGACCACGCCAATGGGCAGCTTTCATTCCGATCTGGTGTTGAACCTGCCGGACCGGGGACCGCTTGCCGATACGTTGCGCGCAGACGCCTATACAAAGGTCCTGACGATTTCGGCGCCTGTGCAAGAAGGGAACAATCTGCTTGAAATTACTGTCGAGGACGGGCGGGACGGTCTGCTGGACTCTGCCTTAGTGATCCTGCCGATGTCTGATGTTTCGGTCATCACGGGCACGGATGGCGACGATATAATGGTCGGCAGTCTGGGTGATGATGACGTCCGTGCAGGCTTTGGCGATGATCAGTTTACCATGGGTCTGGGCCATGATCGGTTCGATGGCGGATTTGGTCATGATACCGTCTTTACCGATATCCAGCTCGAAGATCTGCAAATGCAGTTCAAAGATGATGCACTGATCGTCACAGATGGGGCCGTCAAGGCAGAGCTGCGACAGGTTGAAACCCTTGTTCTGAACGGTGGTGACGGTCCTGATGTGGTTCTTGATGTAACCGAGGCGATGGCCACAGATAACTTTGCGGTTGTGGCAAATGACGACCATGCAGAGGTCGCGCAGAACCAAAACAAGCTTGCAACTCCAATACTACTCACTGGAAACGATCTGAACGTCGATGATGACGATCTGACAGTTGTACAGCTGGCGTCAACTACGACCTTTGTGCCAAGCGATGGAACCAGCGGACAAATTGCTGGCCTGTACGGGACACTCCAGATGGTGGGCCTTGGTAAAGCGCAGTATCTGGTGGATGAGGCCTATGTCGGGTCTGATGTCGCCCGTCAGGATGTCTTTACCTATACGGTCAGCGACGGTGTTCATTTTTCCGAGGCACAGATCACGATCGATCTGTTGCCTGTGCCGGATGTGACGCCTCCCGAAATTACGATGGATCCATTGGCATCCTTTGAAACCAGCCCTGCGTTGACCGGAACCATTGATGACCCCGATGCCACGATCGAAATTGTCATCAATGATATACCCTATGAGGCGAACAATCTCGGGGATGGCACTTGGATTTTGGATAAAGGCACCATTGCGCCTTTGCCTTTGGGCCCAGTAGAGGTCACCTTTATTGTCACAGACCTGGCAGACAATACCCAAAAGGTGGTGGACGATGACAATTTGAAGATCATCCTGCCGCCAGATACCACAGCGCCAGTGGTGACCGTCAATCCGGTTGAAACCACCAGCCCAAGCCCAGAGATCACGGGTACGGTGGATGACACAAACGCGCTGGTCGAGGTCGAGATCGACGGATTCACATACCCTGCATTCACTGAACAGAATGGTACCTGGATCCTGACAGAGTTCTATATCTCGCACTTGGAGCCCGGCACATACTCCATAACAGTCACTGCGACGGATCAAGCCGGCAACGTTGGTGAGGTGACTGATGTGGATGGCGTGGTGATCCTGCCACCAGAGCCTGTCGTTATCGATCTGACAGTGGAACAATTCCAACTGGTCATCGAAGAGGGCGAACTTGATCTTTTGGTCGAATTTGTTGCCGGCACGACGTTTATGTCATCGTTGTTCCTGAATTCTATTGACGAGTTTATCGTTGCTGAGGGCGATGTTGCACTACACATTGGCGGCACGCCTCTGGACGTGTTTATCACAGGAACCGAGGGCGCGGATGCGCCAGGGACGGGTGCCTACAGCCTGATTGGTGATCAGACGTTGCAGGACAATTCGTTTGGTGAGGATTTCATTCTGGGTAAGGCCGGAGCTGACGAGATTGACGGCGATATCGGTGACGACCTGCTTCTCGGTGGTGCAGATAACGACACACTGCGTGGTGGCAGTGACAATGACACCCTCTTTGGTGAAACAGGTAATGACCTCTTGGAAGGCGGATCCGGAGATGACCACATCTATGGTGGCCTCGGCGATGACCACATCATCGCAGGCTTGGGTAAAGATGTTGTAGCTGGCGATGACGGCAACGATTACATCGAAGCGGGCAGTGGCAGAGATTCTGTTAGCGGCAACCAAGGCAACGATGAAATCTTGGGCGGCGGTGGCTCGGATGACCTGCGTGGCAATCACGGTGCAGACACAATCAATGGCGGTTTCGGTCACGACAAAATCTTGGGCGGCAATGGCTCGGATGATCTGCGTGGCAGTCGCGGCGCAGACACGATCGCTGGCGGTGCCGGCAATGACACCATCTTTGGCGGTATCGGTCACGATAAGCTGATTGGGTCGGGCGGACGCGACTATTTGCTAGGCAACAACGGCAACGACACACTTGAAGGGGGTCTGAAGAGTGACATCCTCAAAGGTGGCTCTGGCGCAGATGTCTTTGTCTTTAACACCGATGCCGGATATTGGGGTGCAGATGTCATCGAGGACTTTACCCTTGGTGTCGACCAAGTGATCGTCGAAGGCTTTACCAGTGACGATGTCCTTTGGGTAGACAGGCCCGACGACGCCAGCGTTGTTGCAAAATTTGTGGACGGTGGCAGGATCATCTTCCAGGACCTGTCAGAAGACGATCTAAGCGACCTCTCAGACTGGCTTTTTGTCTGACAATCAACGAAAGCACATTTCAGATTGCCCGTGTTCCGCACGGGCAATTTTGTCTTGAGGCAGGTGCCCGAATTTAGCGTTTTTCTGAGAAAGAGGGTGGACGCCACGTTTCATGTCAAAGGCGCCGGAAAATTGTTGGCCACGCGCCAGCACATCAGTGTCCCGCGTTGCTTGTAAACTGTGGGATTGCGGGACACAGGACATCCAACCACTGCTGGCCTATGATCGTTGCGTCCTTTAGACCGATCAAACTCTCTCGAGGGTGCTTTTGGTGGCGCCCGTCCATTGATGCCGCACTTTTGGGGCGGGTTGTGGGCTGCGGCGGGAGACTGCCGGGACAGGCGCGCGTCGGGGGGTGTGATTTATTGGTCTGCGATTTGGGTAGGACCCCTTGTCCGCTAGGCCCGTGGGTCGACGTTGGCTCATTTGGGTCGGATTGAAGGCGTTTGGCATGACCTTTCCGCCGCCCCTTGGCGCCAGCGACCATCCGGTTCTTGCGACCGGTGGCCAGCGGTTTGACTACGCGCGCGGCGGTGATGTGCCTCAAGCGCTTCGTAAGCTCGTGTCTCGGCTTTGGCGGCAGGCCAAAGGCCTGACGGACCGCCCTTGTGGTCGATCGTGACAGGATACGAGGCGCAAGGCGACAACGATCCCGACATTACCGACAGAGCCTCAGACGCGAGCCGTTTTGGTCTTTTTCCGAGGACGCGCCTGCATCCTGACCGACGTATGTGCTGACAGTCCCAAAAGGATCTTTTCAGTTGCCGTCAACACCGTGGTTATCCCGTGAATGGGGTAGTTGGGGCCCCACAAACCGGACAATTGTCGCCCCGCAAGGGCCGCACCGACCCCAGTCCAATTTGAAAATAGGGGGCGGTGTCAGATCACATCGAGACTGACTGAGCTGTAAAACGTCCTATTCGATTTTGTGGCCCCCTCAGCGCTATTTGCGCAGAGTAGGGCTTTATCTGTCTGACCGGTCTGGCGAGCTGATGGTTTGGCGACAGCTTTGTGCATTGTTTCACGGAACGTCTACACAGTCGTTTTCCAGAGCAGGGCTTTGCAGAATGTGGC
>JAYQEA010000084.1:0-17780 GCA_038138625.1 Roseivivax sp.
CATATCCCTTATCCGCGATTTCCAAAGCCTGCCGGGCGTTTTGTTCGACCATCAGGATTGAAATGCCGGTTCGGGCAACTTCGATGATGCGGTCAAACAGTTCGTCCATAACAATCGGGCTGACCCCGGCTGTGGGTTCATCCAACATCAAAACCTGCGGCTGTGTCATCAAAGCCCGGCCCACGGCGACCTGTTGGCGTTGTCCGCCAGACAGTTCACCTGCGGCCTGACGCCTTTTGTCTTTGAGAATGGGAAACAGATCGTAGACCTGTTCCAGCGTTCCTGATATATCATCCCGACGCAGAAAAGCCCCCATTTCAAGATTTTCTTCCACCGTAAGGGACGTGAAAATATTCTGCGTTTGAGGAACGAATCCCATACCCTCTGCCACCCGATCTTGTGGTGACAGGCCGGTTATGTCCTTTCCGTCCAGCCGAACTGCGCCATCCCGCACATTCAGCATACCAAAAACGGCTTTCATCGCGGTGGATTTACCTGCCCCGTTCGGGCCTACGATGACCGCGATCTGTCCGCGTTCAACCGCAATTGTACAGCCGTGCAGGATATCGGCCCCACGCCCATACCCGCCTGTCATGCGGTCTCCGATGAGGAAAGGCTCAGACACACCGTGCCCTTTCGTATTGATTTAATGGTTTCACCTTATGCACTTGCGGCAGATCCGTTTCGCTGTGTAGCAGGCAGCCTGCAAATGGGTTGCCACACAAGCCCATATAGAGAGGCGCGAACTTTGAGGGCTGTCGTCTCACGCGCTTGCGGCCTTGTTTTTCAACCCGGTGCCCAAATACGCTTCGATCACCTGTTCGTTGGCCTTGATTTCGTCGATTGTGCCTTCGGCGAGCACGCGACCCTCTGCCATCACAATCACCGGATCGCACAATCTGCCGATAAAATCCATGTCATGCTCTATCATGCAGAAAGTATATCCGCGTTCCCTGTTCAGCCGCAGGATTGCATCGCCAATGGTGTTCAAAAGCGTACGGTTCACACCAGCACCGACTTCGTCAAGAAATACGATCTTTGCGTCGACCATCATGGTGCGGCCCAGTTCCAGCAGTTTTTTCTGTCCACCCGAAAGATTGCCCGCTTTCTCGTCCTTGAGATGTGAAATCGTCAGAAACTCGAGAACTTCATCAGCCCTTTTCAGTAGCGTGGCTTCTTCCTGCGCAATCCGCGCTCTGCCAAACCAGGCGTTCCAAAGGGTTTCGCCCGATTGGTGACCGGGAACCATCATCAGGTTTTCGCGGCAGGTCATTGACGAAAATTCATGTGCAATTTGAAACGTGCGTAGCAAGCCTTTGTGAAACAAGACGTGCGGGGCTAGTCCCGTTATATCTTCGTTGTCCATCCTTACTTGACCGGATGTCGGCGCCAGTGCGCCCGCTATGACATTAAAGAGAGTTGTTTTGCCGGCGCCATTCGGACCAACAAGACCGGTGATGGATCCAGTTTTAATTCGTAGCGTCGCACCATCCACGGCACGAAATCCACCGAATTGTTTCACGACATCGGTAACCTCGATCAAGGCGATATCCTTTGCGCTACGTCAGACAGCCCGTGAAACACGGGCTGTCCGGTATAGTGACGACTGTTGTTTACTTGCGGCCAGCGGTGACTTCTTCACCACCTTCAAAGCCAACAACGCGATATGCGCCTGCGGCTTCGCCCGGTCCGACAAGCTCTACTCCAGTTGCACCGACAAAGTCGACTTCGCCACCGGCTGCAAGGATCTCGAGCGCTTTGCCCAATTCCCCAGCTTGGATCGGCTCACCCGGAGCATTGGCCACAGCAAAAATATGATCTTTGTAGTCACCAGGCTCAGCGGAGTTAGCGGCCTGCATTGCGAGCATAATCAGTGCAGCTGCGTCATAGCTTTCTGGTGTGAAAGGCGATGAGCTGTCAAAGGCACCACCGACCAGATCGCTGAAACGCGCTGCAAGCTCGTCTGATGGGGCAGGGTGCTGACCCGACGACCCATCGATTTCCGAGCCGAAGTTCTCGGTCAAAGCCGCCGAGATCATGCCATCAGGGAAATGGAACGTGTCAAACGCGCCTGTATCCAGAGCCGCGCGCACGATGCCGGATCCGCCTTGGTCGACATAGCCTGCAACGACAAGGCGATCGCCACCAGCGGCCGCAAGTTCACCGACTTCGGCTGAATAGTCTGCCTTACCATCTTCGTGGGGCGAATTGACTGTTACGGTTCCACCCGCTGCGGTGTAGGCCGCTTCAAAGCTGTCAGCCAGACCTTTGCCGTAGTCGTTGTTGGTGTAGGTCACGGCAACTTCATTGATACCCAATTCCATCAACACCTCTGTCATCACGACGCCCTGACGTGCGTCGGATGGTGCTGTGCGGAAGAACAGGCCGTTATCGGCGTTATCAGTGTGGCTTAGCGCAGGCGATGTTGCTGATGGCGATACCATGACAACGCCGTTTGGCAGCGCCACGTTGTTGAGGATTGCGCCGGTTACGCCCGAGCAGTCTGCGCCCACGATGCCTTTTACACCATCTGAGGTAATCAAACGTTCTGCCGCCGCACTTGCTGCGCCTGCGTCAATACATGTGCTGTCGCCGCGCACGGGTGTCACGGATGCCCCGCCCAAAAGCGCGCCACTTTCGGTGACTTCGGCCATCGCCAGTTCGGCTCCGGCACCCATGGATGGTGTCAGCGATTCAATTGGTCCGGTAAAACCAAGGATAACGCCCAATTTAATTTCCGAATGGCCACCAGCGAAGCCTGTGGAAGCACAGAGTGCGCCAGCGGCTGCGGTCATAAGAAGTTTTTTCATTTTTTTGATTCTCCCCGTGTTGACGTCGAACATTTCTGTCCTTGGCAGAGCCTATGGCGGCCCAGTAAAAAAGGAAAGGGGGGCTAACCCGTCATTTCTAACTGAATGTTGAGATTCCTTGGTGAGGTTGAAACCAAAAACAGTGACGCTGAAACAAGAGCCAAGCTTTTCAGGAATGGTCGGAACGGTGCAAATCCAAAATGTCGGAAAAGTGGGCGGCATATTACAAACGTTGGCCAAGGTGTTTGCTCACGTGCTTTGCGCAGGTATCTTGCGAGTGTGCCGCTTGGGTCAGGCCCGAATTGGGTCAGGAAAGAAATCTCACGACATTTTATAAAAAGCGGTCGCTGTGGCCAAACTTACGCATTTAGGCTCTTGCCCTGAACATGCTGGATCCTCAGGATCGGGGTGATAATTGAGTGAGGCCGCATCATGTACTCCCGTTTTCTGTTTCCGCTGTTTATTTTGTGTTGGGCTGCATCAGCGTCGATTGCAGAGGTCATACAAACCAAATCCGGCCCTTTAGAGGTTTCCTTGGTTGTGGCTGATCTTGATGAGCCGTGGGCGTTCGGCTTTTTGCCCGATGGTGGTGTCGTGATTACGGAACGTGGTGGCCAGCTTTGGCTGTTTAAAAACGGTCGTCGCACGAATGTGCGCGGTGTGCCACGCGTTGCTGCACGCGGGCAGGGGGGATTACTTGACGTGCTGGTGCCGCGTGATTTTGCACAGACCCGCACACTTTTTTTCACCTATGCGAGACGTCAATCCGGTGGCGCAGGAACGGCAGTTTTTCGGGCAAAGCTGGCGCAGGATGGGCGTAGTTTGCGCGAGGGGCGAACGATTTTTGAGATGACAAAAGGATCCTCGGGTGGCCGACATTTCGGATCGCGACTGGTAGAGGCTCAGGATGGCACGTTGTTTGTCACTGTTGGAGATCGCGGGCACCGGCCCTCGGCACAAGATTTAAGTATAGAGAATGGCTCTGTCTTGCGGATCACGCGCGATGGTGTCGCTCCCAAAGACAATCCGTTTATTGGGCGTGAGGGTGTGATCCCCGAAATCTGGAGCTTTGGACACCGCAACCCGCAGGGGGCCGCGTTGGACCGTGACGGCCAGCTTTGGATCAATGAACATGGTGCGAAGGGCGGAGACGAAGTAAACCGTGTAATTGGCGGTGCAAATTATGGCTGGCCTGTTATCGCTTACGGACGCCACTACAGCGGTAGGAAAATTGGCGAAGGCAGTGCCAAACCGGGGATGGAGCAGCCGGAAACATACTGGGATCCGTCTATAGCCCCGTCTGGGATGACCTTTTACAATGGCAATATTGCCAGTTGGCACGGTGATGCATTCATCGGATCTTTGAAGTTCGACTATATATCCCGATTGTCGGGCGCACCTTTGCGCGAGGTTGAGCAGATTTCAGGCAAAGCCACATCGCGTGTGCGCGATGTACGACAGGGACCAGATGGTGCGCTGTGGTTTTTGAGTGTCGGAAACGGGGCGCTTTATCGAATGGTGCCGAAGTAACGATCCAATTGTTTCCCCGACTTTAAGACCACAAACCCCCAAGATTGTCGGAAACGGTCCAACGTCTCACGCAATCGTCATCCCGCACCGTATCCAGCATTTTCACGCGCGCGGGCCAGACCGATTTTATATTTGAGCCTGCGTTTTCGGTTCGCGCGTTTCATGCGTTTGTGCCAAGTCGCCGGCTCTCCGTCCGTTTTCGTTCGTTTGAAAAACAAAAGGAAATCAATAAGTGCGATAACCAATAAAGGAATATAAATTTGAAGCCTGTCCATCATTTGACTTTCGTTCAATGACGCTTGGCTTTGGCTAAGCGAACCTACGGTGCCGTCATCGGTCTATTTTACTGCTTGGTCCGCCGCTTGCAGCTGCTTATGTCGCATTCAATAATTTATATATGACGGCGATTGCAAACCCTTTTTGCAGTACATCGGGGCAATACGGTTGCGTGCATATCCATTTGGTTGTAACGCGGCCTGTGTTGTCAGTCCGACAACGAATCCATGCGGGAGGCACGTAGCGTCGCGGCGCTACACCGGACCGCATCGACATAGGGCTTGGATCGCGATCCTGAAGCCTGTTGATAAAAGGAGAGGCCACATGGCCAAGAAGCTTGTTGGCAGCATGAAGCTGCAAATCCCGGCTGGTAAAGCCAACCCGTCGCCCCCCGTGGGTCCTGCATTGGGTCAGCGCGGCATCAATATCATGGAATTCTGTAAGGCGTTCAACGCAAAGACGCAGGAAATGGAGCCAGGCGCGCCTTGCCCGACCGTGATCACTTACTACCAAGACAAATCGTTCACGATGGACATCAAGACGCCGCCTGCGTCTTATTACTTGAAAAAAGCTGCTGGTCTAAAGCCTGTTGGCAAACGGAACCGTCCTCGTGGTGCAGAACTGCCCGGTCGTGAAACTGTCGCGACCGTCACCGTCGCACAGGTGCGCGAAATTGCAGAAGCAAAGATGAAAGACCTGAGCGCGAACAACGTTGAGGCCGCAATGCAGATCATTCTTGGCTCTGCCAAGTCTATGGGCATCGAGGTAAAGTAATATGGCAAAGCTTGGAAAACGTACGCGTGCTGCCCGTGATGCATTCGCGGGTAAAGAGAATGTGACCGTCGAAGAGGCCGTTGCTCTGATCAAGGGCAATACCGCGGCAAAATTCGACGAGACAGTTGAAATTGCCATGAACCTGGGTGTGGACCCGCGCCATGCGGACCAGATGGTTCGTGGTGTCGTCGGGTTGCCTAACGGGACCGGCAAAACAGTCCGCGTGGCTGTATTCGCCCGCGGTGCCAAAGCAGATGAGGCGCAAGCAGCAGGGGCTGACATCGTTGGTGCCGAAGAGCTGATGCAGACGATTCAGGGTGGCGAGATTAATTTTGACCGCTGCATTGCAACCCCTGACATGATGCCGATCGTTGGACGTTTGGGTAAAATTCTTGGTCCACGCAACCTGATGCCAAACCCCAAAGTTGGCACGGTTACAATGGATGTGGCGCAGGCTGTTCAGGACGCAAAAGGTGGTCAGGTTCAGTTCAAGGCTGAAAAAGCAGGCGTTGTACATGCCGGTGTGGGCAAGGCGTCTTTTGACGCAGACAAGCTTGTCGAAAACATCCGCGCCTTTGTCAGTGCCGTGGCCAAGGCAAAGCCGTCAGGCGCCAAAGGCGCGTACATGACAAAGATTTCCCTGAGCTCGACAATGGGCCCGGGCGTTTCAGTATCTGTTGACAGTGCTGCGAGCGAATAACTTTTATTTGCGAATTTTGAACCAAGCAGGGGCGCCTCTATCGGGCGCCCTTTGCCTGTTTGCAGTATTCAAATCTTGGGCAAGCAGCTTGCACTTAGTCCTGTACTCAAAATGTTAAAGAGCACCAAACTGGTGCGGGACGATCGTCGGTACTGAATGTGGGTGACTTTATCCCCTTTGCATGTCGTAACCGAAAATCACTCTGTTGTGTTCCGCATTCTTAATGCTGAGATTCAAACGAGGTTCGCTTTTTACTTTTACAAGACCACCGCGTTCAGGTCGGTCACTGGGCCCAAGGATTTTATGCGCCAGACCCAAACCTTTTAGTGATTTGATAAACCATTGGCCGCAGTCTAATGGACTTTTTCAAGGCCCGGCATGGCTGAAGATCGGAAGGCACGACGGTTGGACTGGCAAATTTTCTCCAAAAGTCATAAATCCAAGACACTGAAGGTTATATTTTTGGACTGGCAGCCCGCGGACAGTCCAGCCTTGATGTTCAGTCTTATGTTTGGAATGCCCGATTATCCAATCTCGGGTTAGCGATACAGCGGCACGCACGCAAATTCCCCATAGCAGGAACCCGGAGCCGCCAAACAGGATCAGTGGCACTGCAGGAACGAGTTGCCGTGCCCGCCAATAACGTTTCATCCAGTAATAGATGTGGTCCTTTGCGCTCTCGGGTGCATTGAACGAGTGGCGGTTGGTGCAGATTGGACCGGAAATGCAGTTGTACCCGAGCACCACGGCAAAATCTGGCGTTATGGCTTGGGTGTCTGGTCAAACAATTTGGTGTTGGTGCCCGTCGCGGATGTCATGCGCGCGGACTATTCCAAAGGAACCTGCCGAGCCAACACCCACTCCAAGACAGTGCATCAGGTATTCTGGCTACTTTGGCGTCTGAAACAATTCGTGAATTAAAAGGTCCGTGCATTCCGTCAGAATGACGAGCACAAACGGTGAGTACCGTTGTGGGCAGGAACACAAAAACGCCGCTCCTACCTGGTGTGAAAATGATTGCTACAATAGCCCCAATGATCAGCACAAAATGCCAGTTGCTTTCGGCGTGTCGCAGTAAACTGTGCTATTCAGATCGCAAGTCTGGCTGCAGGGACGGACGCAAGCGAACATATCTCTCGACCGACCTTCGACATGTTTTGCCAGTCTGCAAGGCTTGGTGATACTATAGCAGCGCTTCAAATCCCTTTTTCAAACAACCGGACGGGTCGCGATCGTGCCGCGTTCGCGGTACGGGGTGGTGTCATAATGCGCCCGATAGCATTTCGAAAAATGCGACGGTGATGCAAATCCACAGGCGAGTGCGACATTGATCACGCTCATATCCGTTTGCATCAAAAGGTTGCGGGCTTTTTGAAGGCGAAGTTCCATGTAATACCGCTTTGGGCTGCGGTTCAGGTAACGCCGGAAGAGACGTTCAAGCTGACGCGTGGACATCCCGACCCGTGCTGCCAGCAACGAGGGGCTGATGGGCTCTTCGATATTGGCTTCCATGATCTGGATGACCATTGCTAGTTTTGGGTGGCGTACGCCGATCCGTGTTGGCACCGAAAGCCGTTGTGTGTCTTGGTCTGTGCGGATGGTATTATAAACAAGCTGATCGGCAACTGCGTTTGCCAGATCCTCTCCATGCTCTTCGGCCACAATCCGCAACATTAAATCTACCGCAGCTGTCCCGCCCGCCGCCGTGACCCGATTTCCATCGCGAACGAAAACGGACTTGGTGATTTCGATTTCGTCAAATTCTTCGGCAAAGCTGTCGTGGTTTTCCCAGTGTATTGTTGCTCGCTTGCCGTCCAACAACCCGGCGCGCGCCAAAGTATATGCGGCTGTGCATAAGCCGCCCAGTGTGATGCCGCGTCTGGCCTCGCGCCTTAACCAATTGAGCAATCGCTTTGTTGTACCCGCTTGAACGTCCAGTCCTCCGCATACCAAAGCGGTGTCATCTCGGGATAGCTCGGGCAAATCACAGTCGAGGCGAAACATCGACCCGGCTGAACAATGAATTTCCTGTCCACCTTCGCCCGTCACGATCCAATCGTAGACATCCCGTCCGGCCATCCGATTTGCGAGACGCAAGGTTTCAATGGCTGCCGCAAAGCTGAGTAAAGTGAATTGCGGTAGCAGGACAAACACGAATCGGCGCGGTTTGCTGCCTGAACGGGTCGCGTGATCCATGCCGGAATCCTATTGGGTTGAAGTCTATAGTGACAGTGCCTAACCATTCCTAGACACAGCTTTACAGAAGGGCAACTGCTCAAAAGCGCTGCAAATGCAAATGCCGGGTGGTCTCTTGTCGCTGGGGCGCATATATAAAACCCACAGGTTCGACAACCGCCTATGGCAACTTATACAAGGATCAAGACGATGACACAGTGGCAGAAATCTGATTGGCGTGCCAAGCCCCGCATTCAGATGCCTGAATATACCGATCAGGCCGCGCTTCAGTCAGTTGAGGCCCAGCTTGCCAAGTATCCTCCGCTGGTCTTTGCCGGAGAGGCGCGCAGGCTAAAGACACAGCTTGGGGCTGCTGCACGAGGCGAGGCGTTTTTGCTTCAAGGCGGTGATTGTGCCGAGAGTTTCGAGCAATTCAGCGCGGACGGCATACGCGACACGTTCAAGGTGTTGTTGCAGATGGCGATTGTGCTGACATACGGTGCAAAGGTGCCTGTGGTGAAACTGGGTCGTATGGCAGGGCAATTTGCCAAACCCCGCAGTGCCCCAACCGAAACAATCAACGGTGTTGAACTGCCCAGCTATCGCGGTGACATCATTAACGAGCTCGAATTCACACCCTCGGCTCGGATCCCTGATCCGCGTAAAATGCTACAGGCGTACACACAGGCTGCAGCGACGCTGAACCTGTTACGGGCGTTTTCAACGGGTGGATATGCTGATGTCCATCAGGTGCACTCATGGACACTTGGCTTTACCGAAAGCGAAAAAGCAACGCGTTACCGCGACATGGCCAACCGTATTAGTGATACACTTGATTTCATGAACGCAGCAGGGATCACCAATGACACGGCTCACACCCTGCAATCCGTGGATTTCTACACCAGCCACGAATCGCTTTTGCTGGAATATGAAGAGGCGCTGACCCGGATGGATTCAACCAGCGGTAACTGGCTGGCTGGCTCTGGTCATATGATCTGGATTGGCGACCGTACCCGACAGCCTGACGGGGCGCATGTCGAATTTGCAAGCGGTGTGATGAATCCTGTTGGACTGAAGTGTGGTCCCACCACCACGGCCGACGATCTTAAGGTTTTGATGGCAAAGCTGAACCCTGATAATGAAGACGGCAAGCTGACGCTGATCGCACGGTTTGGCGCTGGCAAAGTCGGCGAACATCTCCCCCGTTTGGTGCAAACCGTCAAGGAAGAAGGCGCCAACGTGCTATGGGTTTGTGATGCAATGCACGGCAATACGATCAAATCTGGGACTGGCTATAAAACAAGACCGTTTGACTCGGTTCTGCGCGAGGTTCGTGAATTCTTTAGCGTTCATCGTGCCGAAGGAACGATTCCAGGCGGTGTGCATTTTGAGATGACAGGTCAAGACGTTACAGAATGCACAGGTGGCGTACACAGTTTGACGGATGAGGATTTGAGCGATCGGTATCACACAGCGTGTGACCCGCGGCTGAATGCCAGCCAGTCGTTGGAATTGGCATTTCTTGTGGCAGAAGAACTGACGCAGGCGCGGATGGCGCAGAAAGCTGCATCTTAAACAGACGCGTTCCCCTCTTCTTTTACGCGTTGCGACATGGAAGAGGAGACGTAGGCCCGTCTTGGCGAGCGTGGTTCATTGGGGACAGTCTAATCCTTTGAAACAATCAGCCTGAGATAATCAGCTTTCGGTTTGTCCGACACATCGACAGGGTTTGGCATGTCCTGTGGCTCGCCCTGTGTTTGCTGAGGAAATGACACGGACCGGACCCGTACGTTGGTAATGTCGAACCGGCGCGGTGCACGGTGAATACGTCCATGTGTGACCATACATCCGAGCACGCGTGTGACATCACCCAAATCTGATCGCATGGGCAAAAGCACCATTTCCCCTGTCATTTGAGATGGCCCATCGCTGCTGACTTCCATATGTATAATAGCCGGTTCATTGAACAGTTTGTCTGTTGCATCGGCCAATATTTTTCGCGAATCCGCCGTGAAAAGGCATGCCAACGGCATTCCGGACACAGACATGCCCATCAGGTCGCTCAGGTGATTGCCGGTTACGCGAAGACGCGACATTGTGCTGGTGACCCGTTCGGCGATAAAGCAATACTCCAACGCGTTTTGGATTGCACGAGGATCAACCGCGCTGCGCATAGGTATTTCGCCATCGCGAAGCAGGCTGCCCCAGTAATTTTCCACTTCGCGTTGAGGCGCAGTTTCCTGTCCTCGGATATGCCGCGCCAGAGAAACGACGTTGTTACGATCACGATTTGACAATGTTTCGGCCTCTTCAAGTTGCGCGCCATGTTAATCAGCCGAAGTGCTTCCACTTCGCCGCACATTTGCTACGAATTTGCTTTTAATCTTTGTACTCCGAATCTTTAGGATTTTCTTTATCCAAGTTGCAAAATGGTTAATGCCACAAGACGTGCGTGGCTCGCTGTTTGTCCTCTTGGGCTTGCCATCACTCGAAAAGGCGGGATAGTTCATGGCTTTCAGAAGGGGAACGCAATGCGCCAATCAATGACGGGGTTTGCCAACAAGCAAGGGGAAGGCCACGGGCTACGCTGGAGTTGGGAACTGCGCGGCGTCAACGCCAAGGGCTTGGATCTCCGCGTACGTGTGCCCGACTGGATCGAAGGGTTAGAGGCCGGTTTGCGCAAGATCCTGTCTACCCACATCAGCCGTGGAAGCGTAACCGTTGGATTGCGTATGAATGCGTCGGGTGAACGTGCGTCTGTTTTGCGGTTGGATCTAGTACAGATGGATGCTGTGCTGGAGGCTTTTGCAACCTTGGAAGCCGAGGCTGCCGACCGGGGCCTACATCTTGCACCCTCTACCGCGGCGGATTTGTTGGGCCAACGCGGGGTCATGGAATTGGCAGTCGATGAAGCTGATCCCAAAATGCTATGTGCTGAGCTTTTGTCGGAATTTGAAGAAGTCGCCAAAGCTTTTGTGGATATGCGTCGCAGCGAGGGGGCGGCCCTTGCCGATATTTTGCAGCGTCAACTTAAGGAAATGGACGTTTTGGTGTCGCGGGCCGAAACAGAGGTAGAGCACCGCCGTGATGCACAAAAGGAACGACTATCGCAGGCTTTACAACGTGTTACGCTGGTCAGCGACATCGACCCTGACCGTATTGCACAGGAACTCGCTTTGATTTCTGTCAAATCCGATGTCACCGAAGAAATTGATCGATTGCGGAGCCATATCGCGGCCGCGTATGTTCTGGTATCGGATCCAAAGCCTGTGGGACGAAAGCTGGATTTTTTAATGCAAGAATTCAACCGCGAAGCCAACACCTTGTGTTCCAAGGCGCAATCATCTGGGTTAACAACCGTTGGCTTAGAGATGAAGACCCTTATCGATCAAATGCGTGAACAAGTCCAGAATGTGGAGTAAATGATGAGCACCCGTCGTGGTCTTTTGATCATCCTGTCCTCACCGTCCGGAGCGGGAAAATCCACATTGGCGCGTCGATTGATGACGTGGGACCAAAGTCTCAGCTTTTCTGTTTCGGCAACGACGCGCAAACCACGGTCTGGAGAGCAACACGGGCGCGAATATTTGTTCCTTTCTCAGGATGCCTTTAAAGCGCAGGTCGCTGATGGTCAGATGTTGGAACATGCACATGTGTTTGGTAATTTTTACGGATCGCCCGCAGGTCCGGTGAAGGACAGCATCGAGGCCGGACGCGATGTTCTTTTTGATGTGGATTGGCAAGGAGAGCAGCAGATCCGAAACAGTGGCCTTGGAAAATTCGCTCTGTCAATTTTCCTGCTGCCACCTTCGATCGCAGAACTGCGCCGGCGTTTAGAAAGCCGTGATCAGGATACTTCCGAGGTCATTGCAAAGCGTATGCAAAAAAGCTGGGACGAAATCAGCCACTGGAGCGCATATGATTATGTCCTGGTCAACGACGATCTTGATGCCACAGAGAGACGCTTGCGCACGATTGTCGAAGCCGAACGCATGCGGCGTGACCAGCAGCCGACCTTGACAGCCCATGTGCGCAGCCTGCAGCAGGAATTTCTAGAGGGACAGAAATGACGATTTATTCTTTAGATGGTCTAGCACCTGAAATTGCAGCGGATGCCTGGATTGCGCCAGACGCCAATGTTATTGGGAACGTCGTGATCAAAAGCGCAGCCAGCATTTGGTTTTGTTCCACGATAAGGGGTGACAACGAAACAATAACCGTGGGCGTGGGCAGCAATGTGCAGGAAAACTGTGTCCTGCATACAGACATTGGTTTTCCGTTGAGCATCGGCGCAGGATGTACGATTGGACACAAGGTCATGCTGCACGGGTGTCATATTGGGGACAATAGTCTGATTGGAATGGGAGCAACGATTCTAAACGGTGCGAGAATCGGCCGGAATTGCCTAATTGGGGCCGGTGCTTTGATTACCGAAGGCAAGGAAATCCCGGATGGATCACTGGTCATGGGGATGCCCGGAAAGGTGGTGCGTGCGCTGGATGACGCTGCGATCGAGGGGTTAAGGCTTTCTGCTCAGGTGTATCAGGCCAACAGCCAAAGATTTGCGGCCGGGCTTCGGAAAGTTCAGGTTTGACAAGAGCTTGATGCTTTTGATTGACGCGGTTGTCAGACCGAGCGTTCTACAAAAGTTTCCTTTAAGTTAATTCCAAAAAGATAATAGTTTCCAGACGGTTACACCTATGTCGCGATGGCCGGAATTTGACAGGCCGCACGGTCGAAGATAGAGTTTATGGCATGCTGGACGAATTGGGCAAACGGCCCCGGGGGTAACCCCGGAGGTCGTTTTTTAATGTCGTTGGACGGAGATCCATAACAGCCAAAAAAAAGGCAAGACGAGCAGATGACCTTGATCAAAATCGAAGAGCGCGCTTCGGCGCTGGAAGACGAATGCCAGAAAATCGCACAGATGCTGGCGGATATGGTCGAAGACCTTGAAGAGCTCCGAAAGAGAGCTCGGACTGGAGAGGCTACCAAGAAGGATGGCAACGCTGTGTTGTCAGAACTTCGCTATTGGCTGCGTGCAGCCCGAGAAACGGAGAAAGAACTTGACCAAATTAACCGACAAAACTCCGGCGTTGCCGGAGACTACGGGCTCGACCTTGACATCGCACGCGTTGAGATCGGGTGCCGCTTGGCTCGGATCCGAACCTGCTGCGACGCGGGACGCCTTCCTGGCTGAACTGGGTGAGGGAGAGCTTTTAGCTCTCCCTTTTCTTTTTGAATTCTGGGCCCTGCCGCATCAATTGCCGCCGCAGGGCAATTGGCGGTCTTGGGTGATCATGGGAGGACGCGGCGCAGGAAAAACCCGTGCGGGTTCGGAATGGGTTCGTTCCATGGTCGAGGGCGCACGCCCCTTGGATAAAGGCCAAGCCAAACGGGTGGCGCTTGTCGGAGAGACCCTCGATCAGGTGCGTGAGGTCATGGTGTTTGGCGAAAGCGGGATCCTTGCGTGTTCTCCGCCAGACCGGCGTCCAACATGGAGTGCAACGCGGCGTTGCCTGACATGGCCCAACGGAGCCGAGGCTATGGCCTTTTCGGCCCATGATCCCGAGGGTTTGCGAGGCCCACAGTTTGATGCAGCCTGGGTGGACGAGTTGGCCAAATGGAAAAAGGCTGGCGATACATGGGATATGTTGCAGTTTGCCTTGCGGCTTGGTGATCGTCCCCAAGTGTGTGTCACGACCACCCCACGATCAGTTCCGACATTACGGCAATTGTTGAACAGTCCGTCGACAGTTGTGACCCATGCACCGACCGAAGCGAACCGTGCCAATCTGGCCGACAGTTTTCTGGAAGAGGTTCGCGCACGTTATGCAGGGACACGTCTTGGTCGTCAGGAATTGGACGGCGTTTTGGTGGAAGAGGCGGAAGGCGCATTATGGCGTGCCGATGACCTTGATACGGCACGTTTAAAGGCTGCGCCCCAGTTTGACAGGGTTCTAGTTGCCGTCGATCCCCCTGTGACCGGTCACAAGGGATCGGACGCCTGTGGAATAGTCGTCGTAGGGGCGGTTATGCAGGGCGCACCACAAGATTGGCGCGCCGTGGTTTTAGAGGATGCAACTGTTCAGGGTGTCGGACCAACGGCTTGGGCTCGCCGTGCGATAACGGCCATGGAAAAATGGGGTGGCGATCGTTTGGTCGCAGAGGTCAATCAGGGTGGGGATCTCGTGGAAACTGTTTTGCGGCAGGTGGATCCGCTGGTGCCGTTGACCAAGGTCCATGCGTCTAAGGGTAAAGTCGCGCGTGCGGAACCGGTCGCGGCTCTATACGAGCAGGGACGGGTGTCGCATCTGGCCGGTTTGGATGTGCTAGAGGATCAGATGACCCGCATGACATTAAAAGGGTATGAGGGCAAGGGCAGCCCGGATCGCGTTGATGCTCTGGTCTGGGCTTTGACCGAAGCGCTTATCGTGCCAGTGGCCAAGTGGCGACAACCAAGACTTCGTTCAATCTAATACAGATAAATCTTGGATAATGGGTCATATGGATTTTAGGAAAAATTACTCAAGTATCTGTAATAAATAAAGAAAAAATCATTGTTGCGCGGTGCGTACTTTGCCGTTCGGTTGCCTCAAGTGCTTTTAAACATTTGGGGCGATTGTTCTTGCTACCGACCGGGCGGTCCCCGGAAAGAGTTAAGCGACAAGGAGACGCCGCGTGTTCGATTTTCTGCGCAAAGCTGACGACACGAGCCAGCCCCCCGAGCGCAAAGCCAGCGCCACGGGTCCTTTGGTGGCCTATGCAACCTCTGGCCGTGTGGCCTGGACGCCACGGGATGTGGTGTCTTTGACACGCGCCGGTTTTTCAGGAAATCCCGTTGGTTTTCGTGCTGTTAAATTGATTGCCGAAGCTGCCGCCGCGCTGCCCTTGGTCTGCCAGGATGTTGAGCGTCGGTTCGAAACCCATCCGATGCTTCAATTGATATCATCGCCAAATCTGGCACAGGGTCGTGCGGAGCTTTTGGAGGCTCTGTTTGCACAACTTCTGTTATCAGGGGATTCTTATCTAGAAGCCGTGCCCGACACGAATGGTGCACCGCTGGAGTTGCATGTTTTGCGGTCTGATAGAATGCGGATTGTGCCGGGTCCGGATGGATGGCCAGTGGCCTATGACTACACTGTCGGGGCCCGGACGCATCGTTTTGATATCACCGCCGCTGCACCAGCAATCTGCCATATCAAGAGTTTTCATCCACAAGATGTTCATTATGGATTTTCACCTCTGCAAGCGGCGGCTCAGGCTGTTGATGTGCATAATTCCGCAAGCCATTGGTCCAAGGGATTATTGGACAACGCCGCACGCCCTTCAGGAGCGATCGTCTATCGTAGTTCCGATGGACAGGGCAGCATGAGTTCGGATCAATATGACCGTCTGGTATCGGAAATGGAGGCGCATCATCAGGGCGCGCGCAATGCGGGTCGTCCCATGTTGCTAGAAGGCGGACTGGATTGGAAGCCGATGGGGTTTTCGCCATCAGATATGGAATTCCAGAAGACCAAAGAAGCAGCCGCCCGAGAGATAGCCGTGGCTTTTGGGGTGCCGCCAATGTTGTTGGGTATCCCGGGCGAGGCAACATTTGCAAACTATCAAGAGGCGAACAGAGCGTTTTATCGACTGACAGTTCTGCCGTTGGCAACGCGTGTTAGTGCCCAAATCAGCACATGGCTCGGCCGATTAATGAACGAAACAGTCACGCTCAGACCGGACCTTGATCAGGTGCCTGCGTTGGCCGGCGAACGCGATGCACAATGGAAACGCGTTGCTGGTGCAGACTTTCTGACGGCTGCCGAAAAACGTGCACTGCTGGGTTTGCCACCGCTGCCATTGGAGCCAAGTGATGGGTAGACCATCGGAATTCCAATGCGTTCCAGGTTTGCGACTTGAGTCTTTGGAACGGGTTCATGGGCTACAGGTTGAGACCTTGACAGAACGTATCAGTCGTCTCGAGACACTGATGGAGAAATTGGAAAAACGTTTGTGGTTAACCGTTTATGGGGTGGTTGCCGTAATCTTAGCACAAGCTTTTCAGGGGCTTCTGGCCGTTGGTCAGAATGCCTTGGGCAGTTGAAGGAGTTTTAAATGCACAGCGGATTGGAACAGAAATTCTGTCGGTTCGATACAGAGGTAACTGTCCTTGAGGGGAGCTGTATCGAAGGTTATGCGTCGGTCTTTGGTGCCTGCGATCAAGGCGGGGACGTGGTGGAAGCAGGGGCATACGCCACATCTCTCAGCCGATTGGCGCAAGAGGGACGAGGTGTCAAAATGCTCTGGCAGCATGATCCTGCGCAACCCATCGGGATCTGGGATGAGGTCCGGGAAGACGGGCGCGGCCTTTGGGTAAAGGGCAGACTGCTAGACACTGTTGCCAAGGGCCGCGAAGCTGCGTCCCTTATCGCAGCGGGGGCCATTGACGGATTGTCTATCGGTTACCGTACCTTGAAAGCTGTAAAGAATGATCAGGGACAGCGTGTCCTGACGGAACTGGAGCTATGGGAGGTGTCGCTTGTGACCTTTCCTATGCTGCCCAGTGCAAGGGTGGCGTCCAAGGGTGAAGGCCCCGAAGACGCTGACCTGCGCAAACTGGCGCGTTCGCTCGAGGCGGCGCGGCGGGAGTTGGCGGGCGTCTAAAGGCGCACGCTTCACCGATACGAAAGAGAGAGAGATATATGACCGAGATGACTTCTCGGACCGGGGAAGATGTGTCCCCGGTCGTACAGGTGGGCGACGCTTTGGCGGGACTCGTTTGCGACATTAAGGGCCTCCGGGCCGAGCTTCAGGAAAAACTCCATAAACAGGAAGAACGTATGACCCATTTTGACCGTACCACCGCACGTGCCGCACGCCCCGCATTGTCAACGGAGGCCTCGGTAGAGGTGCCGCATGCCAAAGCTTTTAACGCGTATTTGCGCTCTGGCGATGATGATGCGCTGCGCGGGTTGCCTGTTGAGGGCAAGTCCATGTCAACGGCCGTGAATTCGGATGGTGGCTATCTGGTGGACCCTATCACCTCCGACAGCGTGATGTCAGTGCTGTCATCAACAGCCTCGCTTCGTGCGATTGCAAATGTCGTTCAAGTCGAAGCGACGTCCTATGATGTTTTAATTGATCATACCGAAGCCGGATCGGGTTGGGCCACAGAAAGTGGCGCTGTTGTAGAGACCGGGACGCCATCCATTGATCGTATTTCGATCCCACTTTATGAATTGAATGCGCTGCCGAAGGCCAGTCAGCGTTTGCTGGATGACAGTGCTTTTGACGTTGAGGGATGGTTGGCTGGCCGTATTGCCGAAACCTTTGCCCGCGCAGAAGCGGCAGCTTTTGTTTCGGGCGATGGTAATGACAAGCCAATGGGCTTTTTGTCTCATTCAGTGGTGGCCGATAACGCGTGGAGTTGGGGTAACCTGGGATACGTCGCTACAGGTGCGGACGGGGCCTTTGATACTGATGGCGATGCAATCATTGATTTGGTTTATGCCTTGGGTGCCCAATAC
>JAYQEA010000085.1:0-17194 GCA_038138625.1 Roseivivax sp.
GTGGAGGACAACTTCATTGGGGGAAGACCGCTACCCTTGGGGCAGATTGTGACCATTTGCACCTGGTGTTGATATGCATTGAAATTTTATCGCGTGTTCTGGGGCATAATTGTTCCGTCTTTTATGGTGATAATCATATCGCAAGATTTCAGCGTGTCTAACCGATGCGCAACCATGATCATTGTTTTTGACTTTGCGGTCGTGCGGATTTGATCCAGTACACGACGCTCGGTTTCAATATCCAACGCCGAGGTTGCCTCGTCAAAGATAATGACCTCGGGGTCGTGATATAGAGCGCGAGCAATGCTCAGGCGCTGTCTTTGCCCGCCAGACAATGCGACGCCGCCCTGACCCACAGATGCGTCATAACCTTGTGGGAGCTGCTCGATCATCTCAGAAATGCAGGCAATCCTTGCAACTTCTCGTGCTCGATCGAGATCGATTAATTCATCTGGCACGCCAAAGGCGATGTTGCGCAGCACTGTGTCATCAGACAGCACCACGTCTTGCGCAACAAAACCGACATTACGTTGCCAATGCACGCGCCTGTCCTGTGTCAGGGTCGCGCCATCAATTGTGATATGACCGCTGGTTGGTTCAAGCAATCCCATGACAAGGTCGACTACCGTGGATTTACCCGACCCTGTTGCCCCTTTGATCCCTATGATCTCCCCTTTGCGCACAACAAATGAACAGTTCTGTACACTTGGTCGGACTGAACCCTCGTGTATAAAGGTGACGGCATCAAACACGATGCTTTGCTTCAGCGTAAGTGGCTGCAACAGAGGGCGCGCGGCCTGCTGCGGTTCGTGTTGTAGCGCTTCGTGCAGCACGCTTAGTCCCACCAGCGATCCACGAACGCCATTGAGAACCCGATACACTGTTTGAGCCGCCGGTAGCATACGCACAGTCGAAGCGATCATGAGCGACACCGTTGGCAGAAGATCAGCAAAATCAACACTGAGATCGTCGCTTTTGACGTAAAACACAAGCATGAACAGTGCAGCAGAACCAAACAGAAGGGTTTCAATCATGATGCGGGGCAGATGGCTGATCAAGCTATGTCGTGCCAACGCTTTTGACATCACCTTGGCATGGGGCGAATAGGCAGCAACTTGAACGTTTTCCAATCCACGGATTTTGATTTCGCGCAGCAGGGCAAAACTCTCGTTTATCACTAAGTGACGCCGTCGGTTTGCGCCAAAACGCGCAACATCGTTCTTAGCCACCAACTTGGACATAATCAAATAAATGCCGCAATAAAACCCTGCCGCCACGAGTATCACAAGAAGTGTGGCAGTAGGTGCGGCGATGATGAGCATTCCAGCCGTGGCGACCAATACGGATAGTGCCGCTACGGCTTGAAAAAGCCCCACAGCAGTTTGGGTAACGATTAAGTCGACCTCACTAAGTATAGCAGACGTGAGCTCGGAGGTATTTTTTCTTAAGAGAAACGCGTAGGGACGACACAAGTAGGTTCGAAAGACCCTTGTGGATAATGTATGACGCAAGGATTCCGCAAAAGTAAACTGGATCCAGGTGGTGAGCGCGCGTGCGGCAAAGCTCAGCAGCACTGTTCCAAGCATGATATATGCCCAAAAGAGACCAATGTTTTGCGTATCTTCGAAGCCGAACCAATGAGGTATGGAAACTATCGGGCCTTGGGTGGGGGCCTCGTGAATGCCCAACAAGACCAATGGGTAGATGGCCAGAAGGCTGCTCAATTCTAAAGTCGCAGTCAAAGCGGCGACTGCTGCAAAGACCAACAGCCGCCGTCGTTCGGCTGAGGTCAAACAGGCTAGGAATATCTTGATGGCTTTGAACAAGAGAACGTCACTATGGCTTTTGAGGGTGTCTGTAATGGAGTGCCGATATTTGGCAATTTAGTATGATATTCAAGCTGGTTAAACACGTCGTTGCAGCCAATTGTGGCAATAAAGGACCAGGCAACCCAAAGTCGGCTGACCACGGCCCAAGCCACCTTAAAGTCCCCCTACCGAATATGAAAGAATGAAAGCGCCCTGTGCAGCTGCACTAGCTGATGAAGGCGTTCACTCAAGGTTAGACTGCTCCGGATACCGGAGGCGTGGATATGGTAGGCATGAAGGCCAATTTTCGGCAGGAAATGATGATTTCCAAACTGGTCTAAGCGTGATTGCATGAACTTACCAGCGGAGCCTCGTTTTTTTCTGGGGGCACGGGGATACCAATGCTGCGGAACCTGCGCGTGCAATTACGCGGCATATGCAGCCGTACGGCGCTAAGACTTCGTTCCTCTGGGGTGGGATTGTGTTTGACCTGGGCCTGTCCGTTGGCTGCATTCAACAGATTGGTGACATAGGTCGTTGTGACACCACCGGCATGGGCCTTCATGTAGTTGACCTGTTTGACAAGTTTTTGCGGGTCGATCCAACAGTCGCCTCCCTCGCAATGGGTTGGGTATTTTCTCGTGGCTTGTGCTCTTAGAAGAATCTCAACAGTCACGGCTTGGAGAAACTGATTTTCGTTTTGTAGTGCCGTGCGAAATACTCCGGGATAACGCAGAACATACTCGGCTACAATTTCTTGGGTGCCATCCAGGGACGCGTCAACATGAATCAAGACTTCAACGCCAAAAGGGATGTTTTGCATCAGAAATGCCTCAAAACATCTGTGCTCCAGCTGGCACTGTGATAGATCGCGCAAAATAACGACATCAGAGGTCCAGCCGGTAGCTCTTTTTGTTGCGTAAGGCTCTGGTTCGGTGTCATCGTATCTCACTGACGCCATGGGCTGGCTGGGCAGAACCCAGATGTTGCAGCTACCCTTTTGTGGGATGTGTTGCAAGTTTTAGGCCGCCCTGCGCACATCCTCTAAGCATCAGGGTTTGTATGATTATCTTGATCACTAAAGGCGACGCCTGGTGGACACCGAGTTTGAAACCAGATAGGTACTTCGGACATTCCAGAATTCATATACGTTTCAGGACATGAGATAAGCCTACAACAAATTAATATCGATATAAAAAATAGTAAGCTGGATTTATGAAAGTTACATCGCCCCTTTTACCCCCGCTTGATGCCGTAAAGAGAAATCTGGATCGGATCTGGGATTCTGAACATGTGACAAACTTCGGTTCTGTACACGTAGACCTCGAGACGAAGATTTCGCAATATCTGAATGCTCCACACACCAGCCTGATTGCTAACGGGACACTGGCGCTAATGGGCGCTTTGACCGCCGCGGGCGTGCGGGCGGGTGACGGTGGCGAGATCATTACGACAGCCTACAGTTATGCTGCCACCGCGCAGGTTATTCTGCAGATGGGCCTGACGCCAGTCTTCACAGACGTCGACGCTGGTACTGCCAATCTCAGCCCGAGAGAGGTTTACAAAGCAATCACGCCGCGAACACGTGCCATCCTTCCTGTTCATTGCTACGGCGCGGCTTGCGACGTTGAAGGCTTCGAAGCTTTGCGACGGGAAACAAAGCTGCCTCTTGTCTATGACGCCTCTCACTGTTTTGGAGCGCTGCACCAAGGCCGGAGCCTCGCAGCCTTTGGTGATGCCGCCTCTTTGAGCTTTCATGCGACAAAGGTATTTAATACGATTGAGGGAGGGGCGATCGTCTGTTCCACGCCAAAAATTCATGAGCGGGCAAAGCGCTGGCGAAACTTTGGCTATGCCGGAGAAACGAATATCGACGATGTGGGCATCAACGCCAAGATGTCAGAGCTTCATGCGGCAGTCGGCCTTGCCAATTTGGATATTATAGACGCTGCGCTTGATCATCGACATGCCCTCATGAAGCGCTATCAAGACGCTCTAGGTGATGTGTCAGGCTTGAGCTTTTTACCGGTTGGCCAGAATGCACCCTATTGCCCTTTGATGGTTGGGGATGCTTTTCCTCTGAGCCGTGATGAGACATATGGTCGACTTCGCGATGCAGGGATCACAGTGCGGCGTTATTTCTATCCACTCATCACTGATTTCGCTGCTTTTAAAGCATTTGCACCCGATCCGGGGACTTTGCCAGAGGCAACCCGATTGGCTGCTCAAGTGATTAGCCTACCGCTACATCATGATTTGACCTTGGATGATGTCGCTTTCGTGGCTGACGCACTTACCAGCTGGGCAGCGCCAAAATATCATCATTTGAAATGAGGATGGACAAATGCAGCACTCACAGATGAAGGGCTTGAACATTGTCGATGTCGCCGATTTGCCGGGGCAAGCACCAAAAGATTTTGTCGGTCTTGTCACCCGGGCAATCGTTGATCCCGGTTATGTGGTCATCCGCGGCTTGAACTTTGGTCCAAAAGATCGTGCGTCCGCTTCAAGTTTTCTTCTTGATTTCGCGCAGCATCTAGGAACGCCGATCAGTCATGATGAAAACGGCTCGATTGTCTGGAACATTCGCGCTAAAGAAGGCCTGTCACAAACAGTGCCCACCTTTTCCGAACATGCTGACGAAGCATTCCTGCATACCGATAGCCAGTATCGCGAAGCACCGGAGGACATTTTTGCCCTTTTGTGTTTGAGCAAAGCCACATGCGGCGGCGGTCTATCGCTTTTGATGACCTATGACGACCTAATGGCCGAACTTGCGGCCCATCCAGATGGTGCCGCACACGAGGCTGCGCTAAGAGAAGTGTCGTTTCCTTTTGCAGTGCCGTCGGCTTTTAAAACCAACCCGGACGGGCCTGAAGAATTCGTTTACTCTCCCATCCTTGAAGCTGGCAAGCAAATACGTTTTCGCGCAGACACAATAGAAGTCTCACTCAGGCGTAACGACAACGCCTTGCCAGAGCGGGGCCTGAGGGCTTTTGAGGCACTCAAAGCCATTCTCTCCACAAGCAGCAAGGTTAATTCTTTCTATCTCGAAGAAGGGGATCTGTTTGTGCTGAACAACCGAAATACGCTGCATGGACGCACGGCATTCAATGATGCCAAGCGCCATTTGTTGCGTGTCAGGCTCAAAATCTGACATGTCAGATCAAGAGACCGCAGAGGCTTTGCGCGCGGCGATCTGTCGTCACTCGGAAACCGAAGCAAATAGCATAAAGAAGTGGTACTATGACAATCCCATCCTGATAGGAGAAGACCTGTCGAGGCAATTTAGCTGCATCGCAAATGGAATGCACAAGTTGGTTCGTTCTATCGCAGGAGATCCTGACCGATGGGTAGACACATTTGGCTTGGGCCCGGGTGCGCGGCGTGTCCTCAATACCTGGGACGCCGTGCCTTATGATCCGGGTACGTATCGCACAGATTTTGTGTTCTCTGCTTCAGGCGTTATCAAACTGATCGAGGTAACCTGCCGATTTGCGCTGAATGGCTTTCCCAGCAACGCGCTGCAGCGCTCTATTGGTCAAATGCAGCTGGCGGAATCCGGTCGGGATGTTGAGGTACATGATACTTTTAATGATTTTTTCCCATTTCTGGCCAAGCATCTGAATGGCAAGCGGCGGATTGTTGTTCTGACGGGTGCTGATCAGCGTAACGAAAGCCGCTTTTTGGCCAATGCGCTGGCAAAAAGTGGCTTTTCCTTTGAAAGTTTGGCACTCCCCGATATCCCAAAAAACTTGGAAAAGCTGGAGGATGCATTCCTCTACTCAGAGCTATCACTGGAGGAACTGGCAAGCCTACCAGACGACTGCTTGCGTCAGCTTGCGGTGCTTGGGATGCTAAATGATCCGCGCACCATGTATCTTGTACATGACAAGGCCTTTTTTGCGCAAATCTGCGACGACAAACTTTTGCTGGAAGTGCTTGGATCCGAAGCAAAAGAGTTCCAAGCCCATGTCCTACCTTGTTATCAATACACACCAAAATCCGAACCGATGTGGGCGCAGGCGCGTGCTAATCGTGAAGGTTGGATCCTCAAACATCGCAGACAAGGTAAAAGCCAAGGTATTCACGCAGGAATTCTGACCACGCCCGCAGAGTGGGAAGCGCTGTTCGACAGCGATGATATCAAAGACTTTATCTTACAGGCTTTCGAGCCTCAGCGTCGCTTGGAGGGCAAGCAAAATGGGACGCAGATCGCGCATTATGTTGCCGGTACCCTACTGCTTGCCGGAGAGTCCAATTTTGGCCCCGGAGAATTTCGCACCTGTGAGCATCCGATTTCCAACACCGGTAAGTTTCACAAAATCTCGGGACTTTTGGTGGATGCACCAGTTACGGATTTTGGTGGTGTGTGGATTTGAGCAAACCTTCCCCCCCGAGTCTTGCAATAATGCAGCCCTATTTTGCGCCCTATATTGGATATTTCGCGCTCATGGCAGCTGTCGACACATTCGTCTTGTATGGTCGGGTACAGCACCAGCGTAAAAGCTGGTTCACGCGCAACCGTATGATCATCGCAGGAAAGCCGCGGTGGATTTCACCTATCTTGTTTAAATCGCGGACGGAGGCGCTGATTTCAGAGGTTCGCGTGGACCCCGAGCAGCCGTGGCGTACACGTCTTGCCGCGCAAATCCGTCACAGCTATCGCCGGGCGCTTTATTTTGAAGAGACTTGGCCACTGGTGGAGCGTATCCTTGCATGTAAGGATACGACGCTTGATGAATTCAACAGGTACGGCATCGTTGAAATAGCACAACATTTGGGATTAGGAACACGCGTCCTGAGCAGCGCGGATATCCCTGCTTCCATCGAGGACGAGTTACGGACCGAAGCAGATGATGACCATCGTCGCAATACCCGTGTCGGACTGATTGCATCGGCATTAAAGGCAAAAGCCTATGTCAATCCGGTTTCTGGCCGTGGGCTTTACAGCGCTGACCGGCTTGCAGGGCATGACTTGGAGCTGTGGTTTCTTGAACCGGACATCCCCGCAATCGGAAGGATGTTGGTGCAATCAGAGCCAAGCCTTTCAGTCCTTCATTTATTGATGCATCACGGGCGTAAATCGGTTGTAGAAGCGTTGTCTCATATCCACCTCAATCTTGATGCGGTCGGGCTGTGATGGAGTCTTTCTATGGCGTTGGGAATGTTCAGCTTTTTCCATATGCTGCATAGGCGCCATATTGCTCTCCATAACCATAGCGCTTCATACCCTTTGGACTTACTTGCGTCAGTATCGCCCCGGCGACTTCTACCCCGACAGACTGAAGCTGTGTGATACTTTTGCTCACTTGCACACGGGTCGTCTTGTCCCACCGCACCGCAAAAAGAACTATGTCTGCAGCCGAAGAAATAATTCGCGCATCCGCGATGGATAGTACCGGCGGCGTATCAAGGACTATGTGGTCGTACTTTTGCCTGGCATCAGCCATGAGCGCGCGGAACTTGTCGGTGGTAAAGAAATCCGCGGGATTCTGCGATAATTCTTTTCCATGCAAGATATCGATGCCGAGATCTTCATCTCGGACAATGGCCTCTTCAAGGGTAACTTTTCCAGAGCAGACATCATTGAACCCATGTGCCGAGGGTGATTTTTCAAATATACTGCCCACAGTTCGACGACGGACATCGCAATCTATAAGCAGCACCCGGCGTCCCAGGTGAGCGATGCTGCCAGCAAGCGTGACGGACAATATCGTTTTGCCTTCAGCTGGAACAGATGAGGTCAGCAAAAGCACTTCTGGAGCCTTGCTCGTGGACATAAAGATTGATGTCCTCAGATTGCGGAGGTTTTCTGCCTGTATAGAGGTCGGGTTCTTGATAAAGTCGCGCACCAAATTCCGGCGATCTTTTTTACGAACATATATGGTTTCACCCAGAACGGGCAGATTGCTGAAATCGGCCAGCTCTTCGGCATTGCGGAACACGCTTGTTGTAAGCTCGCGCCAAAGCAACAAAGAAGCAAGGATGACAAACGCGCAAATCATTGCGAGGATCGCATTGACAGGAGGATTAGGGGATACTGGTTGAAGCGGAGGCAAGGCGCGCGACAGAATAAACGAGTCGCTGCCCGACTGGCCAATAAAGATTGTCGTTTCCTGAAGACCGGTCAAAAAGGTTTGATACAGATCTTGCGCGACCTCTACCTCGCGTTCGAGCTGTATGATTTGCTGTAATGCATCATTAAGCGTTTCGAAGCGCGTCAGCACGGCGTCATACGTGTTTGCCAGATTTTCGGCCGTTTTTTCGCTTTGAATCACGGTGCTTTCCAGCAAATTCAGGCTAGAGGTTTCGGACGTCGTCATCCGTGATCGCCCTTCGGCGACCATGGCGGTTGCGATCACTTCCCGACGCTCTGTCAAAGAGGATTCCGCCCGGGCAAGAGTTAACCGGGCTTCTTCGAGTTCGTCGCGAAAACTCTGTACTTGCCGCGCTAACCCAGCCCGTGTTTCCTCGGAGGCAAAGTTAGAGTTAGCATGCAGGTCCTTCAGGCGTTCCTCTTTCTGAATCAATGCAGCCTCGAGATCTTGGACTTGCTGTGTCAACCAATCAAGTGTCGAGGACAGAGATTCGATCTGTCGTGCGTTTCGGCGATCGATGTAAATTTCTGCCAGTGTGTTCGTGAGCAATGCGGACAATGCCGGGTTTTTGCTGGTGATGCTGAGTTCGACCGTCCAGGCATCACGCGCAGCGTTTGACTCGATCCGGCTGCTGACCGTCTCTGTCGTACTGCGCAGCTCTCGCTGAGCAATTTCTTCGTCGCTTAATTCGCGTGGCTGGATTTGATTAATCCAGCGAATGACCGCAATTTTGAATTTGCTCCACAAGCTTTGCTGCCGTAGGGCTGCGTTGAATTCGGGCAGCTGCGTCAGATTGAGTTTCTGGGTCAACTCCTGTGCTGTCTCGAAAGAGTGAATCATGGCGAGCTGAGTATTGATTTTTGTGCGATCCAGGCTGCCACCACCGACAAAGCTGTAGATGCTGGATGACGCACCAGTATCTTGTGAGAATTCGATAACCGCCGTTGCGCGATAGACCGGCTCTACATAGCGAATCGTCAGATAGGCGGCCACGATACCAAACAAAAGCATCGTCCCGACAAGAGCAATCTTACCCCGCCAAAGCACGGAAAAAATACGTTGCAGGTCGATCTGATTCCACTCAATTTCGTGGGATGGCAAGGATGTTGGTTTTGAAGTTCGTGTCATAGGTGCTTTCGGCAGTGTCTACCTCTGCTCTGGGGGGTTTATTAACACACCCAAAGCTCGGTTAGGAAGAAAATAGTTCATAAAATAAGGCGTCTACGGCTTTGTGGCTTCACGGTCGAGGGTTGGTGCGTTAATAACCTTTCTTGTTGGATTAGAACAGGTAGTTAAGTAATAGATGCGCCTTTTGGAGGTCAAAAAGTGACCGGATGGTTGATTGGATACTCCGTGTCAGTGATGTGTTTCCTACTGGCTTATGTGCTTCAACAACCTACACTGGCTGATGCTCCTTTGGCGCTAATGTTTGGGTTGATGCTTCTCACCGCGGTACGGTGGCTGTCGTTTAATGGGCTGCGCATTGCTCCGACAATTCGTCTGGCATTTGGTGTGAATATGATGCTCGCGGCATTTCTTGTCGCAAAGCACATGTTTCTATCCGGAGGAGAGCTGGCGTTGCTCATCAAGCTCATGGGATATCATTTAATCTTTGCGTCCGGACTGCTGATTGGATTTTACGAACCGCCAGCGATGCGGCAGGTGGATGTTTTGGGATTCGTGGTTCTTTTTATCCTGCCCATGGCATTTTTCGTGATCTTTGCAAGAGGCGAGCCTCCGAACCAGATTGTGACCTTTTTTAATCGAAATGCCTTTGCCGCATATCTGATGACTGCATCGACATTCATGCTGGGCCTTGCTTCTGCGCGTCCGCTGCTAGGTCCATTTGGGGCGGTGGGGGTTTTGCTTGCTTGTTTGGTAATCAACACGACACTGGGGGCGCTACTTGCGGTTGTGTTGGCGACCGGATTTTACGTCTTGCCAAATATCCTTGGCTGGTTACGCCATCAAGCACTTCTGGTTTTTATGGGTGGGTTGGGACTTGTAAGCGCTGTTTTGATTTTGTTGCTCAGCGAAAGCTATCAGGGTTTGCAGGTCTATTACCGGATCGATTTCGTCTACAATACAGCAATCAATATTTGGAATGGATATTCTGGGCCTCTGGTCGATCTCGATTTGGTGACAGCCGTAGGCTACGCTGCTGATGGAGACCTCGATATGTCGGCCTTTTTCCGCATCATTCACTGGATCGACATTGTGCGAACCGCGCAGGATAGTGGCGCAAACTTGATAACAGGCGCAGGAACAGACTGGATCGAGCAGAACCTATCCGCTTTCGTGATTCCCCGTGCCGCACATAATGACTGGCTGCGCTTTATCATTGAGCAGGGATTTATTGTGGCCATCACTTCGATCACTGCTGTGCTTGTTGTCATATGGAACATACGTCGGTCCCCAATGTTTGTACCGCTTCTGGCTGGAGCTCTTTATTTTGGAACCGAAAATTTACTGAACAACTTTGTTGCAACGTCGTTTTACTTTTTTGTTTTAGCCCATGTCTTTGCAAGGCTCAGACGCGTCGCTTGGAAGAGTGCGCAAAAGGATCAGGTTGTCACGCCTCTCCAAGTTGGGGCGACTACGTGAGAGTTCTGCAGGTCAACAACCACCACCACATCATTGGTGGCTCTGATCAAGTTTATTTCAAAACACGCGCATTGCTGGAAGAAAAAGGCATAACATGCCACAGTTTTGCGGCGCGCAGTGACAAAGATCTGCATGACGCAGATGACGCATTCTTTCCAGAGGCCCCGCCCGCAGGAAAGCAAACTTTAAAAGATCTTCCAAGTTACCTGTTCAACCACAAGGCCGGGCAGGCCATGAAGCGATATCTTGATCATTCAGATCCCTTTGACATTGCGCATCTTCACATATTCTACGGCCGCTTGACGACGGCGATCCTGCGTCCTCTAAAACGCCGCGGAATCGGCGTGGTCCAAAGCTTACATGAATACAAGCTTGTCTGCCCTGTCTATACTCTGGAAAGAGATGGATTTGTTTGTACCGACTGCATTAGCGGTAGCACCCTGTCCGCTTTGCGGTATCGCTGCAAGCGCGGATCATTGTCCTCATCATTGATCGCTCTTGCCGAATTTCATGCCTCTCGCATGTTGGGAGATGTCCGCCTTGTAGATCAATTTATCTGCGTCAGCGCATTTCAGAAAGCACTATTGGTCAAAGCAGGGTTGCCCACTGACAAGCTCACCATCTTGCACAACTTTGTTGATGTGTCAGAGGCAGACCTCAGACCAGTCGATGCACGGCAAGGCTATATCCTTTATTTCGGACGCCTGGAGCGGCTTAAGGGCCTGGCCACTTTGATACAAGCTGCCAAAATTGCCGATATTCCTCTTGTGGTTGCCGGGAGCGGCCCGTTTGAAAAGGAAGCCCGCCACATGGCACAAGGCTATGATATACGCTTTGCAGGCTTTCAGTCTGGTGACGCGCTCAAAAAGCTGATCGCACAGGCATTGGCCGTAGCCGTTCCCTCAGAATGGTACGAGAATTGCCCAATGTCTGTTTTGGAGGCGAAAGCTTTTGGCGTCCCGGTCATCGGTGCACGTATCGGGGGTATTCCTGAATTGGTGCGCGATAGCATAGACGGCTTCTTGTTTGAGCCCGGTGATGTTGCAGGACTGGCGAATGCGTTTCGCAGCATCCAAGACGTTGACTTGCCAACATTTGCGGCGGCGGCGCGCCATGACGCCCTTGCGCGTTTTTCGGGCGATCAACATTTCCGGCAGCTTACCGCAATCTATGCATCGGTGCGAAGGTAACAACATGGTCGCACAATTGGATCAGGCATATCTTGAGGCCCGCCCGACCAAGGTCTGGAGCCGCCTGCTTGCCTACACGTTCTTCGAAGGGCGCCCACTCACGACAAGGGGACGCTGGATCAACCCTGCGCTCTTTGCCTTCTACCACGCATTGAACAAGGTCCCCCAACTTAAGAAAGTGCATCGGCCTGTGTTTCTCATTGGAACAGGCCGGAGTGGGACAACCATTTTGGGTGTCGTTCTTTCTATCCACAAAGAGATCGGCTTTCTCAATGAACCCAAAGCGTTGTGGCACTCGGCTTTTGGAGATGAAGATCTGATCGGTAGCTATTCTTCCCATCCTGGGCGCGTCGAGTTGACCGAGCGGCACGCAAGCAACGAAGTATCGCGCCGCATGCGCAGGCTTTATGGCGCATATTTACGTTTTTCGGGTTCGGGCCGCGTCCTCGACAAATATCCTGAATTGGTGTTCCGTACTCGGTTTGTCAAAGCTCTGTTCCCCGATGCCAAATTTCTATTTTTGCATCGTAACGGGTGGGACACTTGCACGTCGATAAACCAATGGTCACAGAGCCATGGCAGCGGTGGGGAAGACTGGTGGGGTAAGCAGGATAGTAAATGGCAGCTGCTTGTATCGGAATGTGCGGAGACATCCCCCCAGTTCGCGCAACACGCCACGGCGATGCGCGACTGGCAAGATCAACGCCAGCGCGCTGCATTCGAATGGATTGTATCAATGCTCGCTGGACTGGCTGTAGCAGAGGCATACCCTGACGACGTGCTAACGGTTCCTTACGAAAAGCTTTGCGCAGATCCTGTGGAATGGATGGTCAAAATTACAGAATTTGCAGATCTCGTAGATGATCCCGTGCTGATGAAATTCGCAAAAACGCGCTTGAAACTGCCGAAGCCCAGAGACCCTTTTGAACTGGCGCCAGAACTGCAAGCGCCGTTCAACGAAGTCATGGAAAAACTAGGATATTGAAAATATATATGAATTCTAAAACTGAAAAAAAAATTGCGATTGTGGGCAGCAAAGGTATTCCGGCGCGCTATGGCGGTTTCGAAACACTCACCGAAAATCTTGCAGTTGAGAATGAAAAGCGCGGGCACCCATTCGACTTTTTGATTTACTGTTACGCAGGTGCCTACGAGGATCGACCGGCACAACGACACGGTGCACAACTGCGTTATCTTTGGCTCAAGGCCAATGGGGTGCAATCCATACCTTACGATATACTCTCCATGCTTCTAGCTGTGCGTGAAGGCTGTGATACCGTGCTTCTTTTAGGATGCTCAGGTGCGTATGGGCTGCCAGTTTTACGGCTCCTTGCACCCAAAGTGCGGATCATTACAAATATCGATGGGATCGAGTGGAGACGTGCCAAGTGGGGGCCGGTGGCAAGCGTTGTACTCAGGATAGCAGAATCATTGGCGCTGAGATTTTCGCATGAACTCATTACGGACAATGCCGAAATCGAAAGATATGTGGCTGCAGAATTTGGGAAACCTTCCAATATGATTCCCTATGGCGGTGACAACGCCATCGCCCATCCTCCTGATCCACTCGATGACATTCCACCGCTTCCTGAAAAATTTGCTCTCTCAATCTGTCGAATTGTGCCTGAGAACAATTTGGATATTATACTAGAAGCGTTCACCACAGAACCTAGCCATCATCTTGTGATCATTGGAAATTGGGACTTTAGCCCTTATGGTCGCAGGTTGCGAAAAAAATATGGGAAACAGGCATCGATTACTCTGCTGGATCCAATTTACGATGTGGGCAAGCTTCGCACAATTCGCGCGCAGGCGGCGTTTTATGTACACGGGCATTCTGCAGGCGGCACCAATCCATCACTTGTTGAAATCATGCATTTTGGATGTCCAGTGATTGCGCATGGATGTAGTTTTAATTGCAGCACAACAGAAAATGCCGCCGCGTATTTCACATCAACAAAAGACCTGGTTGCCCATTTGCAAAATATGACCGAGGAGAGTCTTTCGAAAAATGGACTCGCCATGAAAGAAATCGCAGAGCGTTGTTATACGTGGGAAAAGATTGCAGATATGCATTTCAAGGTGTTTGGCAAGCGCTTGAATGATCAGTCTCACGACTTGTGATACGAGGCTAGTTCGTTCAAAAGGCCAAAAAACAACTCGATCCCACTGCAAATTATATCAGACAAAAGTGTATGAATGTGGCTGTTCAGTGCCACATTCGAGGCCTTAAATCGCTGTATGAGAGTTAGGACTGCGGTGCTGGACGAACGGATAGGTCGAGCGCGTGAACCGGATGATCACGGAGGCCACCGTCAAAAGGTACCACTACAACACCTATTCTAAGCTTGAAACGCACGCCGATTGAGGATGCTGCAAGGTCTCATGCGATTCGAAAATATCGGCAAAATCTGGACTTAAGTCCCAGAACGATTCAATGCTGATAAACCCCACCACATACCGGGACCAAACAACCAGATACTTAACGGCTGCTGGCGTTGAACTTGCCCAGCCGCAGGGTCCAGGCCCTGCGCAGCATAACGCGAAGTAATCCCGCGCACTCGATCAAGAACCATGGTAAGGTCAGCCACCTGCCAGCACGCAAATGCTGCCACAGACTCTGCCCCAAAATCTGCAGCCCCAGACCTGGCCGGCCTGAAGCTGTTTGCCGATATGCTGATTTGCGCGAATAAAACTGAAAGTAACGTATACTAGACAAATCACCGTCGCGCAGACGGCTTTCGAGAAAATCCAAAACGTCCAGCCGCTTTGGGGGGGCATTTTGGGTCACACTGTAATTATTTTCCATCTGCCGCCGGTAAGTCGCGAGGGGGACCGGATGAAAAAACAACTGCTCGCTCTGAACGACATAAGCCCAGAACAAAATATCTCCCCCAAGCGGAATTCCCACTGGAAATCCACCCTTGTCAAGCAACACCTGACGGGAAAGGACCGATGTAGAGGGCATGACAATTGGGTCTTTTAGGCAGGCATCAAAGTAGTTATCAACAAATCCCGGGCCTGATGGTTCGATCGAATACCGAGCAAGTTCGGCACCAGTATCACGTAAAATTTCATACGCCGGAGACCAGAAGGTGATATCGGGATGTGCCGCAATATCTGAGGCTGCAGCCTTCAGAAAATCGGGATGCCAAAGGTCATCTGCGTCCAAAAAACCGATATAATCTGCTCGGGCTTCCGTAATACCACGATTGCGGGCGGTCGGCTCTCCACCATTGGGTTGTGAAATCAGTCGGACGCGTGGGTCGTCAAAACCCTGCACACGCGCGACCGATTGGTCCGTTGAACCATCGTCGATAATCAGAAGTTCAAAATTGGTAAATCGCTGATTCAAGACCGACTGGACCGTATCCTCAATATAGTCTTCCTTGTTGTATAGCGGAATTACAACGCTGAAGCTCGGGCGTAAGCAAGACATCAATGAACCATCTTCGTTTTCAAATATGTTTTTTCTGCGCATGAGGCATCGGACGAATGTATTCCGTGTCCATTCCTAAAAAGGAGACCACGGGCTCCGTTGTCAGCTCGCGCGTGACATCCAGAATAAGGCGTTTACTTTTCCACCACCAAAAATATCGCTGGATTGCCTCGTTTATGGCCGTGTCACGGGCGATGTAGCTTTCTTGGTCAAATAGCTTGCTCCAGTCTGGTTTCATACCTCTTTATGTTACCCTTAACAAATTGTGGGTCATGATGTTGGTTGCATAGTCATCATCCACATAAGGCGTAGCGCTATGAAAGCTATGTTCACATCCGGCAGCAAATGTGTCCATCCCAAGAACTTTGTTCTCAAAAGCGCATACGCTTTTAAACCAATCCTCTGGATCATGTAGGGTCAGGATGAACCTGGCATCCGGAAACAGAACGTCCAATGCAACACAGTTCAGGCCGGTTGAGAATGGTAGGTCTTGGAAGGCATCAAACGGCGCAAAAAATTTTCCGAAAATCTGCAAGTTACTACCCAGAATACGCCGTTTCAGGATGGTTTCCTGTACACTTTGTACTGGCATCCGAATTCCAAAACCTTGGAGCACTGACGTCTTTGGAGTCGTCCCTGTCTTGTTCGCGCCAACGCAAAAAACCTTATCCCACGCGCACTGCTGACGGAAACCCGACTTCGGGCGGGCAATGACATCATACCCCATCCACTGCGCTAATCGATTGAGAATGTTATTCATTCTGATTGACTCAGGCAGTTATATAACCGACGCCATAGCGCTCTTGCTGGCGACAAAACCGGATGCAGCCGCCTGATCATTCGGTCGCGCATGATACGACGCTTCAAGTTGGACTGTCTACGGGCCAGGATGCCGGCGACCTCACTGTCGCCAATACGCTGGTAATAGACATACATCCAATAAAAAGTGTTCAGCGCTTCTTTCTGGCGGCGCTCAATCGATAAGCCGTTCCAAACTCCGCCGTCGTGCACACGATAAGCTGAGGGTGCGAGACCTTGCACGTGATGATAGCTTCCATGCTGCCCAAACAACGATGACAGGAACATGTCCCCGCCCAACACTTTGTCCTTTTCTGGCGGTGTATCCATCACAATATTGCGGAACACTCGGGTACAGGTCCGGGACATAATAGCACCAGTCTTTAATTCCAAAGCAGTGAGATCTCTATTTGGCATACTACTGGCACCAAATAACCGCCTTTGATCTTCAGAACTCAGGGTTCGGCCATCAGCATAAATACCAATATAGTCATGTCCTGTGATCACACACTCCGGATGACCACGCAGATAATCGACCTGCTTTTGCAGTTTGGTAGGGTCGCTCCAGTAGTCATCCCCCTCACATAAAGCAATGAACGCACCCCGCGCTTTCGATCGCAGGTTGGACATAATGGCGATACCTCGAGAGTATTGGTTCTGATCCGGCAAAGACAAACGAATCAAATTGGGATGCCGATCCGCGAAGAATTGCACAATCTCGCGGGTGCCATCGGTTGAACAATCATCATGGATCAAAACTTCAACTGGAAAATCTGTTTCCTGCCGCAAAAAACCTTCAATTGCGGTGCGGATAAAAGCCACATGGTTGTAGGTTACACAACAGATACTCAAATAGGGTGTATCAAATCTGTGTTGTGCAATAGGTTTTTTTGAAGTCATGAAGACCAGCTGGCTAATGAATGGATCTCATTATCTTGGAAATCTATAAAAATCAAGGACTCGTCAAGGACCTACCAGGTTCTCCGGTACTTTATGCATCTCATTTCTAACCCAAAGTCTGTAACGTAAACGTCCGGCCTCGGCGCGGTCTCAGGTGATTTAAATCTGCCTGTTCAACAACGCGAGTTCGTCGATACGATTGATGTTGTGATCAGCCTGGCGCTGGAAAACCTAAGCTAGCTGGACCAGCCTTTGGTCTTCCCCCAATGAAGTTGTCCTCCGCTATGTTTCGGAAAACAGAGGCAACACATGGCCAACAAGCGACCGAAGCCGGAAGAGATTGTCACCAAGTTG
>JAYQEA010000086.1:0-17101 GCA_038138625.1 Roseivivax sp.
GGTTTAAAAGCTCGGCCTCGCGCTGTGCCTTTAGTGAAATCGCTTCTTGATCTGCAAGGGCTGCCTTTGCTTGTGCCAGAAGTGCGTCGCGGGCTTCGGTTTCGGTCAGTTGTTCCGCGGTGCGCGCCTCAGCGGCCTTGCGTGCAGCCAGCGCCGCGGCAAGCTGCTTACGCAGCTCCTCGGCAGACACATCTAATGCGTCCCTGCGTGCCAGAGCCAAGGCAAGCTCTTCTTCAAGAGAGGCCGCATCAACACGCTCGTCCTTAAGGGTGACCAGTTCGGCCTTTGCCAGATCCAGCGCCCGCTGCGCAGCCTCAAGCCGAGCCTCGGTTTCAAACAGATCTCTGACGGCCTTAGACAACTCGCTTTGCAAGGTTTCTATACTGGCCGAGGTCGAGGTTCGCAAAGTTTCAAGTTCGCTTCTGACAGACGTGGTGTCACCCAGCGCCGTTTGCAGATCCGCTTTGGTGTCTTGAAGATCGGATGTCAGAACAGCCAGCTGTTTTTCCAATTCCGCAGCGGCCGCACGCGCGGAAGCCAATTCCTCAGCGAGTTTTGTATTGGCGGCTGTCATTTCCTCAAGATCGGCGCGCTGTGCAATCGTGGTTTGTTCAACCTCTTCTGCCTCTTTCAGCCGCAAGAGCGCTTTGGCCAGTTGAGCCTCCAGATCTGACAGGCGTGTTGTCGCCTGTGCCAGATCATCCCGCGCCGCCTGCGCCGATTGCTGCGAACGCTGTAATTGTCCGTTCAGATTCTCCAATTCTTGCGCATATTTCGCACTGGCACGTTGCAGCTGCTCTTCCAAAAGACGTTTGGCGCGCAAAGCTTCATCCAGCGCGTTTTGTAAATCAGCGCGCACTGAGGCGGCTGTGGCTGCGGCAGATTGCTCGGCATTCAGTTGCTCCTGCAATCGTGCGGCCAGCGTCGCACCCTCGGTCTTTGCATCAAGGACCTGTTGTTGGAGCGCCTGACGCGCGTTGCGCGCATCAGCAAGCAGGGATTCCAGACGCGCAATCTGGGCCTGAAACTCTGCGGCGCGTTCGCGATTGGTCGCCTCGGATGCGGCAAGCTGGTCGCGTGTGGCCTGTACCCTGCGAAGTAAATCGGTCAGGCTTGCGATCCGCTCTTCCAGCTCTTTACGCTCGGCGTCTGCTTTGGCTTGAGCTTGACTTTGGCTATCGTCAGATTGCTTTTTTGCATCCTGAGCGAGCGTCAGCAACGTCTGCAGGCGTGTGATCTGTGCCTGCAATTCTGCGTTCCGTGTAGTTGCAGCACCCTGAGCATTTGCCAGTTGGGATTGCAGCTCCAATCGAGACCGCTGCGCTTCGTCTATTAAGGTTTGTAGGCGCGTTATCTTTGCATCAAGATCGGATCCGCGCAGAGCTTCATCGGCCAAACTGCGTTCGGTCCTGACAAGGGCTGCGCGCGCCTCTTGCAGAGCTGTGGTCAAACGCGCGTTTTCCGCAGAAAGCTCTTGATTAAGCGCACCAGTCTCCGCCTGGCTGGCGTTCAACGCAACCCGCGCCTCGTTCAATAGGTCAGTCAACCGATTGATCTGCGCCTCAAGTTCGTCAATACGGGTATTTGCAGCCGCGATTTCAGCAGACTGTTCCGCCGCCTCTGCAGTTTTTACCTCAATCGTATCAGCCAGAGTACGTTCGGTTTTTGCCACAGCATTTTGCGCCGCAAGCAGTTGTTGCTGGCTTTCTGCCAAGGCTGACTGCAATTCTGATATTTGAGACGCAAGCGACTGTCCTTTAATTTCCTGATCCCGAATGCGCGCAGCCAGCAGCGCCTCAGATGCGCGCAGCTGCGATATCTCGACCGTTGTTGAGCCACGTAATTCCGCTAACTGCACCCGTAGACCAGCTTGAAGTTCGCGTGCCTCTGCCAGCCGTTCTGCTTGTTCGTCTATACGCGCAAGCATATTTTCATTTGTAACTGCACGCTGCGTCTGTGCTTGGGACAACTGCGCGCGCATTGCGGCCTCGGCGGCGCGCGCTGCTGCCAAAAGCGCATCCTGATCCGCGAGCCTGGAGCGGGCATCAGCGATCGTATCTGAACGGTCTGCCAACTGTCGACGCAGCGCCGCTTCTGACTCTTGGGAGGCAGCCAACACAGTCTCTGTCTCGTTCAGCCTTGTTGTTACCGTGTTCAGCCGGTCTTCGATCTGCGCCAACTCCAGCTGCGTTTGCGCAAGATCTACTGCCAAGGCATCGGCTTGTTGTGTTCCCAACGACAGATCAGCCAGCAACGCGGCTTCGGCCGCACGCGCCGCTGCCAATAATTTCTCTGTATCAGACAGCCTATTTTCTTGTTCAAAAAGCTGGGCGGACAATGCGGTCTCGGCTGTGCGTGCTTCGGCTAAAAGGGACTCAAAGTCTGATATGCGGGCCTGCAGGCGCGCTGTCTCATCTGCTCCCTGCGCTTCGGCTTCTGCCAACTGCATACGCAAGGCAGCCTCGGCCGCGCGCGCCGCCGCCAACAAAGCATCCTGATCATCCAGCTGCGCCTTCAGCGTTGTGACTTGGTCACGGCCTGTCTCAAGGTCACGCCTCAAAATTGCCTGTTGACCTCGAAGGTTCTCAATGAGTGCTTTTTGTCCCTGTAGTTCAGAACTCAGCCGCGCCTCGGTATTGGCACCAGCTGCTTGCGATTGCGCCAGTTGCGTGCGCAGATCAGCTTCTGAACGCAAAGCCTTGGCCAACTCTACCGATAGCTCATCGATACGGAGTTGCAATTCAGCGGCAGATTTTTCGCCAGCAATTAATGCCGCCGCAAGCTGCGCGTTCAAATCCTGCTCTACGGCGCGCGCTGCTGCCAAAAGGGTCAAAGTATCTTCTGCTTTCTGACGCTCTGCCTCTAATGCAAGCGTCATTGCCGTTAATTCCGCGTCGGCATTCTCCAATCGTTGGCGCAGCACCGCGGCAGCTTCGGCCTCGGCCAGACGTTGCGCTTCTTCTTCGCTAAGCGCCGCCTCGAGGTCCTTTATCCGTCCTGCAAGCGCGGCGGTTGTCTGGGCATCCTGTTCGCCTTTGGACCTCAGATCAGCAACCAACGCCTCCAGCGCTTCGCGACGCGCAGCCGCCAGCCGCGCCGTTTCGAGTTGCGCATCCATTTCCGAACGAGCCGCCGCCAGAGCGAGCTCTAATGCATCTGCCTGACCGATTGCATCCGCGCGCGCCACCACCAGCGCATCACGTTCAGATACCAAAGCATCACGTTCTGAAATCAGCTGGTTTTGGGCGGCGACCAACCTGTCTCGTTCCGCCTCAAGCGCGGCCCGATCTGCGCCAAGAGACTGAACATCAGCCTCTGCTGATTTTGCCCGCGACAACAGCGCTGCTATTTGTGCGGATTGATCTTTTTGCGACGCCAACAGCTGTGCGACCTGTGCTTCAAAACCTGCTATTTGTGCATCCGCATCCTGCAACGCTTTTGCCTGCTGATCACCAAGAGACAACAGCTGGGAAATTCGTGCCTGTTGTTCCGTTATCTGAGCCGATTGTGCGGCCACGCGACTGTCACGATTGCCAAGTGTCGCCTGCAATGTGCCCATCTCGGACGTTAATTCCTCATTGCGCTGTCGTTCCAGTCCTAGCGCTTTGGAAAGCGCTGCCAGATCAGAGCGAAGCACGCTCATCTCATCCTGCTGTGCCGCCAGTTGAGCATCCTGTTCCGACAGGACCTCTTGTTGACCTGTAATGGTGTCTCGCAAAACGGCCTGTACGACCATAAAAATGGTCAAAACGAACATCAGAACAAGCAAAAGTCCCGTCATTGCGTCAACAAAGCCAGGCCAAATATTGGCCTGGAACCGTTGCCCGGTGCGACGGGAAAGCGCCATGCGCTAGTCCTCCTTGCGAGTGGCGCTGGGATCCTTGAGGTTCAGCCGGGTTGCGGGTTCTACGGGCGTTTGTGCGCCACGCGCGGCATTGTTCAATGCCCGGGTCAATGCGCCCAACTCAGTACGCAGTTCAGCCATGCTTTCTTGCCGCCCTGCGCTGATTTCTTCAAGAATTCTAAGCATTTGCACATCTATCGAACGCAGGCGCATGCGACTCTCGGCATCCATGCCGTCACCGCCCCCCTGCCCTGAGGCAGCCCTGTCCTGTAATGCCTGAACCAACTGCTCCTGTCCTTCGGCAACCCGTGTCATGGCATGCGCTGATGGCGATGTTGCCTCGATCCGTTCGGCCAATCGTTCCACGCTATCGGCCAACTTGCCAAGGCGGTCATCCACGTCCGCGCGCGTTGAGTCAGAACGTGCAAACATCTCTTGCAGTCGTTCAATTTGTTCGGACATCTGATCAAGCGCAATGCCAGCCATGCCCATATCGGGGGTTATTTCCCCTTCACCAGATGAAAAGGACAACCGGGTGATCGAGCTTAACCACTCTTCTAGTTCACGATAGAACCGGTTCTGACCATGGCCTGCAAATAATTCCAGCAAGCCCACAATCAAAGAACCAGCCAGTCCCAACAGGGAGGAGGCAAAGGCAACCCCCATCCCATCCAGCTGGCTTTCCAGACCGGTCATCAATCGGGCAAAGACCTCGACCCCGGTTTCACCGTCCTGTGGCGCCAATCCACGTATGGTATCAACAAGCGCAGGCACCGTTGTCGCCAGACCGTAAAACGTTCCCAACAAACCCATAAAGATCAACAAGCCGACGATGTAACGCGTCACCTCGCGGGCTTCATCAATCCGGGTTGCAACACTGTCCAAAATGGATCGTGTTGAACTGGCGCCGATTTGCATGCGCTGGCTGCGTGATCGCAAAAGCGTGGCCAAGGGCGCCAACATTTGTGGTGCGGCACGGTCTGTCGCCTCGCGATCACCGGCGGCAAATGCCTCGATCCAGCGGACGGATCTGTTTAGTTGGTAGATTTGATAAAAACACGCCAAACAGCCAATAGCGAAAACCACCAGGATCGCGCCATTCAAATACATGTTGGACAAGAAGACCGGCAAGACGGCCGGCAAAGCAAGAACTGTTCCCGCAGCAGAAGCCCCAAGAACGATAAGCATTGAAAGAGCTTGCCGATAGGGGCGCGAGAACTGTGGTGAGGCTTCTAGGTCGGGCGTGTCCATGCGGACGGTTCCTGACATATTGTTATAAACACACGATCCGGCATAGATTATCAGTGTTTCTGGGGGCTAGACAAACCCTAACCTGCCAATTGGCCAACTCGCGCGCATAGCCACTGCAATTCTGTGTCTTCGATGCCGATTTCCACCAAATGACGGGCTGTATTGATCAGATATTCGCTGTTCGGCCCCATACCGCCATGCGCACAGGCAATAATTTGCGCCTGTTCTTCCAACGGCAAGCCACCGCAATACTGTATATGGTCTGCGTCGATGACATAGACCAATGCCGAAACCGTCGATCCATCCCCTAAACGAACCTCTAGCGTGCGCTCTACATAAGCAGAGGATATCAATTCACGTTCGCGTAGATAATCGAGTGTTGTCGCTTCTTTTCCCTTCACAACGCGCAGCGCCACTCCATCGCAATACGCATCAGGGGATTCATCGAGCGCAAGAACAAGACCCGGGTCAGCGTCTGTTCCCCGATGATGGATCGAGCGCATGCAGAAGCTGCGCCGATATCCGACCAAACGTGCCAGACGCGTTTCTGCCACATCAAAGCCCGGGTTCCACAAAAGCGACCCGTATCCAAATACCCACATACTCATGCGATCTGGTCCTTATTCATACCGCGCTATAAACACCAATTGGGAACAATGGAAAAGAGCCGGAAATGACACGTATTATCGCACTTTGTTTGGTCGCGGCTCTGGGATGGGCAGGATGGTGGGGAATTTCGGCATGGCGCCTGAATAACGTCACAGAGGATTGGCTGGAACACCGCAGATCTGACGGCTGGATCGCACAGTATGACAATATGACCCTGCGAGGTTTTCCCAGTCGCCTGGACCGTACCTTTGATGGTCTGGTTCTGGGTACGCCCGATGGCCCGGTCTGGTCGTTTGAAAAACTCGGCCTGTACCAAATGACCTATAAGCCGAACCATATAATCCTCGCCGTGGCGGGCGAAATTACGACAAGGCAGGATACGCACACTTGGACAACGGATACCGACGGTCTTCGTGCCAGTCTGGTTCGCGATGGCGGTCAGCTGGCGCGCGCAAACCTAGAAGCTGATACCTTGTCGATCATCGGGCCTGACACTGCGCTGACACTGACTGATATACGCGCTGCATTGATGCAAGTGTCACCCGACCGGTCCCGACTATCTGCCAGTACAGCGCAGATCGTTTCTGGTGAAGACGCACGCGCTGGCCGTGATCTGGCTCTCGATATAACCATAGCATGGGACAGTGCATTGATGGGTCAGGTCAGTGACAGTTTGCGGCGTCCTGATGAAATAGACATTCGACTCGCAAGCTATACGCTCAACAACCTAAAACTCGAAGCCACCGGAAACGTCACACTGGATCCTCAAGGCCGCCCTACAGGACGGCTGGATATACGTGCTGTCAACTGGCGCGGTGCTGTGGCCTCTGCTGTCGAAGCGGGGCAGATTCCATCCGAACTGGAGCGGCCTTTGACCCAAGGGCTTGCGCTATGGGCAAAATTACAGGGCAATCCTCAGACACTGGATATACCGGTTGATTTCACGAACGGGCAAGCCTCAATCGGGCCGGTCCGTATGGGCAATATCCTTCGGTTTTGGTAATCTCTACAGGGTGACAGGCGGCTCTGACTGACCTGCGACATCAAGCGCGACCGAAAATGTCTGGCCCGCCAAGGGATCATCTTTCCGCCCATCGGCAGCAGAGGTGACAAGCATTTGCTTAAGATCGGCGCCAGCAAATGCAGGGCAGGTGATCTGGGTCGTGGGCAGATCGATCGCGTGCAAAAATCTACCATCAGGTCCATAACAGGCTACGCGCGAAGCGCCCCACTGGGCATTCCAAAGATTGCCTACTGAATCTGTTACGGCCCCATCGGGGTTTAACCGCTGATCACGCAAGTCAATATGAATTTCTGGCTCGGCGTCCGGCCAGCCGTCAGCATCCAGAGCCACGCTGTAAATAACCTGCTTGGGCGTGTCCGCAAAATAGGCTGTGCGACCATCGGGCGCAAAACACGCGGCGTTTGTGATCGTGATCGGCGCGAACAGTTGACGCAGCTCTCCCCGATAATACCTGTAAAACGCACCTGCGTCCGGTTCGGCCGACTTGCCCATTGTGCCTATCCAAAAGCCACCCATTGGATCTGCTCGTCCGTCGTTAGAGCGCGTCACCGGGTTGTCTGCCTCTAGCGCCACAAGACGATCACGCGCGCCTGTGGCAATGTCAAAGCGGTCCAAACCAGTTTCCGTGGCTATCAAGAGCGTATCACGATCCACCCACCCTGCTGCCGATGCATGTTCACCCATATTCCAGCTTTGAACACCATGATTACCCCGCATGTGCAACCGCTTGCCCAATATATCGAACCAGAAAAGCTCCTGCCGTTGGGGATGCCAAAGCGGACCCTCGCCCAAAAGACAGGGAGTAGAATCAAAAATACGATGCATGATATAACCTTTCGCTTGGGCTGTACTGTCTGCGCGGTTTTACTTGCAGGTCAAGCCACGTCCTGAGACGCTATACCAAGAACAGATCGGGAGGACGACCATGGATGACGCCATCTTGCACAGAACAGAGGCAAAGAGAGACCGCGTAATAACACTGACGCAAGATTTGATCCGGATTCCGACACTGAACCCGCCGGGCCAATTCTACCGAGATATCTGCGAGTATCTCGAAAAGGCGCTCACGCCCCTCAACTTCGAATGTAAACTTATTCGGGCTGATGGCGCCCCCGGAGACAGTGACACTTTTCCAAGATGGAACATAGTTGCACGACGCGAAGGCACACGGGCGGGACATTGCGTACACTTTAACAGCCATCATGATGTTGTAGCCGTCGGCGAGGGCTGGACGCGAGACCCCTTTGGCGGAGAGGTGGCGGACGATAAGGTTTATGGACGTGGGGCCTGTGACATGAAGGGCGGACTGGCTGCGTCAATCATTGCCGTCGAGGCGTTCTTGGAGCTTTATCCCGATTTCGCAGGTGCCATCGAGATCAGCGCAACAGCGGATGAGGAATCTGGCGGATATGGCGGAGTGGCCTATCTCGCGCAAAAGGGATACTTTGATCCGTCGCGCGTACAACATGTGATTATACCCGAACCTCTGGGCAAGGACAGGATTTGCCTTGGTCACCGCGGTGGCTGGTGGGCCGAAATAGAAACCAAGGGTGAAATCGCCCACGGCAGCATGCCATTTCTGGGCAATTGCGCCGTCAGGCATATGGGCGCCGTACTGGAACGTTTCGAGCACGATCTCTTGCCTGCTCTGGCAGCGCGCACGACGGATATGCCTGTTGTACCGGACGGCGCGCGGTCTTCCACTATGAACATCAATTCAATCCATGGTGGCCAAGCAGAAAGCTATGATGGCCTGCCAGCCCATTGTGTGCCTGACAGTTGTCGAATTGTAATTGATCGGCGTTTTATCATTGAAGAAAACATCGAGGATGTGTCCGGAGAAATCGAGACCCTGCTTGAGGACCTCAAGGACACAAGAGAGGGTTTTGATTATGAACTGCAAGAGGTGAACCGGGTCATTCCGTCCATGACACCACAAACGGCGCCGGTGGTCCAAACTGTTGCCGCATCAATATCCGATGTCATGGGAAAACACCCAAGCTATATCGCATCCCCCGGCAGCTATGACCAAAAACATATCGACCGGATTGGCAAACTGAAAAACTGTATTGCCTACGGTCCGGGAGAGCTCGAGTTAGCACATAAGCCAGATGAATGGATCGGTATCACTGATATGATCGAAAGTGCGCAGGTCATGGCCCGCAGTCTTGAACGCCTGCTTTTACCGTAAGGCCTGTCTGGATAAAAATAAGGCCCACCACATAAAACGTGGCAGGCCTTAATATGTTCAGAACCAGTGGCTGACCCAATGAATTCAGCATTGGTTACCCGTGGACATGCACTATGACGTCTTTGCCGACCGCTTTATCGGTGCCCATAGCTTCTTGTTTGTCAGGTACAAAAGAACAGTCAACAACGTCAAAAAGATCACCGCTGTCAGGCCTGTTTCCTGGCGAGCCATCATCTTGGGTTCTGCCGTCCACATCAAAAACGCCGAAATATCCTCGGCCAGATGGTGTGTATCGGCTGCATGCCCGTCTACAAACTCAACCATATCATCGTACAAAGGTGGCGGCATTGATATCCAACCGCCGGGAAACGCCGTATTTTCATACAGCACAACGCCAGCTTCTTCTTTTTCTTCGCCAGTATAACCCGTCAGCAAAGACGCAATATACTCAGCTCCGCCCATACCTTTGACCAGCTGATTGATCCCCGTGCCCAACGGACCGTGGAATCCCGCACGTGCCTTCGCCATCAGGCTAAGGTCAGGCGCGCCCGCACTGTCATTGGCCGGAAAATTATCAGTCTCTTTTGCGGCCCGATAATCATCCAGATCGGCGTCAAAGATCTCGAAATTTTGCTCGGCATAGGCACGAACCTGATCAGCTGGAAGATGAGGACCACCTTCATCAGCTAACGTACGAATAGGCACGTACTTTAACCCGTGACAGCCCGAACAGCCTTCTGTGTAGATTTGCAAGCCACGCTGAAGCTGGTTCTCGTCAAAGGTCCCAAAAGGTCCTTCGAATGAGAAATCAAAATCTTCAATGTGGCCAGCACCGCCAGCAGCAAATGCGCCAGCCACAGGCAAGGCGAATGAGACCACCGCCGCTAAAGCCAGTTGTTTGAACATAGTTGCGTCCTTTCTTACTCAGCCGGGGCCACAGAGGGTGTACCCTTGGCCGACTTTTTGGCTTTGGCTTTAAAGTCTTCTTCGATGGTTGCGACCGGCGCCTCGGGGCGCTCCAAAACGCCAAGCAGCGGCAATATTACGAGGAAGTATGCAAACCAATATGCCGAGCCTACCAAGGACAGTGACGCATAGGGCTCCTCCGCGGGCATGGCCCCCAACCACATCAAAAAGATGAAGTCGGCGCACAGGACCCAGAAAAAGAACTTGAATGTTGGGCGATAGCGTCCCGACCGGACAGACGATGTGTCCAACCATGGAGCTAAAGCCATCACAGCAATCGCCCCGAACATTGCAAGCACGCCAAAGAATTTGGCATCTACGATACCGCCAGTGACAAAGCTTGCAATCTGCACCACCCATACATCCGCAGTAAAGGCGCGTAGGATCGCATAGAACGGCAGGAAATACCATTCGGGAACGATGTGTGCCGGCGTAGCAAGTGGGTTGGCTTCGATATAGTTGTCAGGGTGACCCAGGTAATTCGGCATAAAGCCTACGATGGCGAAGAACACGACCAATATCAGTGCAAGCGCAAAGAAGTCCTTGATCACGTAATAGGGCCAGAACGGTACGGTGTCTGCCTCAACCTCGGCTTTTGAACTCCGGCGAACTTCAACACCAGTTGGGTTATTGTTGCCCGTGGTATGAAACGCCCAAATGTGCACGATGACCAGTCCCGCAATGACGAATGGTAACAAATAGTGCAGAGAGAAAAAGCGGTTCAGAGTCGCGTTATCAACCGCAGGCCCGCCCAGCAGCCATGTCTGGATCGGTTCGCCAACAAACGGTATCGCACCGAACAATCCCGTGATCACAGTCGCGCCCCAGAAGGACATCTGACCCCATGGCAAAACATAGCCCATAAAGGCCGTGCCCATCATGCACAGATAGATCAACATCCCGATGATCCATGTGATCTCGCGGGGTGCTTTGTAGGAGCCGTAAAACAAACCACGGAACATGTGCAGATAAACGGCAACAAAGAACAACGAGGCGCCGTTCATATGCAGATAGCGGATCATGTGGCCGCCGTTTACGTTCCGCATGATATGTTCGACGCTGGCAAAAGCCATATCGACGTGTGGTGTGTAGTGCATCACCAAGATGATACCAGTGATGATTTGCAGCCCCAGGCAAAAGGCCAAGACAATGCCCCAGATCCACATCCAGTTCAGGTTCTTGGGCGTTGGAATCATCAGTGTATTATAAAGAAGCCCTATAACTGGCAAACGGGACTCGACCCATTTTTCAGCGTTGGATTTGGGCTCGTAATGGTCGTGGGGAATACCGGACATGCCTTATTCTCCTTCTCCAAGCAAGATTGTGTCTGCATCAACAAATTGGACGGGTGGGACAGGCAGGTTTTCGGGCGCCGGTCCTTTGCGAATACGTCCTGATGTATCGTAGTGGGAGCCGTGGCACGGGCAGAACCAGCCATTGTACTCTCCCGCGCCATCGCCTAACGGCACGCAACCAAGGTGCGTGCAAACGCCCATCATAACCAACCACTCGCCGGTATCATCACCTTCAAAAGGCGGCAGTGTGCGATTGGCATCGGCGCCATCAGTTGTGGCGGGTAGATTGGCGTTACGGGCTTCGGGGTCTTGTAGATCGGCGATTGGCACAGCACGGGCCTCTTCGATCTCGACTGCGGTCCGTCGGCGTATGAACACAGGCTTGCCCAACCATTTTACAGTAAGCTGGGTACCTTCTGCTATTCCGTCTACGCCGACGCGGATAGAAGCAAGCGCGCGCACGTCTGCGGAAGGGTTCATCTGATTTACAAGGGGCCATACCGCTGCACCAGCAGTAACAGCACCTGCACCTGCAGTGGCATAGTAGAGAAAGTCCCTTCGGGTGCCTTCGTGGTCTTCGTGGGTCACGGGGTTACTCCAAATTTTAAGGCCGCGTGTTTTGTTTGCGACCAGACAGCTTTATCAGTTGCTGCGTTTGATCTCGCGTCTACTTAGCTCTGGCTAAAATCTGCGTCCAGCATGCTTTGTCCCCGCGCGACCATTAGCGCGGAAGTGTCGCGGTTTATTACGTCCGTCGGCGGTTAATTTCACAAGATAATGCCGTTACAGCGCCGTTAAACCTGATAAAGGTATCAGATCGCTTTTCTGAAGGACTTCTAAATGCGCCTGATTCTTTTCATTTCCGGTCTTCTTGGTTTGTTTACCACAGTGGTCGCAGCCCAAGATTTTGAAGCGTCCATCTATGGTGGCTGGCAAACCGCACCTCATAGCAATGTGTCAGGCCAACATCCCGATATTGGCGCATTCGATGCCGCGGTTGGTTGGGCAGGGAAAAGCTTTGCAGCACCCCCTTATTACGGCGTTCGGGGTACATGGTGGCGTGGCAGTGATCGCGGTGTCGCCATCGAGCTGACACATGCCAAAGTCTATGCAAAAGATGCCGATCGCACAGCGCTCGGATTCGATCGTTTGGAATTTACCGACGGCCACAACATCATCACTGTAAACTACATGCAACGTTGGCCTGATCAGTGGACGGGACGTATGGCAGCATACACGCCCTACGCAGGTGCTGGCCTTGGCATTGCATTGCCGCATGTCGATGCTCAGCCCAATGGCGGCGCACGGACATTTGGCTATCAGCTGACGGGTCCGTCAATGCGGCTGCTTGCTGGTATGAGCCGCCCGATTGGTGACAATCTGTCAGCCTTTGCAGAATACCAGTTCACGTTTTCAATGAACGAGGCCGAACTTGATGGCGGCGGTGATCTATCCACCAATATCATCACAAACGCCCTGAACGTTGGGCTTAGCTACCGTTTCTGAGCGCCACAGAAAACAGATATGTGCGGATGTCTGAGACTAAACATCTGTAAACGCCCGTTCTATTTTCTTTTCCTAAGGCCCTGCACCAAATGATTTTTTTGCCCTATCCACGGGTATTTTACGCGTTAACCACCACGGAGCATTGAAAGTTCAGCCATTTTTTTGAAGGCAGAAATAGAAATCTTCTCCTCCTTTTTTACCTTTGTACTGGCCGCTGGCGATCTAACATTTTTGGAAAAAATGTTGCAATTGGTTGAGTTTCAAATTGCAGATAGTGGCAAACAGGCACTTTTGCTCCTGAACCTCTCCATCCTCACCGTTCCTCATAGCAACCATGCAACCATTGTCAGACACCTGCCAGCCCTCGCTTGCGGCCATTGCCTTGAGGGACATATGCCGATCATCCGGCAGAATGATCCTTGTGCCAAAGCGCACTTTGCCTGCTTTGGGTTCCTCCCATGAGCCATCAGGCTTTTGCAGCGTGGCCGAGGCATGGATCATCATATCGCCCATTGAGCCAACTTTTCAGTTGATAGTAGCGCAGAATATTCATGATTGGGGCGTGGTTCCTGTGCCCCAGAAATCTAGGATATGCGTGGCGCGGTTTTCCATGATGTGCAGGACGCGTTTGGGGCCAAGTCGGCCTTTGTCGTCATAGGCCACGACGATGTCGCCCACCTTGATCTCGCTGATTGGCTTTTCCCAGACCTTTGAGAGCACAAACGCCTCGTCGTAACTGCCGTCAGCACGCGGTTTGATCGATGGATCGAGCGGCCACATCTGAATTGGGGTGTCACCGAGAAAGCATTGGTCGCCTCCACCAGTTGTTCCCGCCGCAGGACCAGTAGCAGACGCCTCTGCATTTAGCCGATCAATTTCTGTTTGCCCGTGTGGAACTGTATAAACCCATTGCTTTGGTCCAGCAGGGCCGTTTTCTGTGACGTGGATGATATCAACGCGTTGACCGTTTTCCCACTTTGAGCCGATAGTACTGAAACGTTGGGCGAGTTGATCTGCGCCTTGGCCATGCACCTGTACTGCAACAGTGTGCGACCAATCTCGTCCCACTACTCCCCCAGTGTCATACAGTTCTCCGCCCAAAGCTTCGCCGCCAATTCCACCGCCCACGGCACCTACGCCACCGAACGGCCCGCCAACAAAGGTTCCTGCAAGGCCGCCTAATATTCCGCCCCCTAACTCAAGACCATCTCGAACTGTGAACGACCCGTCAGAAGCGTGATGTGCTGTCCCAAAAACCAGGTCATTGACTGCCATTGCAGTGTATCTAGTCGGAGCGTGTGGAATTAGTTCGTAGGGAGCGTTGACGAGCACCCCAATGGAATTGAAAATATTTTGCTCACCCTCTTCGTTTGTACCCAAAGCTTCTATTTTCTAGTTAATCCTGAATGTCCTCAAAGTTTATGGTGAAATCATTCATTTTCCGGACTCCTCATGTAAAATCGGACACAATTTTCAACGGCAAAAGCAATTGGGCCAAAAGCGATACCAAAATAGACAAGAGGAAATGCTCTCGTGTGGCTAAACCTATCGGGATCATACAAACCTATATAACATAGAAAAAGATGTATCACGCCATAGCCAAGCATTCTTAGGCATCTCGCCCTCTCACTAGACAAATCTCTATCTCATGTTCAATACGCATATGTGATTGGAAGTACTCTGCAACAAAGCAAGCGGCTTGCTTACCCTCAATCCAAACAAAAATGCATTCTATCATCCTCTCCCTTCAATTTCGCCCCCCCCTCGGGGGTGTAAAGCGACTACAGGGGGGCTGCCCTATCGGGGCTTGAAATGGACGTTGCGCACGTCTTTGAGGGCGGCGTTCCACTTTGGCACGGTGTAGTATGGGACGCGTTCAGCGAGATAGAGCTTGATGCCGTCCTGCTTGCCCGTGCGGATGATCTGCTTGCCTTCGCCGATGCGCATAATGTCCTCGGATTGCAGGACGGGGCGCTTGTGCTCATTCACGCCGAATGACGCGCTAGAGACCTGCCCGCCAGATTGATTGACACCCTTGGTTGCCACGGCCTTTGTGCCGCTCCATGTCTCGATATCCTTGAGCAAGTCCGGTTCCGTCACCGGCCACATGTGCAGGATGCCGGACTGGCTTTCAGATGTCCTAACCCGCACCGCAGATCACAATATGAACAGGATTGATGAGCTGCCGCCATGAAATTATAGTAGCGATGAGCGCGCTTATGACTTTGAGGACTTCTCAAGCAAAACTGCTTGTATCTGGCGCCAGCGTCCATACATTCGCGCCAACTTTTGCATAAGCTGTGAGGCACCCAAAATGACTAAAACCGAAAAGGAAGTGTTTTCTTTTCAGACTGAAGTAGGGCAGTTGCTGGATATCGTGGCGGGCTCTCTTTATTCAAACCGCGAGATTTTTCTGCGCGAACTTGTGTCGAATGCATCAGACGCATGCGATAAGCTTCGTTATGCCTCTTTGACCGATACCGGCCTTGCACAGACATCCGATGAATTCGCCATCTCGCTTGCTGTCGACAAAGACGCCGGGACGTTGTCCGTATCTGATAATGGTATTGGCATGAACCACCAGGATCTGCTGGATACTCTGGGCACGATTGCACGGTCAGGAACCGGTGCCTTTATCGAAGCTCTCAAAGCCGAAGATAAGGAAAAGGTTGGTTTAATTGGTCAGTTCGGCGTCGGTTTTTATTCCGCCTTTATGGTGGCGGATCAGGTGCATGTGCAAACGCGTAAAGCAGGCGACACCGATAGCTGGCTTTGGTCCTCGGACGGCAAAGGGTCGTTTTCTATTGAACCGGGACAAAAAGACACCACCGGCACTACGGTTGTCCTGCATTTGAAAAAAGACGCCGAAGAGTTCCTGGAACAACAGCGCATCCGTCATATAATCAAGACATACTCTGATCATATAAGCTTTCCTGTACTGCTCGACGATGAAGCCTTGAATTCGGCTTCGGCGATTTGGACCCGTGCTTCCAAAGACATCACCGAAGAGCAGCATACTGAATTTTACCGGCACGTTTCACATGCCTTTGATGAACCGTGGCATGTCATGCATAACCGGGTCGAAGGTGCCGTGAACCACACCAGCCTGCTGTATGTGCCGTCCAGCCCACCGCTTGATTTATTTGATGCCGATCGCAAAAGCCACGTTAAGTTGTACGTCAATCGGGTGTTCATTTCCGACACGACGCAGGATCTGATCCCAGCCTATCTGCGATTTCTGCGCGGGGTTGTAGATTCACAGGATCTGTCGCTCAACGTGTCTCGGGAAATGCTGCAATCAAACCCAACGCTGGCCAAGATCAAAACTTCGATCAGCAAAAAAGTTTTGAGTGAACTTAAGAAAAAGGCCAAAGACACAGACGCCTTTGCGACCTTTTGGACCAACTTTGGCGCTGTTCTGAAAGAGGGTCTGGTCGAAGACCCTGCCCTGCGCGATCGGCTTTTGGAGGTTTGTCACTTTTCTTCCACAGGTACCGAAGGGCTGACCACTCTGAAAGGGTATATCGAGCGGCTGAAAGATAAGCAGGAAGCGATCTACTACATCACCGGCGAAGACAGTTCAAAAGTTGCCAAGTCGCCCCATTTGGAAGGCTTCAAAGCAAAGGGCATTGAGGTGCTGTTGCTTTCAGATCATGTTGATGAGTTCTGGCTGCAGCACGTCACGGAGTTTGATGGAAAACCTTTGAAATCCATCACCCGCGGCGCTGCCGATCTGGACAATATTGCCAGCGATGAAGACACCCCAAAAAACGAAGATAAAACGGATCTAGCAAACCTGATTGCTGCGTTCAAAGTGGTGCTGGGGGACAGCGTAAAAGATATACGGTCGTCCAAACGCCTGACCGATAGCCCTGTATGCCTGATTGCAGATGACGGGGATATGGACGTAAATCTGGAACGATTGTTGATGCGCCACGGACAGTTGCAATCCAGCATGCCGCGCGTTCTGGAACTTAATCCAACGCACCCGATTATTGCCAAGCTTAACGACCGCGCACAGGGCGATGATGCAAGCACGGACGAGCTTTTGGGTGATGCGGCGCACCTGCTTTTTGATCAGGCTCGAATTGTTGAGGGTGAGGACGTAGCCGACCCTGTAGAATTTGTTAGACGGCTTAGCTCTGTATTGTCCAAAGCACTCTGAATTAAAAATCTGTCGCTCTAAACACCGAAGGAAGATCATGTGAATAATGCACGCTTCCTTCGGTGCAGCAAATTTGCAGCAACCATCGTCAATGGAGGAAACACGACAACACGGTCAGACCACACATTACATCAGGCTACGCCGACCCGCCTTTGAAACCATTATCACGATGGAACCTAGGCCATCCATGCACTCTGACCTGCCTCATTTTCAGGGTCATTCGTAGCTCGGGTTTGTCCTGCATTTGTGT
>JAYQEA010000087.1:0-17025 GCA_038138625.1 Roseivivax sp.
CTTTGGCGATGCCTCGAATGGGGATCGACGAACACGTCTGCCCGATGGCGTCGATCCCCCGACGCATTGGCTCCACGATAATCTAAGCCCCCGGGACTACAAAACCGCATGGCGCGACTGGCAGAAAAACACCCTGCGCATGGCCCCTGACGGCAGCGACATCCCATGATCCCTGTGCTGGCGCTGTTGATCTGTTTGGTGACGACTGCGGCTGATGCCCAAGGCCTGCCGCTGCCGCTGCCTGACGGCGAACACCGCGCATGGCAGGCCATCGGGCGGGTCAATATCCGCGGCTACAACCGGCGCGGCATGTGCTCGGGGACTTTGATCGCCCCCGACAGGGTGCTGACAGCCGCACATTGCGTGCTGCGCAACGGGCGTGTGGTGCGGACGCGCGATGTGGTGTTTGTAGCAGGCTGGCATCGGGGCACCTATGCGGGGGCGGCAACCGCGCGCGACATCCATTTGTTTGCCGAGGTGCGCGGCGGTGATCTGACCCCTGCCCGCGATCTGGCGCTGCTCACGCTCGAGCATGCGATGGACCTGCCCCCCCTGCCATTGGCGCAAGACCAGCCGCCCGGGCCCTTTGCCCTGATTGGCTATCTCGGTACCCGTCCGCATGTGTTGTCGGCCTCTTTCGGGTGTCAGGGACGATGGCACAACATGCTGCATCTGGACTGTCCGACATTGCCCGGCAATTCCGGCGGGCCGGTGCTGAGCTATGGCGCACAGGGCTGGGCGGTGGTCGGAGTGGTCAGCCAAAGCAGCCGCAGCGGGCTGACCGCCGCGCGAATTGAGCAACTTCCTGCGGACTAACGCGCTTGGGGGCGATGCAGGCCCTACCAGCCCGCAAAGAGATCGGGCATAAGGGGGCGATTCAGTAATAGGAGCGTGACCGATGCATGACATTCGAGCCATTCGTGAAAATCCTGCCGCCTTTGATGCGGCGCTCGCACAGCGCGGGTCCGAGGGGCTGTCATCGTCGATCTTGTCTATGGATGAGGCACGGCGCGCCGCGATACGCGCCGCCGAGCTTGCGCAGTCTGATCAGAAAAAAGCGGCCAAGGACGTGGGTGCTGCCAAAGCGCGCGGAGACGAGGCCGAATTTGCCCGCCTGCGCGCATTGGTGGGCGAGAAAAAGAACGAAGTGGCCGCCATGCAGACCCGCGCAAAAGACCTCGATGCAGAATTGACAGAGCTGCTGATGGGCGTGCCCAATGCGCCTTTGGAAGATGTCCCCATGGGGGCCGATGAAAACGATAACGTCGAGATCCGTACATGGGGCACCCCGCGGACGTTCGATTTCCAACCGGTCGAGCATTTCGAGATCGGCGGTGTCAAACCCGGCATGGATTTTGAGACGGCTGCCAAACTGTCGGGCTCTCGCTTCATGGTTCTTAGCAACGGTGTTGCGCGATTGCACAGGGCACTGGCACAATTCATGATCGATACCCACATCGAAGACCATGGTCTGTCCGAAACCTGGACACCCGTTCTGGTCAAGGACGACATGATGTATGGCACAGGGCAGCTGCCAAAGTTCGGCGAAGACAGCTATCGGACCACCAATGGCTGGTGGCTGGTGCCCACAGCCGAAGTGACTTTGACCAATCTTGTTTACGGTACAACGGTCGAGGCATCCTCTTTGCCACGTCGCTACGTCGCACATACCCAGTGTTTTCGATCGGAAGCGGGCAGCGCGGGTCGGGACACATCAGGCATGCTGCGCCAGCATCAATTTGAAAAGGTCGAGATGGTCTCGATCACACATCCCGACGCATCCCTTGAGGAACACAACAGGATGACCCGTTGCGCCGAAACCATTTTGGAGAAGCTGGGGCTGCCTTATCGGACAGTGGTGTTATGCACCGGTGATATGGGATTTGGGGCGCGAAAAACACATGATATCGAGGTCTGGCTGCCGGGACAGAACAGCTATCGAGAGATAAGCTCGGTCTCGGTATGTGGTGATTTTCAGGCCCGCCGTATGAATGCGCGTTTCAAGCCCGCAGACGGTGGTAAACCGGAATTTGTGCACACCTTGAATGGGTCCGGGATGGCGGTCGGACGATGCCTTATCGCGGTGTTGGAAAACGGGCAGCAAGCAGATGGGTCGGTGACGCTTCCGGAGGTGTTGCACCCGTGGCTGCGGGGCAAAACCCGCCTGTCTGCTGACGGCCAGATGGTTTAGGGGCGCGGTACATGGCCCGTGTCTGGGCAATTTTGGTCGCAGTTGCGACGGCGACATTTGTGCTTGCTCCATTAGCCACGCCGGGGTTCGGTGGCTTTGACATGGAGGCATTCACAGTGCCCCAAGTCGATCCTCCGATCCTACCTGCGCGCTACGCCTTTGGTATCTGGGGCCTGATCTACAGCTTGCTGATCATTTCAAGCGTTTTCGGGCTGTGGTACCGGGCGGACGACATGGATTGGGGACCAATGCGCCCCGCCCTTTTCGTCAGTCTGGTGCTGGGCACACTATGGCTCGTTGTCGCCAAGGCCTCGCCGGTTGCAGCGACAGGGCTCTTGGGTCTTATGCTGGCCACAGGATTGATCGCTTTGTTTCGAACGGGCGAGACTGATCGTTGGCTTCAATTAACACCGCTGGCCATATACTGCGGTTGGTTGACGGCGGCTTTTGCCGTGGCCGTTGGTTTGCTTTTGGGGGGCGAGTTGGGTCTCAATCCGACTGTTGCCGCCCTGTTCGCCCTAAGCGGCGGATTGGTACTGGCTATCGCCACCCAATATCAACTTCACCGCGCACCGGAATATAGCCTCGCGGTAATATGGGCCCTCGTAGCTATTATTGTCGCGAACTGGCAGCCCTTTAACGTTGCTGTCTGCGGTGTTGCCTGCCTTGGGATCATCGCCATTTTGGGTCTGCGGGGAACAGACACAGAATAGACCCGAACAAAATTGGCATGGTGGCGACGGCGCTGCGCTTTTGGTGGCAAAGTGGTTCGCTGCACTCATCACTGTCCGAGACGGCATAGCACCAACAATGTCCAGCCCTCCACTGCAGAGCATGCCTTAAGCACCAGTCGTTCAAATAATCGCCCGCGCGAACAAACGCGCATATGGGCCCAAAGCCCAACCACGCAGATCAGACGGCTTTTACGCCTTTGTGACCCCCCCGTTTGGACAAGTCTGCATTGGCGTCGCGTCCGACAGGATCCATTCGACCAAAATTTTGCCGTTCTTTTTAAGGTATTTGGCAGTGGCCTTAACACATGGCATACCCGTTGCCGAGCATCGGCCTGACATCAGGGGCTGAAACCGAAACGCCCCAAGACCATCACTCCCAAATGCCTCACATGGGGTGTGGACCAGATTTAGAGTTTTGATTTAATCCGACGAACCACTCAGCGCTTTTCGCTGCAAATAGGGTGTTGGCTGTCTGATTGGTCTTGTGATCAACGATTGCAACGAAAAACCACGCCACCACTACGGCTGCATCTGGCGGCGTTTTCCATGAGATTGTTGAATACCTGACGCCGTTGGTCCGCGTCCGTGGGAACCATAAAGGCGGTCTGCGGGCGTAGGTAAGTGCCAAAATCGATTAAGCGATATCACGCTACAGTGGTTAAACGGGTTACATTGACCGCACAGCGTCAAGCCCTGCATCAAAAGCTGCCAACAGGGAATCGGGTTCCTCTAAACCAACCGAAACACGAAAAAATCCCTCGGTGATGCCCAGCGCCCGCCTATCGGTGTCCGCGACGGATCTGTGGGAACTTGAGACTGGATGCGATAGCGTTGTGGAAACGTCCCCCAAGGTTGGTGCAAAACTGAGATCTGACATGGCCTGAGTAAAAACGTTGGTCTGTGCGCGATCACCGTTCAGTTCAAAACTGACCATATTTCCCGGTTGGCCACGCAAGACAGATTGCGCCCGTGCATGATCGGGGTGATCACTGCGTCCGGGATATATCACCTGCAAGATGCCATCCTGCCCTGACAAATGATCTGCCAGACGGCGCGCCGTATCCTGCGCACGATCAAACCGCAGATCAAACGTCATCAATCCACGTTCCGCCAGCCAGCAATCAAACGGGCTTGCGGTCAGGCCCATTGTCTGCGCGCATCCGTCAATCTCTGCCATAATCTTGGGATCTTTGGCCGCAACATACCCAAGGGTCGCATCTGCATGTCCGGCCAGCAGCTTGGTTACAGAATGCAAGACAATATCGGCACCGCGGTCAAAAGGCAGGAACCCCCGTGGCGTTGTAAACGTGTTGTCGACCACCAAGAGGGCGCCAACCTCTTTGCAACGTTCGACTATTCCATCCACATCGGCGATCCGCAGTGTGGGATTTGATACGATTTCAATCATCACCAAGCGCGTCTCGGGTGTGATGGCGTCGTGCATTGCCGTCGCGTCGCAGGCATCCGCTAAAACGCAGGTAATGCCCATGCGCGGTAAGTCCTGCGTCATCATCCGCAAGCTGCGTCCATAAAGCTGGTCTCCTCCGACCACCCGATCCCCGGAGCGCAGCAACCCGTAGAGCACCGCTGTCACAGCCGCCATCCCCGATCCTGTGACGATCCCTCCTTGGGCGCCTTCCAGTGCGTCAATGCGGGCCGCCAAGACGCTGGCATTGGGGTGTCCCTCGCGGGCGTAGACATATCCCCCACCATTTTCGTACATATGATCCAGCGCGTCTGGTGTGGCCGCGGCATAAACCACCGATGGCATAATCGGTGTGACCACGGGAAAGGATCCCCCGCCCGGCAAACCCAAAGGCCGCATCTGAGTTTTTTTCATCATAGAGACGTTCCTCTTGTCATTGCCTGTGATGAAGCCCGATCTTACCGTTGCCGAACAGCCAGAAAATAAGGTGAAGTTATCGATCAGGCTGCACAGCGGAGGGCTTCAGTTCCCACTTGCCTCGCGCGCACGCAAACGTGCAACGGCTTGGTTATGTGCACGCAGGGTTGTGTTGAATTCATGTCCGCCACTGCCATCGGCCACGAAAAAGAAATAATCGGTATCCTCTGGGTCAAGGGCAGCCTCGATGGCCGCACGGCCCGGGTTTGCAATGGGCGTCGGCGGCAGCCCGTCTATTACATAGGTATTCCACGGGGTGCGACGGTCAAGTTCGCTGCGCCGCAGGCCACGGCCAAGCGAACGCTGGCCTTTGGTAATGCCATAGATCACGGTCGGGTCTGTCTGCAACCGCCATCCTTCGCGCAGCCTGTTCACAAAAACACTGGCCACCCGACGACGTTCAGAGGACACGCCGGTTTCCTTTTCGATGATGGACGCCATCACTAATGCCTCTAGCGGACTGGCGTAAGGCAGACCCGCCACGCGGTTGTCCCATGCGTCGGAAAGTACTCTTTGCTGCGCGCGACGCATGCGGTCCACCACAGATTGCCGGGTGTCTCCGGGGCGCACCTCATAGCTATCGGGGGCCAGGGATCCTTCGGGCGGCAGATCCGGCACCGCACCCTCCAGAACGTCGATCTGTTCCAGTTCACGCAGAACCTGGTAGCTGGTCACGCCCTCGGCCAGGGAAATGCGAAACCGTGTGCCGGTTTCCGACTTGACCCGGCTGTATGCCTCAGGTGCCGCGTCTGTGTTGGGATTGAAACTGGCGCGTTCGGAATAGCGGCCAGTCACGGGATCAAGTTCGCGCACTTGCACCGTGGCGCGATTGATACCAATTCTGAACACCACCTCGGTGCCGCAGGTACTGGCCCCGCCCCGCGTCACAATATCCACTATCTGGGTCATGGAGGCCCCTGCGGGGATCAAGAAACTGCCCGCTTTAAGCTGGGCGCTTTTCTCGGCGTAATCCGCACCAAGGCGGAACAGTGACGCAGATGACACCGCCCCCTGTCCTTCGAGGCGATCAGATAACGTCCGCATGTTGGATCCGGGTTCTACCTTGATGCAAATGGCCTGTGCCAGGGGACCGGAATCATCTACCTGACCCCGCGCCCACATTAGAACACCCCCCGCAACGAAAGTCCCCACCAGCAGTAACGTCAGTACGCTCGACGCCAGACTTCGCCACATGTCAGTCGACTTTCCCGAAAATAACGCTTGCGTTTGTGCCGCCAAATCCAAAGCTGTTGGACAAGGCATAGTCGATTTTGCGTTCGCGCTTGCTATTGGGGGCCAGGTCTACCCGTGTCTCAATTGCAGGAGTGTCCAGATTGATTGTCGGCGGCGCAACCTGATCACGAATGGCAAGAACTGAAAAAATAGCCTCTATGGCTCCGGCAGCCCCTAAAAGATGACCTGTGGCCGATTTGGTCGAAGACATCGTTACAGTCTGCGCATCCTCGCCCATCATACGCTCGACCGCGCCCAATTCGATGACGTCTGCCATTGTCGATGTTCCGTGAGCGTTGATATAATCGATCTGTCCCGGAACAATGCCTGCATTTTTCAACGCAGCACGCATGGACCGTTCGCCGCCCTCGCCGTCTTCGGCAGGTGCGGTGATGTGATGGGCATCACCCGACAGGCCATACCCGCAGACCTCGGCATAAATCCTAGCACCACGCGCCTTGGCATGTTCGTATTCCTCGAGCACCACAATTCCCGCGCCCTCGCCCATCACAAACCCGTCACGGTCCGCATCATACGGACGGCTGGCTGATTTGGGATCATCCGCACGTTTGGTCGACAACGCTTTGCACGCATTAAAGCCCGCAATCCCGATTTCCGAAATGGCCGCTTCGGCACCACCCGCCACCATGACGTCGGCATCGCCATGCTGGATAAGACGCGACGCATCCCCGATCGCATGGGCCCCGGTTGAGCACGCTGTCACAACCGAGTGGTTAGGCCCCTTAAAGCCATATTTGATCGAAACCTGGCCAGAGATCAGGTTGATCAAGGCGCCCGGAATAAAAAACGGCGACACCCGGCGTGGTCCCTTGTCCCGGATCAGATAGGCTGTTTCCGCAATAGAGTTCAGGCCTCCGATTCCCGATCCGATCATAACGCCGGTACGCTCCAGATCCTCAAGCGCATCCGGCATCCAGCCTGCGTCCTCGACCGCCATCTGTGCCGCGGCCAGCCCGTACAGGATGAAGGTATCGACCTTGCGCTGCTCTTTCTTGGCCAGCCAGTCATCGGGATTGAACGTACCATCGCTACCATCGCCGTATGGTACCTCGCAGGCATATGTCGTGGCGAGATTACTGCTGTCAAATCGCGTAATCGGGCCCGCGCCAGACTGACCGTCAAGAATACGGTTCCAGCTTTCTTCAACCCCTGAAGCTAACGGAGTTACCAAACCCAATCCGGTGACGACCACTCGACGCATAGCACAGCCCTTCCCTTATTTATTTTCTTCTGCCGGTCTTATCCCGCAGGTTACCCCGGGGGCAAGCCTGAGACGTGCCCAAACGTAAATGCAGGCAAGTTTCAACGCAATTTTCCAGCTTTCAGATAAAAGAGGCCACTTCCTCGGCCTCTGGCCGCGCCAACACCAACGCGTCATGAAGATCGAGATTTTTGCGAAACAGGGCCCGCCCAACCAATGCCCCAGAAATATTTGCAACATATTTGAGCCGGGCAACATCATCCAGATTACGCACAACGCCACCGGCAAAGACAGGATGAGACACCTTTGACGCAAGACCCGAAATCACGCCGAGTTTGGCATCCACTTCATCAATATCGCTATCTATGTCAGTAACGACCACGCCAGCCAAGGGCGCGTCGCCATAGGCGGACAAAACGGCCTCGGCTGTGAAAGAGGCACGGTTCCGCCAACCGTTGGTCATCAGATGACCTTGATACACATCAAGACTAAGCATGATCATCGCGGGATAAAACTTGCTCAATTCCAGAACTGTGTCGGGTGCATGCGCAGCCAGAGATCCAACGACGACCTGTGCGGCACCAAGATTAATCCAGTCGGTCACGTTCTGAGCGCTGCGCATACCACCCGCCACTTGGACGGAAATGCCAGCCTGACGGATAATCTCGATGATAAGAGCGGTATTTGGACTGTTTTCCACCCCTTTGATCGCATCAAAATCCGTGATTCGCATGATTGACGCCCCGGCTGCCGCAAAACTCTGCGCCTTGGCAATCGGATCAATATGCCAAATCACGGGTTGGCGCAGATCGCCTTTGTCCAAAGAAACGCACCGACCATCCATGAGTTCAAGCGTGGGAACTATCTGCATTGGTTTCTTCCATCGCGCTCGGGGTTGATCGGTTCCCTCAAGGTATATCATGATTGGCGCAATTTTAAAAATGTTACCCGTCGGGCCGGTAGCATGCGCTTTTTATATTCGAAATAAGAATGAATTAATCTTCTGAAAAATGAAAAACGGCGTGCCATTTCCTATGGACACGCCGCTAAAAAGGTCTGTGAGCCGTGTTTTAGATCAGGAGGCGTCTTTGATGAAGTTGACTGCATCGCCAAAGGTCTGAATGGTTTCAGCGGCATCGTCCGGGATCTCGATGCTGAACTCTTCTTCAAAGGCCATCACCAATTCAACGGTGTCCAAGCTGTCTGCGCCAAGGTCATCAATGAAAGAGGCCGCTTCAACAACCTTGTCCTCTTCAACACCCAAGTGCTCGACAACAATCTTTTTCACGCGATCTGCGATGTCGCTCATGTTTTTTCCTCACGTTTTCGGACGTGTTGTCCGATGTTCCCTAGCCCCGTCCATCGGGGCTGCGCCAAGCCCTCACGGGCCTTTGTCATGACGGACCGCCATTGGTCACCATTGGGTGACGCGGCGGTTACCGCTAAAAACTGATGGGCCTATAGCACGTCTGCTCCGCGACGCAAACGATTTCACCGATTGTCTGCATTGCGGATACTGCATGACTGACCGCATCACCGTTCGTCGCAAACAGTTAACCATGGATAAGGCGACAAACAAGCATCTCCTCAGCCAATTACAACATGGCCATGCCGCCGTTTATATGCAGCGTGGTGCCTGTGATATATCCGGCCTCTGCGCTGGCAAGATATAAAACGGCCGCCGCCACTTCGGCGGGTGTGCCCATGCGTGCGGATGGCACCTGGCTCAGAATCGCCTGCTTCTGGTCCTCATTCAGTTTTTCGGTCATTGCCGTTGCAATAAAACCGGGCGAGACGACGTTGACGGTCACACCTCGGCTCGCGACTTCATAGGCCAGTGCTTTTGACATGCCGATGATCCCGGCTTTGGCGGCTGCGTAATTGCCCTGTCCGGGATTGCCGGTCGAGCCGACGACGGACCCGATCGAAATAATCCGCCCCCAACGAGCTTTCATCATGCCCCGCAAGACTGCCTTGGACAGCCGGAAGTTGGCCGTCAGGTTAACATCAACAACCTGCTGCCATTCCTCATCCGACATGCGCATGAATAAATTGTCCCGCGTGATGCCTGCATTGTTCACCAAAATATCCAAACTGCCCATCGCAGCAACAGCGGTCTTTGGCAGGGCAGCTACAGCCGCGGCATCGCCCAAATTACATGGCAAAACATGGGCGCGCTCTCCCAATTCAGCGGCAAGAGCCTCAAGCGGCGCTTCGCGTGTGCCCGAAAGACCAACCTGTGCGCCAGCAGCATGCAAGGTGCGCGCAATATCCGCCCCGATACCACCCGATGCACCGGTCACCAGCGCGGCTTTTCCATTTAGATCGAACATGTTGAAATTCCTTTTAGGGTGATAGCTTAGGCAAGTGTTGCAGCGGCTGCCCGTACATCAGTTGCCGTGTTGACCGCATTCGTGGAGATGGCTTTGTCGATACGTTTGACCATGCCAGTCAACGCCTTTCCAGCTCCGATTTCCCATGTTTCTGTTACGCCCTGCGCGCCCATCCACATCACACTTTCCCGCCAGCGCACAGAGCCACAGATCTGATCGACCAACAATGACCGGATGGTTGCAGGATCACTGACCGCTTCGGCCACCACATTGGCCACCAAGGGCACAGCAGGACGCAAAATGTCGACTTCAGCCAAAGCCTGCGCCATTGCGCGGGCGGCAGGTTCCATCAAGCTGCAATGGAAAGGCGCGCTTACCGGCAACATCAAGGCGCGTCTGGCACCGGCTGATTTGGCCTCGGCTGTGGCACGCTCGACCGCGCCCTTATGACCCGAAACCACCACCTGTGCGGGATCATTGTCATTCGCAGCCGCGCAGACCTGACCCTGGGCCGCCGTTTCAACCACGGACTGGACAGTCTCAAGATCCAACCCCAATATTGCGGCCATCGCCCCCTCACCAACAGGCACAGCAGCCTGCATCGCCTCGCCCCGCGCGCGCAACAAACGCGCAGCATCGGCAAGGGTGAGTGCACCGGCTGCGGTCAGCGCAGAATATTCACCCAACGAATGGCCTGCCACAAAAGTTGCCGCGTCAATCGAAACGCCCTCTGCCTCAAGCGCCCGCACGGTCGCCAGCGAACAAGCCATTAAGGCAGGCTGCGCATTAGCAGTAAGGGTCAATGTCGCTATGTCGCCGTCCCAGATCAACGAACTCAGGCTTTCGTCAAGCGCATCGTCTACCTCTTCAAAGACCGCGCGGGCCTCGGTCCAGTTTTCAGCCAAATCACGCCCCATACCAATGGTTTGCGCACCCTGTCCGGGGAATAAAAATGCCCGTGTCATGTCCTTGCCCTTTTCACGTATCTCTGCCCGGTTGCGTCTGTCGGCACCCCAAGCTGCTTTGTCGTCTAACCAAAGAGGGCCAATCACGCAATGTTGCACGATACCTGTGCGCATCGGCAGTTTGTCAGTCTAGATTTTAACAGTAGTCTTCTGGAACAGGATTTCGCCAAAGGATGGACATCTAACATGCTCTTAGCCAATACGCCCGAACGCTATGGTGCCGTGACCAAGACATTCCACTGGTTGACCGCCATCGGCATCCTGACAATGATCCCGATAGGTTTTGTTGCAGTCAACCTGCCTGCGGGCTCTGAACAAGAAATTGCCAACAAAATCTGGTTGTTTTCGCTGCACAAAACCGCTGGAGTGACTTTATTTTTCATCGCACTGGCGCGGATAATCTGGGCGGTGACGCAAGCCAAACCGGTTGCTTTACATCCTGATCGCCGCCTAGAGACCTTTGCCGCAGAGGTGATACACTGGATGCTGTACGGCGCTTTGGTTTTTGTGCCCCTCAGCGGATGGCTCCACCATGCTGCCGTGGATGGTTTTGCCCCAATCTGGTGGCCGTTTGGCCAAAATTTACCACTTGTACCCAAGTCGGATTCGGTTGCGGCACTTTTTGCAGGTATGCATTTTTTGTTCATATTGGTCTTGGTCGCGTCTTTGTTGGCGCATATTTCAGGCGCCCTGAAACATGTCTTTATCGACCGCGACGCCACTTTGGCGCGCATGTTACCCGGGCGGACCGAGGCTGGCAGTCCAAAGCACACCAGATCAGGTGTGGCACCATTTGCTGCGGCCGCGGTGCTTTGGATCACCGTAACCGGCGTGGCAATAACGGCACCACTCTCTCGCCCGGGACCGCCTGCGTTGGCCAGCGTGGCGTCTGACTGGAGCGTTCAGGACGGTACTCTTGCCCTGACAATCACACAAAACGGAGCCAAAGTGACCGGCGCCTTCAATGAATGGACTGCCGCGATCAGTTACGACCCAAAATCCGGCGTAGGCCAAGCCGGAGACGCAACCGTGACCATTGCCATGAATTCCCTCACCCTTGGGTCGGTCACAGACCTCGCTAAGGGAACAGACTATCTTGCTACCACGCTGTTTCCGAAAGCGACGTATGCGGGCCCCATTGTACGCGCACCGGACGGTTCGCTCGTTTTGGATGGAACCCTGTCTTTGCGGGACATTGACATCAAAAGCCCTTTGCCATTTGAGCTGACGCTGGACGGTTTGAGCGCCCGCGCACAGGGCATGCTGACCTTGGACCGGCGTTCCTTTGGCGTCGGAGCAGGTGTTACGGATGCAGGCCAATTGGGTTTTGACGTTGTCATTGAAATAGATCTGGTCGCTGTAAAAGACTGATAGACCATCTTGTAATATCGTCTCAGATCCATGTGACAGGTCCAATCAAGATAATGTTCTGCTGATCGTGATAAACGATAGGATTTTTGAGGTACAGACGAGGAACAAGAAACGATCTGTCAAAGGAGAAAACAAAAATAAAATCAGCCGGGGTTTGGGATCTGTGAGCAATCGTGGTGATGCGATGCGGGCTGTGACGCAGGTCCGGTTTGCAACGTCGTTCTTGATAAGATGCCGCCGCATCTAGGCGCAGACGTCACAGTTTCGCTGGTGTTTGCGGTCCCGTCCAGGCGGGATCACCGTAGATGCCCCCTTCTCATCCGTTTCTGCCAAAAGCCAATTAGCGTGATATACTTTATCAGTCCGCCATGCCCGTGATGACCTGAGACAGAACTCCTTTTTTACGCCGGATCCCGTCTGGTGAGCTGGGACAGTGTTGCTGCCGATAAGCACGTATCAAGGTCTAGGGCGCTGATCATGGTACCGAAAATATACTTAAAATATCCATTTTCGCCTACCGCAGGGACGCCGGAACTGGCTGCTGCAATTGCGGAAAGCGCGCAGCTGGCCGCGCCATGGCGGTCTAGCGCAAACGCGCTATAACATCGCATCCTGAAACAAAGGCCAGTGCTTTGCCGCGCCTCCGGCATGTCTGCCCTTGCCCAGTTCAGGTACCTTCAGCCACATCTGATCCGGCTGAACAAACCGCTGCTCGACCATTTAAACCTCAACTTTAAAAGTTTGACCCAGATTTCGGACGAGATGGGGCTCCTGTCTGTTCACAGACCCTAGGGTCCAGATCTATTAATTTTCGCCTGACGTCCTGCTTCTCGACTCAAAAGGTAAGCGGTGACCACGTTTGATCTTTTCTGGTTAAGTGACACACAAATGGCGCATCTGGAACCTGACGTTCCCACGTCTCGCGGAAAACCACACATTGAGGATGAGCATATTTCTTGAGGGATTATAGTCATCAATCGCAATGACTTACGGTGGCGTGGTGCACCCGCTGCTATTAGCCCAAACAAGACGCCCCACATTCGCCGGATGCGACAAGGGCCTCTTCGCTCCTGTGCTGGTGGGCCTGACCGCCAGATATCGTAAGCAGAAGACTGTGATTGCCCACGCACTAGTCTAAAAAGTTCACCGCACACCGACCCGTTTGGACGCCAAAAAGGAGGGGCGTGGTCACATGATTGATCGCAAGAGGGGCCGTATGAATACAAAGCCGTACCCATATGCGACCGCGACCGCCACCTTCTGACCCTTTTCACGATGGCTCTTCGGATCAGTGATTATATTGGCGCATGGGCGGTGATCGGCAGTCTGCCGTAGGTCGATTGGCTCCTCAGTGACCGCACATATGATGCCGACTGGTTCAGATCAGCTTTGCATGACAAAGCGGTTCGCCCCCTAAATACTGGGCCGGCAGCAATGCAGGACGCTAATTAAATACGACAAACGTTGACAATTTGGATTGAGAACACTTTTGTTACAATGAAAGATTGGCGGCCTGTGGCGATCCGCTACGACCAATTGCCTAAGGCCTTCCTCTCAGCCACCGCCCTTGCTGCACTCATCATTTATTCGACGCGTCTCTTGAACAAAGGTTTCTTTTATTGATGAACTGTTCCGGTATTTCAAAAGTGTATATTATTAATCAATGCATAAGAGTCATTATTTGGAATAATTCAATAAAACAAGGGATAGTAAAGTTGATTAAAAAATACACAATTCATTTTTATGAATTCAAAAAAGGATCTTTCTATCGCAAAATCATAACTGGTCCTTTAAAATATCATTACCCATAACATTTACGCATTATATCAAATTTATTCTAGGTGGAAATATTTCATATTTTTGCGTATTTATAATAATTTGATACACGTTATATATAGCTCAATCTCCCAATTACCAAAATTCAAATAGGTGATCCACTGAAATTATAAGATACGAACAGTAGGCTTTATGAACTGAAAATACGCCAAAAAAATTCGTGCTATTGCAAGAATGTCGGGGGTGTACTACGTTTTTTCAAGCTGTTAATTTCAAACGCCTGTTTGTACAAAACCCGTTTTGCATACAAAATGAATATACATTTGAGAGGACCTACCAACAATGGAAAATATAGACGTTCCTACAATTACGTTTGCTCTGCTGGTGACTATCGGATTACTGCTTCTTTGGTCATTGATTAGGAAGCAAAAAGTCAATCATGTAAAGTCTAGCAGTGAGGTTTCTGAACTTAAGAAAATAAACTCAGAAAAAGACATGGAATTGAGAGAAGCTTGGAAAAATGCCGATCGGTTCGAGGCTCTTGCCGATGAACGTAAACAGGAAATTGACCGTCTCAATGGTGATTTATCGAAACTACGTCTGAAATTGGATGCCGAGACAAATCAACAGATGCAGCTTACAGCGACCATTTCAAGGCAGGCTGCTGAAATCAAAGCCGAAAAAGCGGCGTCAGACGAAAAGATCAATATGCTATCCAAAATCCGGGAGGATATGGAAGCAAAGTTCAAAGACTTGGCCACCGACGCATTGCGGGTTCAAGGAGAACAGTTTTCAAAATCAAATCTGGAAAAGTTACAAGCCACTTTAACCCCTCTAAAAGAGCACGTAGGACATTTTCAAACCGAGCTTAAGGCGGTTTACAAATCGACGATAGAGGATCGGGCAGCATTAAAGGCCGAAATTCAGCATCTTAGCCAGCGGTCCGAAGCAATTTCGCAAGAAGCTGTGGCCCTGACCCGTGCCTTGAAATCGGATCAACAGAAACAAGGCGCCTGGGGTGAAATGATTTTGCAAAGTATTCTCGAAAGATCAGGTCTGCGCGAAGGGATCGAATATGAATCTCAAGCTCATAGAACGACAGATACAGGCGAACGTCTACGGCCTGATGTAGTAGTCAATATTCCTGGCGGAAAAACCCTTGTTATTGACAGCAAGGTTTCGCTGGTGGCCTATACCGAAGCCGTCAATGCAGAAACAGACGAGATCTCTTTGGCAGCGCGCAAACGACATGTCGCGTCGCTGAAGGGACATATAACCGGCCTGTCTTCAAAAGACTATCAAAATGCAGAAAACACCACCGTTGACTACGTAATTCTATTTGTACCGATAGAAGGTGCCCTTTCAGAGGCCTTGCGCGAAGATGGCACATTAACAGAGTATGCCCTGGATAAAAATGTAACCATTGCAACCCCTACGACATTGATGATGGCGCTTAAAACAATTGCGAATGTTTGGGCGGTAGAACGCAGAAACCAAAATGCCGAAGCAATCGCAAAGCGGGCGGGCCACCTCTACGACAAGGTTGTTGGATTTGTTGACAACATGGAAAATGTTGGGAAACGGCTGGATCAGGCGCAGGACGCTTATCAGGATGCGTTTGGACAGCTTTCTCGCGGCCGGGGCAACGTATTATCACAGGTCGAAACCTTGAAAGCCCTTGGCGCGAAAACGACCAAATCTCTCAGCGTTGATTACGATCGGCAAGGTGACATCCAAACCCAATTAGAACACCCTGATAGTGAGTAGCGCCGCGTATAAAGCACAAAGGCCGCATCACCCCCAAAACGATCAGCGCCACAAGCTCAAGACATGAGGCACCCGTCCACAGATCCCACCACATATGCCTTTATGCTGTAAACCAGCCTTAGCCCTTGCCAAAAATCGATTGATCAGGAACCCTGTCGCAAACGTATAACGAGCAAGGAAAATAGTAGATGGCCGATCTCGGTAACCAGCCGATCCGAACCAAACGTGATCTAGAGCATTTTATTTCCCAAAAATCCCTTGCAGAGCGTCTGCCAGAGCAAAGCATTTACGACGTTTTCGTGCAAAGTGCGGAACGCGCTCCCAATGCAACTGCACTGACGATGCTTATGACAGGAGCCTCTGGCGAGCAGCCGCGGCGCATCACATACGCGCAATTGCTGGCACATATCCGACAGGCCGCAAATCTGTTCACAGAGATTGGCGGCGCAGCGCCCGGTGTTGCATTTATGTTGCCCTCTTTGGTCGAGACCCATTTCACCCTTTGGGGGGCCGAAACGGCTGGATACGCTGTTCCGATAAACTTCTTATTGCAACCAGAGAGCATAGCAGAACTGATCAAAGCATCTGGTGTAAAAATTCTGGTCGCTTTGGGACCTCATCCACAATTGGATATCTGGGAAAAAGCAACGGCCCTACGCGACCAAGTTCCCGATCTGACTTTGGTCCGCGTGGCTCCTCAGGGAACGCCGGAAGAAGAGGGCATCGTGGATTTTGGCACAGCGCTCAGCCGACAACCTGACGATCATTTGACGTTTGGCATGCCGCGTGGCGGTACCGAATTGGCTGCATATTTTCATACCGGTGGAACGACAGGTGTGCCTAAACTTGTGGCTCATACCCATCGCAGCCAACTTGTGGCAGCATTCGGTGGGGCGGCGATGATCGGCTACACCCAGAATGATATTTTGACGGCCACGTTCCCTTTGTTTCATGTCGCAGGAACGATTGCGGCAGGCCTCGCGCCCTTCATCGCAGGGACACAACTGCTGATCATGACGCCTGCGGGATTGCGGAACCCGGCTGTGGTAGATGGCTTTTGGCGAATGGTTGCCGATCACAACGTGACAGTGGTGGGTGGCGTGCCCACCGCCATAGGCGCAGTGTTACAAACGCCTGTGGACGGTCATGACATCAGTGCCGTCCGCGCCGGTATAACCGGCGCCTCGCTGCTGCCACCAGCTGTGGGGCAAAAATTCCAAGAGGTCACAGGACGCACGTTGTTTGAAATACTTGGCATGACCGAGGCGTCAGGGTTGATAAGCATTGATCCGGTGTCAGGAACAGGCACCACGGGATCTGTCGGATGGGCTTTGCCATACACACAGGTTGACGTTCTGAAACTGAACAACGATGGATCACTGGGAGACGTCTGCGATGTCGAGGAAATTGGCGTTATTTCGATCCAAGGGGACCATCTTTCGCCCGGCTACAGCGACCCCGCACATAATCAGGGTGTTTTCGCAAATGGCGTTCTGAATTCGGGTGACTTGGGATACAAAGACGCGCAGG
>JAYQEA010000088.1:0-14046 GCA_038138625.1 Roseivivax sp.
CGTAATGGTCATGTCAGAAGAGCTGGCCGCAGCACAGGATATCCGGCCCCTACGGATCGGGTTGCTGAACCTGATGCCCAAAAAGATCCAAACCGAAAACCAGTTTGCAAGGCTGATTGGCGCAACCCCTTTGCAGATCGAACTGTCTCTGATCCGGATGTCCGAACATGAAACCCGCAACACTGCGGCCGAACACATGAAAGAATTCTATCGTCCTTTCAGCGAAGTGGAGGCATCAAATGAAAAACTGGATGGGCTGATCATTACCGGTGCTCCGATTGAACACCTCGACTACACAGATGTCACCTATTGGGATGAATTGACCCGAATTTTTGACTGGACCCAGACGCATGTTCATATGACCCTCGGTGTATGTTGGGGGGGGATGGCAATGATCAACCATTTCCATCAGGTCCCCAAACATTTGCTGGAGGCAAAGGCATTCGGCTGTGTGAGACATCGAAATTGTGCACCGGCTTCGCCGTATCTGCGCGGCTTCTCCGATGACATGGTGATTCCGGTCAGCCGCTGGACGGAATTGCGCCGATCCGAGATCGCCGCCGCAGCCTTGCCGATCCTGATTGACAGCACAGACACAGGCCCTTGTCTGGTAGAGGACCCCAAGCACCGCGCGCTTTATGTCTTCAATCATTTTGAATATGACAGCGACACTTTAAAACAAGAGTATGATCGTGATGTTGCCGAGGAAAAACCAATCAATATTCCGGCCAATTACTATCCAGATGATGATCCCTCTCAGCCACCACAAAACCGTTGGCGCAGCCATGCACATCTGCTTTATGGAAACTGGCTGTCAGAGATTTATCTGACCACGCCTTATGATATCTCGCAGATCGGGCGCAGCTCGACTGACCTGAGGACCTGATACGCCATGATCATCAAGGGGATATTCGGCCTAGTTGTTATATTTATGCTGGTTGTTGCGGTCAGCTACGTCAAGGCCCTGCGCAATGAGGCACGCGCACGTGCCGATTTCCCGGCGGATGGACAACTGGTCGATGTGGATGGACAAACCGTACATGTGGTTCAGATGGGCTCGGGGCCGGACGTCGTGCTGATACACGGCTCTGGCGGCAATACGCGCGACATGGACTTCGGCCTTGCCCCGGCACTGGCGCAGAACTTTCGCGTGACGGTCATAGACAGACCAGGCCATGGTCACACCCCGGCAATATCGCCAACCGGTGACACCCTTGCAGATCAGGCCCGTCTATTGGCACAGGCTGCCCAAAAAAGTGGCGTTGAAAAGCCTATCGTGTTGGGACACAGCTTTGGCGGGGCCGTTGCATTGGCTTGGGCTTTGGATAAGACGCTGCCACTGTCGGCATTGGTGATTTTGGCGGGTGCATCAAATCCGTGGAACACCCCTCTGCCCGCCCTTTACCAAGCCACTTCACATCCCGTTTTTGGTGGATTTGTCCGGATGATGCTTTCTGCATGGGTGAGCAGGGCCTATGTCGAACGCTCCATCGCAGAGGTATTTTCCCCACAACCCGCCCCGGACGGATATCGCGACCATATCGCTGCCCCCTTGATCCTGAGACGCAGTGCACTGCGTGCCAACGGCCTACAAAGACGAAACCTACTGACGCAGATCACGGCCCAGGCGCCGCTCTATGGTGGCATCAAAGTCCCTGTCGAAATTCTGCATGGCACTGTGGACCGAACAGTGGCCTTTGCGCTGCATGCAGACCCTTTGTCACAACAAATTCCCCAAAGCGTTCTCACTGCGCTGCCTGGCATCGGTCATATGCCACACCACTCCGCGCTTGACGAGACTGTTGCGGCGGTGATGCGGGCCGCAGAGCGTGCCGATTTGCGTTAGTCGGAGCCAAAGGCCATACTGAGCCAAATGAGAAAATCAGATCCAGTGCAGATGACCCAACAGCCAACCAATGTCGACCAAAGACGCTACCCGCGTGGCACGCATCCCCGCGCCTGGAGCAGCTCGGTTGGCTGGCGAACGCGACCTGTACCTTTACCCGCACCGGCTAAACCGTACCTCAGGTCCCTAATATATCTCCCACCCGTAGTATCCCTTGGACCTGAAATGAACGTCCGTCCGTCGGTGACCGTTATGTCCAAGTTGGGTGATGTTCGATATTTTCATAGGAACGATCGGGGCAATATCGTCCTCCCGAGCGAATGTATCACCTGATGCCAAAAAGAGGTTATCATCACGGCAACCTCCGGCAGGCGCTGGTAGAAGCCGCCCTAATTCTGATCCGCGAAAAAGGTCCCTCTGGTTTTACATTGTCCGAAGCCGCGAAAACGGCTGGTGTCACACCGGCCGCTGTTTATCGCCATTTTGCAGGGCGTGAAGATCTGATCGCCGAAGCCGCCCGGCAAGGGTATGACATCTTTTCAGATGTTATGCAGTATGCATATGACGGTGGGCAACCTTCGGCCTTGGCCGCCTTTGAGGCAACAGGTCGCGCCTATCTGGCATTTGCAAGACGATACCCCGGTCACTACATTGCAATGTTCGAAAGTGGTATTGCAAACAACCACACCTCTGAATTGGCAGACGCCGCTGGCAGGGCCCGGGCCGTTCTGGATCGGGCCGCTTCAGATCTGAGCCAGTACATACCCGCTGACAAACGACCGCCTCCGACAATGTTTAGTGCCCATGTTTGGGCCATGAGCCACGGCATCGTTGAACTTTTTGCGCGTAATTCAGCGGGAACGCAGATCCCGTTTGAAGCTGAGGATTTGCTGGAAAGCGGGATTGGCGTTTATTTGCGCGGACTGGGCCTGATCGGACCCGACACCTGAAATGCAGATGTTATGCATCGCGTGGCAAAATATCTCCGCATTAGCGAAAAAATGCCCAAGTATTCCATAAAATTGGCCGCGAATTCGCCATAGTCTAGGGCTACCTCTGCTATCCGAACGTCTATGTCGCAGCCCTCTAATGTGTAGTCACATACACGAGGACCGGTGACCAAATCAAAGGCTGGGGTCCTACAGGCACGACGCTGGCACATAACAGTTTGCGTACGGATCCCCCGTGGAGCCAGATCAGTCAAAAAACGGTCCTGCTGAAAGTAAGATCGAATATTAAAGGTAACGAGATGTCGAGTATCCCCCTTTTGCCAAAACCGGAATTGGTCGACCTCGAAGAGCGTGTCCTGGACAATACCGCACAGAGCCAGACAGGTACCACCGGAAATGATGTCGTCATTCTAGGCAGTGCTGATGATATTTTTTATTCGGCAAATCCCGCAGGGATTTCGTCAACATCAACGGGTAGCGACACTGTCAATGGTGGAGGGGGTGAAAATACCCTGTCGTATGAGGGTGAAGGGGGGCTGGAAACGAGCGGCGTCATCAACACAACACTCGGCATCAAGGCAAACCTGACTGCTTCGGCGATAAACGGCATTTCCAGCGGTACCGTCCAAAAGGGCAAAGGCGGCACAGACCTTGTTTCCTACTGCGACTCTCTTATCGGATCATCATTTGATGATGAATTCTATGTTTCAGGCGGCAGTGTCGCCGACAGATCCGGCAATGATACTGTTATTGGTGGTTCCAATTCGACAGTGTTCCAGTCCGGCAGCGGCGATGACGTGTACCAGGGCAACGGCATTCTAGATGTATTGCGCTATGATACCGACACAACAACTGCTGAGATAACCCCATATTTATTTCTGGACCTTGATCTTGATGGTGCAGGATCAGGCCTGGCGCAGGATCCATGGGGTGACATTGACACGTTTAGCGGAATCGAGATCTTCTACGGTTCTAACAGCGACGATATAATGTATGGCCATGATGGTGACGATACCTTCTTTGGTCTTGATGGCGATGATGAATTATACGGTGGGGCTGGCTCGGATTCATTGGATGGTGGTGATGGTGACGACCGTCTGAACCCGGGAAACTCAAATCATTATGATATTCTGAGACCTGGCAAGGGTGAGGACCTCATCAATTTTCGCGATATCACTGCCGTTGACGCCAACGGTAACGCCAATCTCGCACAGGCCAAGATCGCGCATGATGATCTGGACGCCGCCATCAGTGTAGAAATCTTTGGTATTGCCGGAACAGGCGAAATCCTGAAAGGCACCAACGGTATTACCGACCTCAGCAATTCAAAAAAGATAATGAATGCTGGCGGCCTGATTATCGAAGGCACAAATTTTGACGATCTTTTCGAGGTCGAGGTCAGCAATGGCGGATTGTTAACACTCAATCCGGGCGACGGTCAGGATACGATACAGGCCTACGAGCATTCGGGCTGGCTGGCGCTGGACTATCTAAATTCGGGTGTTAGCAGCGGAATTACTGCGGACCTGACGCGGATTGGTGATGGGACCCTTCCTGCCATTTTGAACGATGGTTTCGGAAATGTGGATTACATCATAGAGGACGGTGACATCCAATTTCTGCGCGGTACAGACCTTGCCGACAATATTACAGGATCAGCCACTGCCGAGACTTTTGAATTAAGAATTGGCCATGACACCCTTGATGGCGGTGGGGGACATGACACCCTGCGCTATGACAGTCCCTATGTGGCACTCAGCGAAAGCCTGTTTATCGGCGTCGATGGCATCACCGCGGATCTTGGCGCTGGAACGATTTCAGGAGCATGGAATTCACAGAGTTTTCTGCATCATGTCAGTAATGTTGAATCGTTCTACGGCAGTGATCGAGAAGATATGATCGATGCATCGGGTTTGACCTATGCAGTCGAACTTTACGGTGGGTTGAGCAATGACACGCTCATCGGTGGATCTGATGACGATTTGCTACAGGACCACCATGGGGAAAACTCTTTTTCTGGTGGTGCAGGGAAGGATGTCTTTGAAATTGGACGCGGCAATTCCACCATCAATGGAGGCGCAGACTTTGACACTGTGGAACTTTCTGATGCCCTCTCTGGTGCCATTTATGTCACCTACGGCTCACAAGGCACCACAGATATCGAGGCCCGCTTCAGTCAATCAGCCAGTTCATCCGTTCTCTACACCGCAGAGACCACCAATGTGGAGCGTGTAAAGCTTGACGTTGCTGCGCAAGTGAACGCCATCGGTGGAGATGCAAATGACGTCCTGTCGCTCAGCTCATTGCCAGAGACCTTGACTTTTGATGGTGGTGACGGAAACGATACCTTGCAGATGCACGAACTGACACTGGACGGTGACACCAGTTTTGGCATGCTCCGTAGCGAGTTTTCAGATCTTATTGACGTGACAATTCTTGCAGATGGCTGGTTGGAGTTCCGCCAGATATCCGACGGAACTTTGCTCATGTCTCTGACGAATGTCGAGAAGATTCACTTCGTCGACAAAACCGTTTCTTTGACAGAGGTTGTAACAGGCCTGCCGACAACGGTGACGGGCACCGATGGGAATGACGAAATTACGGGCGCCTTCGGGAATGAAATTATCACGGCCCTGGACGGTAATGATACCATACGCGATGATGGAGATGGCGGCGAAGATACCTTTAGTGGCGGGGACGGCGTCGATACCCTCATTACTGATGCCACGGAATTGGCCGAGGATGGCAAGCACAACGACAGTATCATTCTGTTCGATCTTGATGCAGGCGAACACGGTCGTTTGGACAAAGACGATGGTGCATTTGAACTGGTCAGCCGGGATCGTCTGGAGGATATCGAGAACTTTATCTTGATCGGCGATCTCAACGCCGAGGTGACAGGCGATGAAAACGATAACGTGTTAACCACTGACAGTGGGTCCGACACGATTCTTGGCGACGACGGCAACGACACCCTGTCGGATGGCACAGGCAATGACTATGTCTCAGGCGATGACGGGGACGACCGGTTGGTTGCGGGCACCGGGGCCGATACCTTTGACGGTGGGGCAGGCATCGACACATTGGTTGTTGACACAACCGGCGGCACACCCGGCAGCTTTATCGCGCAGGTTAATTTATTGACCGGAGATATGGGTGGGAAGGGTTACGCGGCCAACCGTGATCAACTGATTGATCTGGAACATGTCGAATATCACGGGCCCATCGACGTCGAATTGACCGGCAATGATCTGAATAACATTCTTTCAGCAGGATCAGGCAACGACACCATCACAGGCGGTGCAGGTAACGACGACCTCTCTGGTGGCCTCGGCGATGATGTCCTGATTATCGCAGGAAACCTGCGCCAGAACGGTGCGCTATCTGTGTCGATTGACGTGTTTGACGACCACCTTGTTGTGTCTGGCGCCGACGGTCAGGATACCATTTCCAACGATATCGAAACCATACAGTTTGATGACGAAACCCTCAGCTACACCGATCTGACAATCGCAGGTGAACCCAGCGGGCCTACAACACTCACGGGATCTACGGGTGACGATATTCTGCTGGGTACCGCGGATGCCGAAGTTATTCATGCCAATGCTGGCGACGATTTCATTACCACGGGTGGCGGCAGTGATACCATTGACGGCGGAACAGGCCATGACGTGTTGATACTGTCCGATTTGGCAGACACACCGGGACGTCCGACAGACGCATTTCGCATGGAAATTTACATGCAAGATGGCAGCGCGCAGAGTTTTGACGCATCACAAGCCATCTCATTCACCGGCATAGAAGAAATCCATACCACACATCTGGGGGATCGGGTCATAGGTACAGAAGGCGCCGACACAGTGATCGGTGGCAACGCAAATGACTCGATCGAAGCTGGCAGTGGCAGAGATGCCATAACCGGCGGCCACGGTCGCGACCAAATCTTAGGCGGCGGTGGCTCGGATGTCCTACGTGGCAATAGCGGCGCAGACACGATCAATGGTGGTTCCGGTCACGACAAAATCTTTGGCGGCAATGGCTCGGATGACCTGCGTGGCAGTCGCGGCGCAGACACGATCGGCGGCGGTACCGGCGATGACACGATCTACGGTGGCATCGGTCACGATAAGCTGATTGGCTCGGGCGGACAGGACAGTCTTTTTGGAAACAATGGCAATGATACTTTGCAAGGTGGCCGTCACGATGATTTCCTCAAGGGTGGCAAGGGCGCGGATGTCTTTGTCTTTAACACCGATGCCGGATATTGGGGGAAAGATTACATAGATGACTTCGAGCTTGGTGTTGATCGCATTGTTATAGAAGGATTTTCCAGTGACGACGTCAGTTGGAAAGATAAGAGTGCAGAAAATGCTGTCTTGGCCTTTTTCAAAGATGGAGGCAAAATCATGTTCAATAACCTCGATAAAGACGATTTGAATGACTTTGCAGACTGGGACTTTATTGCCTGACTAAATGACATGGAGCAATAATCAGCGTAATGCAGTCACAGACAATTCCTGCACGTCCTTGGCGCGCACTGTGATCAACCAGTGTTTATTTTGGAAAGCACAATCAGATGTCCAGTCGTTAATACGAGTGCAAAGGGTTTTACACTCGCAAACGTTGTGACCTGCCCTACTCTGCCTGGCGTCGTTCGGCAAAGCTAAGTGCAATAAAACTTGGCATGTGATCTCCCATACCGACAATCGCTCGTCCGTCGTCGCGCGTCCGTCCGCGTCCTCGGCCGCGAGATTTATCATATTGCGGGTTGTTTGCTTTGCCGTGGGCACCGCTTCGTTCACCCTGCGAGGGCTTTGGCTTTGACAGATCTGCTTCACTTACATCAGATACAGGTGCCTCAGTCGTTGATTTTTCTGCCTTGGTCTCTTTTTTGAGAGGGTTGTCAACACGCCCCACTGTTTTCTGAAGCAGTGCCTCGATCTGTTCGAGGTATTTTTCATCCCTCGCCGAACAGATCATCAAGGCTTTTCCATCACGTCCAGCGCGGCCTGTTCTGCCGATACGATGCACATAGTCTTCGGAGTGTGTCGGCACATCGAAGTTGAAAACATGACTGACAGACGGAATATCCAACCCCCGCGCAGCAACATCTGACGCAACAAGAAGGCGGATCGTCCCTTCACGGAAACCATCCAACGTGCGCATGCGCTGTGATTGTTCAAGATCACCATGAATGGCGGCGGCATTATAGCCGTATTTCTTGAGCGATTTGGTACAGATATCCACATCAGATTTGCGATTACAGAATATGATGGCGTTTGTGCATTTTTCGCCTTCATTATCGATCAACGCACGCAAAACTTTCCGTTTTTCGCTTGCTTCCCGATCCCTGCGCGATGCTTTGAACATCACAACGCCCTGTTCGATGGTCTCGGAGGCCGTGGCCTGACGGGCAACCTCGACCCGAGCCGGCGCTGACAGGAAGGTATTTGTGATCCGCTCAATCTCAGGAGCCATAGTGGCACTGAAGAACAAAGTTTGGCGGGTAAAGGGTGTCAGACTGAAAATCCGTTCGATATCCGGAATGAAACCCATATCCAACATTCTGTCTGCTTCATCCACAACCATGATCTGAACACCGGTCAGCAGCAGTTTTCCACGTTCAAAATGATCTAGCAATCGGCCCGGTGTGGCAATCAGTACATCCACACCCTTGTCGATCAAGGTATCCTGCTCCTTGAAACTGACACCACCTATAAGCAGGGCCTTGGTCAGTTTCACATATTTGGAGTATGTGTCAAAGTTTTCTGCGACTTGGGCCGCCAACTCCCGCGTAGGGCATAAAACCAATGATCTTGGCATGCGTGCGCGGGCCCTGCCTCGCGCCAGCGCCGTGATCATGGGAAGGGTGAAACTGGCAGTTTTGCCTGTTCCAGTCTGAGCGATGCCCAGAACGTCCTTTCCTTCCAAGGCCGGTGGTATTGCCCCGGCTTGTATGGGTGTTGGGCTCTCGTAGCCCACCTCATCGATGGCTTTAAGAACCTTGGTATTCAGATTTAGATCAGAAAATTTGGTCATGTGTGTCCAAAATTTGCGGACACGTTCCTTGGCCCGCGCATGCAGTCTGGTCAGGTCCGTCCGACCTTGGCGCCCGCCATATATAACCAGTTGCAGACCGCATACCGGAAACAAGTCCCACAGGTCAATCAAAAGCACAGGTTTCGCTGGACAACTGCGTCTATCTGGTCGCAGATTTGCGTGTAAATTCGCTAAATTATGTCGCCTTTAACGTAATCTGCCAGCTTGTAGATACCGCCCGACTGAGGCACATAGGCCTCAGACCGTTAACGACTTAAAGGGACCCTCTAATGAGCCAAGCTCTTAATCGCTCTGTTCTGGTGGACATGATAGGACACAACGAAGGTATAATCTTGCGGATCAAGCAAGCCATATTGGTTGTGGCGGGCATTCTGGCCCTAGCTTTGTCGGCCAAAATTCAGGTGCCAATGTGGCCTGTTCCAATGACCATGGGGACTTTTGCTGTTCTTACGATTGGGGCCGCATATGGACCGCGTTTGGGCCTGACGACAATCCTTGGGTATATGATCGTCGGCATGCTTGGCTTCGATATATTTGCATCGTCATCGGCAGACAACAACGGCTGGACATATATGATTGGCGGTACCGGCGGATATCTTGTCGGCTATGTGCTGGCAACGCTGGCACTGGGATTTGCCGCACGCAGAGGATGGGATCGCAATCCCGTACAGCTGACCGCAGCTTTGATCGCGGGAAATGTGCTGATCTACGTGCCTGGCCTTTTGTGGCTGGGACAGCTGTATGGCTGGGATCAGCCAATCCTTCAGTGGGGACTTGAACCTTTTTGGATTGGTGATTTGGTCAAACTGAGCTTGGCCGCCCTTATTTTGCCTGCGGTTTGGTCAATCATCGGACGTGCCCGACAGTAATATCGCAAAATTTAACAGGTTAGGCGGCGCGGGTGTTTTCCGCGCCGCTTTTTTATTGCGCATCTGATGGCCGCAGGTAAATTTAAATTCATGATCCTGCAGACAAGTTTGCCCTACAACGCATTTGAAGCCCGCCCGCTACCGTCCATTCAGATGCTGGAGATGGACGACTGGCTGCATGTGGACGACGCCTATACCGCTCAGATGTCTGAACGGGCGCGGTTGATCGCGACACAGGGTCGGGATGTTCTGGACCGATGTCCGGGGTCTGATGATGCCGAAACCGAAGCGTTGGACACCGTGCTGAGGCATCTCCCGCGGGGCTTTGAAGTTGATGGCAGGCAGGTGCAATGCCCTGATGGTCGCGTCGTGAACGTGGATGACGCACCACCGCTTGAAATCCTTGGCCAGATCATTCAGGAGGATGTATGCCTGATGCGCAGGTCGGGTGATGCCTTAGAACACAGCCTGATAGCGGCCGTTTTATGTTTTCCAGCCAGCTGGCGACTTCAGGAAAAGCTGGGGCGCCCCTTGGTCGGCATTCACGCGCCGGTCCCTGAATATGACGACCGCTTGGCGCGTAAAGTGCAGCGCCTGTTCGAAGGTATGAAGTCAGGCCGCGCCTTGTGGCGTTTCAACGCCCTGTGGTACGAAGATCCAACCTTGTATCAACCGCGTTCATCTGCAATGCCGCGCCCCGCCCAAGACGCTGGCAGCGCCCCTTTTTTTCGCAGCGAACGACAATGCCTGGTTCAACTGCCACGAAGCGGCGCAACCATTTTTTCTATCCACACATATGTGCTGGATCGCACGACAGCCATGGCAGAAAAGCAAACCGCCCAAGCCAGATGATCACAGGCTAGGGCGGTTAAAAGGGATCAGTCAGATGTTGTTGACGCCAATTAGTACTGTCCCGGCAAGCGAGGCGCGGTCATAACCCCCATCTGAGCCTGACCGGAAACCACTGCAACATCAGGTCCTGTCGCAGAGTTGTCTGGAGCCAAAAGCAAACCGGCTGTTATTGCCAAAACAACCGCCAGTGCGCCGCCGACTGAACGTATCGGCAAGCTGTACATCGGCTTTTGGAAGCTCGCTTCGACCGGTTCCGGAACGGCTTCTGAGATAAGACCGGACGCAGCATCAACGGTGTGATGTGCCGGAATATTTGCTTGCAGCGTTGGTTTGAGCCCCTCACCGCTTAGGTTGGCAGGGGCATCGTGGTTTGCGGTCTTCGGAGCGGGACCGGAGCGCTGTGCTCCGTTCGCCCACCCGACTGTCACCCTTGGTGACGACGCGGCAGGTGCAGCATCAGTCTTGGTGTCAGCCGGTGTTTCGGCTAAAGGGACGACGTTCTCTCTCTCGCTCTCTGCCATTGCCACCGCTTCAGCAAAGGGGTTTTCCACGGGCATATCGGCCGGTGCTGCCACAGGCTCTGATGGAACAGGTGCCTGCGTTTTTTGCTGCATAAGGTTGGCCGCGGCTGCTGAAATTTCGGGGGCGGGATTAACGGCAGCACGCGGTGCGGGCGCGGGCATCGGCTCGGGCACAGGCTTGGCTGTTGCCACTTCGGGCTGCGGCATGGGCTGCGCCGCTGCGGGCGGAAGGGTGGGTTCAGCTTGTGGCACGGGCGGCATCGGCGGCGCCGTTACAGTCGGCTGTGCAGGTATGGTGGCCGCTGCGACATATGGGGATGCCATCGGCGTCTGCGGCATCGGCATTGCCTGAGGCGCCGGTTGCATAATTGTTTCCGGTTGTGACTGCAAAGATGGTCTGTGGGATTCTATCAAAGTGGTCATGCCAGGGTAGCCAGCCGTCACTGCATAGATATCCGGTTTTTGTTGCGTGACGACAATCCGCCCCTGTGGATCGGTTGCATCAGGCATTTCATGACGCAGATACAGTGTTGGAAAGCCAGGTGTTTCCAGAGCAGCGCCATGTTCCAGCATCAAACGCCCTTCGATCCGTTGCGCTGTCAACCACATGACAAAGCCCATGCTTTCCGCAAACGGAAGAGACGACGGCTCCATCACCATAGTGCGCGCGACAAAACGCTCGGATCCGTTGAGGCGCACGCCTATGCTCGGGTTACCGTCTGCACCAATGCCTGCATTTATTGGCACAGGCCTGACGACCAAAGGGAGAGGAAAGAGCATGTCCGATGCTTCAGCAACTTCCTCGGGGGAATAGACCATATCGGATTGCGCCCAATATACCAGTTCAGGAACATCATGGCGGATCAACTGCTGTACAATTGCGTTCAACGCGACCAGTTTGCGTTCAACAGGAAAACTGGGGGTGTCTTGATGCTTGCCCATCCGTCCCATCCAGTTACGGATTTCCGGAGTAACATGCATCGGACCATCACCTACCGTGATCGCAACGTACATCTTGTGAGCGCCGATGGCATCGTCGTAGTCAAAATCTTTGAACCCGAGCGTTGGTGCCTGTAATGCCGTGGCAAGAAATTCGCCGTCCACACGTTCCATATGCAACGAGATAATTGCGTGATAATTCGGGTTCGAAAACAGAATGTGGGTTTCCCCGCCCGATGGGCTATGCCGCAGTGTCATGTCGTCTGCGTTCATCCATGTATTCACAGCTGTCAACAAAGCCGTGTAATCCAAAGGACGAAGCGTGCGGTACAGAAGAGCTGCCTTTACGTCCATTGCCACTAATCCTCTAACTCGTACTTGTCCGATAAAGACGCAATCCAATTGAGGCGAACTGCCAGCCTATGCTGGGAAGCGATGTTCATGACGCATGTGTGACGCACTCTGTCCATCTTGCAGTCGCCGGTTGAACCGGCCCTTATTACCTACGCTGACCCGGTCTTGAAACGATCTCATTGGCGTGTGCCCTCAAGACCCGGTACAATGCTGTTGCACTTGGCCTTATGGCGCAAGAGGGGCATGGCCGAGTATCGAAGGGGTCCGACCCTAATGGTGCGGGTTTCCCTATGAAATCGGGCTATAACAGTGCGCGATCATATGACCTGTCTTTGTCATTGTGAGCCTACCCTACAGAATGCTGTTGCATCAAGCACTGGTCAGTGTGTCACGCGATCTTTGCTTATATAGCGCCGATTCCGGCTTAGTCCGTCATCATCAATGACTCTGCAAAACGGCGCGACTGAGAAAGGCATGTGGCAAGTTCGGGGCATTAATTGGCAAATTTAACTAATATTGCCACTATTCCTGCCCATTTTTCAGGTTATAGGCGATTTTAATGTGCATTGACTCTATTTTAGGATGTTTTTGGGACCGAATCGTGCACAAAAAGAATTCAGCGATTGATATTGTTTTCACAAACCGCACCAAAGTTTGCGTCAAGTGCGCAGGCACCAAAAAAAAGGCGCCCCAAACAAGAGCGCCTTTCAAGGAAATCACAGGTGTTATCAGCAGCTGTAGTACATCTGGAATTCCACAGGATGTGGTGTGTGCTCGTAAGCTTCGATTTCTTCCATCTTGAGATCGATGTAGCCTTCGATCTGATCTTTGGTAAAGACGTCACCGGCCAACAAGAAATCCATATCCGCCTGAAGCTCCTCCAAAGCCTCACGCAGCGATCCGCAAACTGTCGGGATGCCAGCAAGTTCCTCTGCCGGAAGGTCATACAGGTTCTTGTCCATCGCTTCGCCGGGGTCAATCTTGTTTGTTATGCCGTCGAGACCAGCCATCAAAAGAGCGGCAAAACACAAATATGGGTTCGCAGACGGATCCGGGAAACGGGCCTCAACACGCTTTGCCTTGGGGCTTTCTGTCCATGGGATCCGGACACAACCCGAACGGTTACGGGCCGAATAAGCGCGTAAAACGGGCGCTTCAAAGCCTGGGATCAGACGCTTGTAGCTGTTGGTCGAAGGGTTTGTGAAAGCGTTCAACGCTTTAGCGTGCTTTAGGATGCCACCAATGAAATACAAAGCTTCATCTGACAGGTCGGCATATTTGTCACCGGCAAAGATTGGCTTGCCGTCTTTCCAGATCGACATGTTGACATGCATACCCGTGCCGTTGTCGCCGGCGATCGGCTTGGGCATGAAGGTTGCAGATTTTCCATATGCCTGAGCCACATTGTGGATCACATATTTGTATTTTTGCAATTCGTCCGCCTGCTTGGTCAGGCTCGAGAAAATCAGACCCAACTCGTGTTGACAGCTTGCAACTTCGTGGTGGTGTTTGTCGACAGACATGCCGATCCGCTTCATCGTGGACAGCATCTCACTGCGGATGTCCTGACCGTCATCAATCGGGTTTACAGGGAAATTACCGCCCTTGATGCCCGGCCGATGGCCCGTGTTGCCCACCGCAGAGTCGCTATGGGT
>JAYQEA010000088.1:14056-16852 GCA_038138625.1 Roseivivax sp.
CATCAAGTGCATCAACCTCGTAAGACACTTTGTTGATCGATGTCGAGAACCGTACGTCCTCAAACAAAAAGAATTCGGCCTCGGGACCCATGTAGGCCACGTCGCCAATACCGGTCGATTTGAGGTACGCTTCGGCTTTTTGTGCCACACCACGCGGATCACGCTCATATGCTTCGCCAGTATCCGGTTCAACTATCGAGCAATGGATGCAAAGCGTTTTTTCGGCATAGAAAGGATCGATGTAGGCGCTCTCTGTGTCGGGCATAAGTTTCATGTCCGACGCTTCGATGGATTTCCAGCCAGCAATAGACGATCCGTCGAACATGAACCCTTCATCCAAGAAGTCTTCATCGACCTGATCGGACATCACCGTGACGTGCTGCAGTTTGCCGCGCGGATCGGTGAAGCGAATGTCGACATACGCGACATCTTCGTCTTGAATCAGTTTGAGAACGTCTGCTTTGCTCATTCTCTTAGTCCTTTTCCGTGGTTATTTTTTGATAATTGGGCATGCGGGCACGCTCTAGAGCGCATCCGGACCGGTTTCGCCTGTCCGAATGCGGATGGCTTGTTCGACGGTGCTGACAAATATCTTACCGTCACCGATTTTATCTGTTTTAGCTGCGCCAATGATGGCGTCTATTGCGCCGTCGACCTGATCGTCTTCCAGCACAACCTCGATCTTTACCTTCGGTAAGAAATCCACCACATATTCTGCGCCGCGGTACAATTCGGTATGGCCTTTTTGGCGACCAAAACCTTTTACCTCGACCACACTGAGGCCTTGTATCCCTGCGTCCTGAAGGGCTTCTTTCACCTCGTCTAGCTTGAACGGCTTGATTATGGCTTCAATCTTTTTCAATGCCCCGACTCCTTTTGTGGTAATTTGTTTCGGCAGACCATGTCGTATCGGTCCCTGCAACACGCATCATCGACAATCTGAAAGGAAATAACTTTTTTTCGCCGCATATCACCTAAAAATTAGGCGTTATGATTATTTTTTAATCATAATAAAAAAATGACCTTCGCTGGCCTCATGGGGGATTTATGCATAAATGGGTTTTGCAAATAGCCACTCCGGTGCAACTATAAGCAGGATCCGAAGACATGCACAGGGTCATGCCAGCGAGGGAAACAGATATGGGTTTGGGATCGGTGTTTGCACGTCCATTGGCTTGGGGCGTCGTGATCGCAGTCTTGTTGGCGATCAATCCAGTGCGTTTCTTTTCCGGACCACCCGAGGCGACACGCTTTGAAGTTCTAACACCAAAGGCACCATCATCGCCACAGATTCGTCCTGCATCGCCAACGCAGATCCCTCAACCCACTGTAAAGCCGCCCGTCGTACCAGCACCCGTTATCACCCCTGCCCGGAAACCAGAAGAGAACGCAGTGCTCTCGGAAGACGGCCCGGAGCAGCTGGAACAGCCTGAGATCGGTCAGCAGACGCAAGCGACTAAGGCTATGTCATCACCCGAATCTATACCTGCGTCTAAAGTTGAAGCCGAACCAACCCCAATTGTCACACTGGCGCCCCAAACAGAGCGGCAATCTCCCCCCAAGATTGATATTGACACAGCCGACGACCTCCCGTCAGCGCTGAAGCAGGCGACGCAGCTCGCACGGTATCATTTGCCACGGTTCATGAATGCTGCACTGTCTGTCCCCGACAGCTGGACCACGTCGGGCGTTTTAATCAGGATTGTCGACGATAATGTCAGCGAGGATCTCTGGGTCGAAAACTTTGTTGTGGATGACACACTTGGCTTTGTGGGCACACTGACCAATGCCGCAACAAAGGTGCCAAATCGCCCGGCTGGCGCCAAGATGATATTTTCAGTTGATCAAATACAAGACTGGGGATTTGTCAGTGGCGGCAAAGGCTACGGCTACTTTACCGCACATGCCGAATTGCCATTTTTAACGGCAGAAAGCCGCGCAGGTTTGTTGGTATTTCTGGCAAAAGAGCCGCTACCACCGGGCTGGGATGACGATTGACGCTGTCTGAGTGTGCGGACCCAACGCCGCGCGCCAAAAGACATAGCGCGTGTGACTGCTGTCATAACTTCTACTTCGGCTGATTTATCCGGATCGTAAGACCGCATAACTTTGATGTCATTTTCCCACCTGAAACGTACCACAGGGCGGTGGCGGGCCTCCACCCCGAGGCCCTCAATAGCCCGATCATCGGGGGTTGGCCAAGACGGGCCACGATTGAAGCAAAGTGTTCACGAAAATGCGCGGGCGCTCCAACTGTCTGCCGGAGGCCCGAGGGCGCAGGCGGACCGTTACCTCTGCTCAAACGTGCGAAAGAGACCGGCCACCCATGGGGTCGCTCGGTTTTGTCGGCAGCAGTCCCGGGACCGGCCCATTTAAAGTCATGTCGCATGTGACTGACGCTCCCGAGATCTTAGACTTCGCCGACATGCAGGCTGCCAAAGGGCAGGACGAGAGTGGGATCAGGAACATGTCCAAAGTGACAGGGTGTCGTTATTCAGGCCAGCACGGACCACCAGTCACATGCCCTGAAAATCAGCAAAAACAACGCTTCGTGCAGCAACGCGGGACAGGCGGCAAAAAGAGAGCTCGGGGCGGTGTCATACGCAGGTTTTGTGTCATGGCAAACGTCTTGTTCTGCGATGATCAAAGTGGGACAGGGAGACTGGCCTGACCAAGACGGAAATGTCCCCTCCCAAAAAGCGGTCCCTGCGATACAGCCGGTCGGTCTCGCCCGCAGGAGCCTGAACAGGGTCCAAGACAACCGCCTAACCCCTAGCCTGTGTGTTCAGCGTCATC
>JAYQEA010000089.1:0-4224 GCA_038138625.1 Roseivivax sp.
CGGATGAAATCCGATATGGGGATAATGATCGGCTGGCAGCGCAGATGGCTGTCACAGTTGGTGCAGAGGTGTTGGTTCTGCTGTCTGATGTAGACGGCTTCTATAGCGCCAACCCAACCACCGACCAGAATGCAAAATGGTTTCCCGTTGTTGAACAAATCACCCCTGAAATCGAAGCAATGGCTGGCGATGCAGGGTCAGGATTGTCCAAAGGTGGTATGAAAACAAAGATCATGGCTGCGCGAACAGCCACGGCTGCGGGATGTGCTATGGTCATCACCGAAGGGTCCGTGACCCGACCCCTGCACGCGCTGGAAACGGGTGCGCGCGCCACTTGGTTTGTTGCCGAGGGCGATCCGCGGGCCTCTCGTAAGGGCTGGATTGCGGCGATGAAGCCGAGGGGCGTTCTGACGATCGATCCGGGCGCAGTACATGCCTTGGCGCGGGGCACATCGCTTTTGCCTGCGGGGGTTAGTGAAGTGACCGGTGAATTCGGTCGAGGTGATCCTGTCACGATCACTGGACCTGATGGTGTGCTAGGGCAGGGGTTATCGCGCTACACCTCCTCCGAGGCGCGCTTGATCCAAGGTCACCATTCTTCACAAATTGAGGATCTTCTGGGATACCCGGGTCGTGCGGTGCTAATTCACCGTGATGATATGGTCCTTTGACCCTCGCTATAGGAAACGCTGATGTCTGGAACTGTTTCTATCACCGATCTTATGTTGGCCCTTGGCCAGCGTGCACGCGATGCGGCGTCACATCTGGCTGTGGCGACGCCAGAGGCCAAAACGCAGGCTTTGATGGCGGCGGCAGATGCCGTCTGGTCACGCCGTTCCGAAATCATTTCTGCTAATGCCCAGGATTTGGAATTCGGCCGGTCCAAAGGATTGTCGTCTGCGATGATGGACCGGTTGATGCTGGACGCCCCACGCATTCAGTCCATGGCAGATGGATTGCGCACGGTAGCCCAGCAGAGTGATCCTGTCGGAGAGGTTATCGCGGACTGGGATCGTCCCTCTGGATTACAGATCAAGCGGGTGCGAACGCCTTTGGGGGTGATTGGTGTGATCTACGAATCCCGTCCAAATGTGACCGCAGACGCAGGGGCCTTGTGCCTGAAGGCTGGCAACGCTGTCATACTGCGCGGAGGCTCGGAAAGCTTTCACAGTGCGGGTGCTATCCATACCTGCCTTGTTGAGGGGCTGGACGCGGCTGGTTTGCCTCGGGATGCTATTCAGCGCGTGCCGACACGGGACCGGACCGCAGTTTCTGAAATGCTGACAATGACCGATTACATCGATGTGATTGTCCCGCGTGGTGGTAAGGGATTGGTGGGTCTTGTACAGCGCGAGGCGCGGGTGCCTGTATTTGCGCATCTTGAGGGCATCGTCCATGTGTATTTGGATGCCGCTGCCGATTTGGACAAGGCGTTGCGTGTGGTGTTGAATGCCAAGACGCGACGCACTGGGATCTGCGGTGCTGCGGAATGTTTGCTGGTACACCGTTCTGTGTTGGACACTGTGGGTAAGGCGGCTGTTCAGGCTCTTTTAGAGGCAGGTGTCGAGGTGCGTGGCGATCCTGATTTGCAGAACATTCCCGGTGTGGTTCCCGCTACCGATGGCGATTGGGGTAAGGAATTTCTTGATATGATCATCGCTGCACGTGTGGTCGATGATCTTTCCGATGCCATTACCCATATTCGCCAGTACGGAAGTCAGCATACTGACTGCATCGTTACCGAGGATGATACCGCTGTCGGCGCCTTTTTCGCCCAATTGGACAGTGCCATTTTGATGCACAATGCATCGACCCAATTTGCCGACGGTGGTGAATTTGGTATGGGGGCAGAAATCGGCATCGCGACCGGCAAAATGCATGCGCGCGGCCCAGTCGGAGCTGAACAGCTGACCTCGTTTAAATACCTAGTATCCGGGGATGGAACGGTCAGAGGCTAATGTATGTGTCCTTGTCCCGCGGCTTTATTTTTCCCGATCACTTTTGTTGAAAACAGCCGGCTTTGATGGAATGTCCAGAGTTGGTTTTCAGCTCGGATTCAACGCGGGGTGGCCATTTCGGACCTGCGCCTCAAGAGTTGCGGCTAGCGATTTGCGATTTGGGTAGGCATCCACCCGGACCGGGGAGTGATAGATTAATTCCACATGACCATGGCGCGGGGATGCCAGCACCATCAGCAAATGCCGTCCAAAACTCATATCACCCCACCAACCGTAAAACCGCATATCCGCATCGCGTGGTGCATGATAGATCATACTGACGGCCTGAACTGAGACAGCATGATGAAGTGCATCCGAAAAAAAGGCCGCAAACAAGGTGCTTCGGAACTTTAATACACGGCGACCGTCTGTCGAGGTTCCCTCGGGAAAAAACAAAAGCTGGTGCCCGGCCAGTAGTCGATCTTCCATAGCCTGCCTCTGGACAATTGCCTCGCGCGGATCTCGGCGGATAAATAAAGTACCCGTCGCCCGGGCAAGCCACCCTATACCGGGCCATGATGCGACTTCGGCCTTGGATACAAAGTAAAGAGTGCGAGAGCTGTTGAGCACAAAAATATCTAGCCAAGAGGCGTGGTTGACCACAATGGCCCCGGGTTCATGCAAAGGTGTTCCACGGCGCACCACCGGAAGGCCTATGATAAACAACGCAATACGACAGACAATGACCGTAATGTGTGGTGTCATGGGGCGATGCAGGCCATAAAAAGGGCGTTCGATCAGGCGGGCGAATAGAAGAATGGCCAGCCCGCCAAACACGATCACGGCCAAGCAGAAACCTTTTGCAACAATGCGTGGCCATGCGCGCGGGCGGATCTCTGGCCACTCCGGGTCAGGGATGCCTGCCCACGGGGTCACGCGCGCTCTCCGGTATATATGCTGCGCTGGCGTGTGTTCATTCTTGTGGTGTCGAGGATCAGGCACACATCCGTCGTATTAAATGCATGATCGACATAGGCACCATCGCCTACAAATCCACCAAGCCGCAGGTAGCCCTTGATCAGGGCCGGTGTTTCAACTGCCGCGCGGCGCCGTTCGATTGCATCCGTCCCAAGTAGGTTCATCGCGGTATATTCGCGTGCCCGGACGCGCAACTCGGGGGGTGCAAGATGTCGGTCATTCAGTTGTGATAGGGGATGGGCAAGCGACGCGACATCGGTTCCGTGAAAGCTGGCAACCCCAAATAAAACCTGAAGATCACGTTTTGCGACATACCGCGCGAGGGCCTGCCACATGTGATACATGGCTACACCTCCCCTGTAATCCGGGTGCAGGCAAGATCTTCCCAGTTCCAAAAGCCGCAGCCCGCTTTTTCGCAAGGGAGACAGGTCATATTCGTCCTCGGAGTAGAATTGTCCCGCGGCTTTGGCTCGGTCTTCTGGCAGCAGGCGATAGACGCCGACCACAGGTTCGTCTGGCAAAGCGCTATCGATCAAAAGAAGATGGTCGGCGTAACGATCAAACCGATCAGCTTCGATCTGGGTGATATGGTCGACCAACGGCCCGTCTCCACCCAATTCGCGTACAAACACGTCGTAGCGCAGTCGTTGAGCGGCTTGGAGGTCGTCATCATTGCGGGCCAAACGGACCAAAAATTTTGGCTCTGAAACAGTCATTGGGGCGATGATACCTAAAAGGCAGGGTCAGACAGACATAGGCAATCAGGCGGCCTTATGCAACCAGAGCACCTGGATGCGTAACCTTGTGTTAACCATTCCAATGCAATAAGCGCTAGTGGTTTGGTAAATCCCTGCGATTTTTGTCTCCGAGGTATTTGCAGCTAGCGTGCGCCGATGCATAATATCACTTTGTGCAAGGTTATGATGCGTCCAACACCGGAAACAACAAAATGCGTGATCCATCTATGACGACCTTACCAGTCTCTTCAAAGTTAACCGTAATCCGTCCCGCGATGTTGGATTGTACTTGGCCTCGTCCCCAATCGGGTCTATCGGGATGGGTGACAACCATGCCGGGAGTCAAAAATGCATTCAGGTCGTCCAAGATGATCTCCGATTTTGGTTCAGGTTTATGACTGTAACAGCGAATACGTTATCGGCTCTTATCAGTTCGCGCATCTGCCACGATTTAATTAGTCCGATTGGCGCGATCAACAACGGTCTAGAGTTGCTGGAATTGGGCGGTGAAGAGGCGGTCAGCCCAGAAATGGAGCTGATCCGGGAAAGCGTTGACGCAGCCATGGCACGCA
>JAYQEA010000089.1:4324-16792 GCA_038138625.1 Roseivivax sp.
GTCAGCCCAGAAATGGAGCTGATCCGGGAAAGCGTTGACGCAGCCATGGCACGCATAAAGCTGTTTCGTATCGCATTTGGTCTCTCCTCTCCGGATCAAAACGTGACACAGCGTGATTTGCAATCAATTTTGTCAGACGTCGGCAAAAGCGGACGTGTCAACATGACGTGGGATGCTGCCAATGCAAGCCGTGTGCAGGCCCAAATGGTCATGCTGGCCGTTATGTGTCTAGAGGTTGCCTTACCGCGTGGCGGCGACATCGTTGTCCGGCACGAGACAGCAACATGGAAAATATCAGGTACGGGTCCGCATATTCAAATCGATAGTGGATTGTGGGATTCCCTATCTGGGGCAGCCCCGTCAAATCTGTCTCCATCAAAGGTTCAGTTCGTATTACTGCCAGCGCTGGTAAAAGAGCATGATAAATTGCTCAGGGTAGATACGATCCCTGATGCTGTGTCGATCCAGATAGACGCTTAAAAACAGTATTTGTTGTCCAATGTCTCAGTCTCAACATACTCGGAGAAACTGAGACGCCGGTTTTTTTTCTATTCTTGCTGACTTTTTGCCGCGGCCACAAAAGTCCGCAGTGCTGCGACCGGGTCGTCCGCAGACCAGATTTCCTCTCCGACAGCAATAAAATCCACTACGGGGGCAACGGTTTTGACTAAATCCGGTGTCAGTGCGCCCTCGGCAACAACTGGTATCTCAATCATCTCACTCCACCACGCGAATACGTCTGGGTCGACAGGCGCGCCATTGCCGAGGTTGCTCTGACCAACTGGACCAAGACTGACGTAATCTGCGCCGGCTTCGCAAGCCGCGATGCCGTCATGGCGTGATTGTCCTGCAAAAGCGCCTACAATGGCGTCCTTGCCCAAGTCTTTCCGAGCAGCGCGCACGCCACGGATGTCCAGCAGATGCACCCCATCCAGTCCGAGCCGCTGTGCCAAAACCACATGCTGGTCAATAACCACAGCCACATCTCGCTGATGCGCAATATCGCGCAATATATCGGCCGCGCGTGATAAGGCGTCTTCGTCGGTACCTGCAAAAGCCAGTCGCAGGCAGGCGACGTCGACTGCGTCGAGAACAGCGGCCAATTGGGTGGGAAACTGCGATGTATTGATTGTGGGCGGGGTCACAAGATAAATCTGCGGCTGCTCTGTATCGGCCATTTCCGGCTCCTTGGGGCTTTGGGTCAGGTCTCTTTAGCGTCCAAGTTTGCATTTGACCATGGTTGGGTCGTGGTCAGCGGATTGTTATCACTCACAACCCGATGTGATATTACTTGTACACCGCCCGGGCAAAGCGGGAATGGGGCCACGTGCGGATTAGCCGTATGATCCCCAGGCACGGCAATGGCCGCAGGTTCAACAAGCGTCCCCGTCAAGTGACGCGGCATCTTTTGGGGTTAAGGGCGATGCGATGTTGGACCTGTTCATTTATCCATGGTCCAAAGGTCCGATATACTTGGCCCATGGGGACTTGCCCTTGACTATGGGCGCACGGTACATGATCCCAGCCAAACCCGTTTTGGTCGGACAGCCGAAATTCCAATTCCAGATCACAAGAAAGTCCACCGTATGACACCCCAGCCTGCTTTTGTTCTTGTTCGTCCTCAGATGGGTGAAAACATTGGCGCAGCGTCACGGGGCATGTGGAATTTTGGATTAGAACGGATGCGTCTGGTCGCACCGCGTGATGGATGGCCGAACCCGCGGGCCGTGGCAATGTCGTCTGGCGCGGGACGTCTGCTCGATGCAGCACAAGTCTATCCCACGACAGCAGATGCTGTCGCTGACTGTCATTATGTTTTTGCCACAACGGCGCGCCCGCGCGGTTTGACAAAGCCGGTGTATTCCCCGCAAGGCGCAATGACCGAGGCACATGCGCGCCTTGCCCAAGGTGAAAAGGTGGCTGTTTTGTTCGGACCAGAACGTTCCGGGCTTGAAAATGACGATATAGCTGTTGCCAATGCCATTGTGACGGTTCCGGTCAATCCGGAATTTGCCTCGCTTAACCTCGCGCAATGTGCGCTTCTTATGGGGTATGAATGGCGTCGATTGGCAGACCAGCCCCCGGCGCGACAAGACGAGCTTGCAGGTGGAGAGTGGTCCACCCAGATTGAAATTGAAAAGCTTGCGGACCATTATGAAAAACAGCTGACCGAGGCTGGGTTCTTTTTTCCGGAAACAAAAGCAGCAGGTATGATCCGTAATCTGCGCAACTTCTGGAGCCGCATGCCCCTGACCCGTGCTGACGTCCAGATGTTGCATGGCATCCTGCGTCAAATGGTGCGATGGGCGCGGCATCAAGACTGACTTGAAGCGCACCAAACACCACATACACTATGGTCAAACAACTAAAATCAAAGGACAGGTCCATGAGCGGCACTCGCAGCATCTTTGAAGAGGTTACTGACGCTTTTGACGACACCGTCCCACCACAGGGCGGATTGATTGATCGCGGTCGAAGGGATTCCCGTGGAGCAATCCGCATTTGGCTGTGTATAATTTTTGCGCTGGTTGCAGTGATGATCCTTGTCGGTGGATTGACCCGCCTGACAGACAGTGGCTTGTCGATTACGGAATGGAAGCCTGTAACCGGAGCAGTGCCCCCTTTGACCGCGACAGATTGGCAGGTGGAGTTCGACAAGTACCGCCAGATCCCAGAATACCAGTTGCAAAACAAGGGCATGTCTATGGCCGAATTCAAGGTCATTTTTTGGTGGGAATGGGGTCACCGGCAGCTGGGGCGGGTCATCGGATTGGTTTGGGCGTTGGGCTTTGTCTATTTTTTAATTCGTCGCCAAATTCCCGTTGGCTGGACGCCGCGGCTCTTGTTGCTTGGCGCGTTGGGGGGGCTGCAAGGGGCTGTCGGTTGGTGGATGGTATCCTCAGGACTGACTGGCACCATGTTGGACGTCGCCTCGTACAGGCTGGCAACACATCTGGGGCTTGCCTTTGTGATCTTTGGCTTTCTGTCGTGGTTCATTTTACTTTTGGGACGCCCGGAACGTGATTTGATGCAATCGCGACGTTTGCGCGAAGCCAAGCTGTTTTCGATGGGGACAGGTTTGATGCATTTTGCATTTTTGCAAATTCTACTTGGCGCGCTGGTGGCTGGAATAGACGCTGGTCGCACCTACAACGACTGGCCTCTTATGGCGGGGCAGTTTTTCCCGCCATTGGCCTTTGATTTGACCCCCGCATGGCGAAACTTCTTTGAAAACGCAGGACTAGTACAGTTCATGCACCGGTTGGCGGGCTATGGGCTGATGCTATTTGGTGTGGTGGTTTGGTTGCGTGCGCGAAAGTCACCGAATTCACGGACCCGGTACTGGTTTAACGCTATATTCGCGGTCCTGCTGTTGCAAATGACGCTCGGTGTCATGACTGTGTTGTATGCCGCGCCGTGGCAGCTGGCCATTGCCCACCAGTTTGGCGCTATTGTGCTCTGGGTCCTGATTTTAAGGTCGCGGTTTGCTGCGCAATATCCTCAAGTCGACCGCATACAAGGAGCCTGATATATGACCGCTTATGATGAACTGATGGCATATCAGCGCCAAACCGAAGCATTGGGTCGGGTGGCCGAGCGACTGGGCTGGGACCAGGAAACGATGATGCCAAGCGGCGCGGCGGAACAACGCTCTGAGGAAATGGCTGCCATTGAGGCCGTGCTGCATGCGCGCCGGACCGATTCTAGGGTAGGTGACTGGCTTGCCAAGGTGTCGCCAACAGATCCGGTGGCGCGGGCACAAATCCGCGAAATTCAGCGGAACTTCGACCGTGCGATCAAGGTGCCAGCGAGATTGGCAGAAGAGATTGCGCGCGTCACCAGCCGCGCGCAGGGAATTTGGGCGCAAGCGCGCGCAGAAGACGATGTGGCTGCGTTTGCTCCGATCCTGACGGAGGTTTTGGCGCTGCGCCGTGAAGAGGCCACCGCCGTTGCCGGTGGTGGGGATGCGTATGATGCCCTGTTACAGGATTATGAACCTGGCACAACTGCTGCCGAAATTGCAGCCATCTTTGATGCCATGCGACCGCGGTTGGTGTCCTTGCGTGAAAAGGTTCTGGATCAGCAGGCTCCGGCAGATCTGGATGGGCATTTCGATCCAGCCCTGCAAATGGCACTCAGCGAAGACGTCGCCGACGCCTTTGGTTATGATCGCAATCGTGGACGTATTGATAAGGCCGTCCATCCGTTCAGCTCTGGATCGGGGAATGATGTGCGTATCACTACGCGGACATCAGAGCGTGATCCATTCAATTGTGTATATTCAACCATTCACGAGGTCGGGCATGCGGCCTATGAGCTTGCAATAGATCAAGCCTATGCACTCACGCCTTTGGGGCGAGGTGTGTCCATGGGTGTGCATGAAAGCCAAAGCCGTATTTATGAAAATCAATTGGGGCGATCGCGTGCGTTCACAGGCTGGCTGTATGAAAAAATGCGCACCCACTTTGGCGATTTAGGTCTGCAAAACGCGGATGCATTTTATGCGACTGTGAATAAGGTCCGGCGGGGCTATATCCGGACAGAAGCGGATGAAGTTCAATACAACCTGCATATCATGCTGCGATTTGACCTCGAGCGCGCTCTTGTGGCCGGTGATCTGCAAGTCAGCGATCTGGAGGCTGCGTGGAACGACCGCTTCAAGGCAGATTTCGGATATGCGGTGGACCGGGCGTCCAATGGCGTCTTGCAGGATGTGCATTGGTCCGTTGGCTTGTTTGGGTATTTTCCGACGTATGCCTTGGGCAATGTGTACGCTGGATGCCTGAACAAAGCCCTGCGCGATGCTGTCCCGGACGTAGATGATGCTCTGTCACAGGGGAATGCAAGTCCCGCAACCGATTGGCTTGGCGCAAATTTGCAGCGCTACGGAAGCCTGCGCACACCACAAGAAACGATTATGCATGCAGCGGGGTTTAGCCCACGACCGGAACCGCTCTTGAACTATCTGGAGGCTAAATTTGGTGCCCTCTACAAGCTCTGACTTTTTGAAAAAGCCTCCTGCCAGTTGCTTGTGAAGCCGTCTGAGACTGAAAAGAGCCAATCTTGACGCCTTGGCTTACCGAGGAATAGGCTCGCACCGGATCAATGTCCCGTGCGTGTTGATGCGGGCGGCTTGGAAAAGGGGAGGCAACATGCCTGTTGTTCGGTTTTCTGACCCACGACCGGTTTGGGTGCGTTTATGTGTTATGTTCGTTGCCGCAGCTTCTGTGTCAGGGTGCTTGCAGCTATCCGAAGATCATATTTGTAATCCATCCGACCCGGATGCAACAAAATGCTCAATCGCTGTTTTGCAAGCGGATGACGCGCCGGTTGAAAAAGAGACGTTTGGTCAATCATCGGACGAGGTTGGTTTGGTGGTTGTCCGTTCTTACCCTAATGCCAACAGCGCATGCAGTGTGATTGGCGAAAGTGCAGCAACGCTGGATTTATTGGATCACACATATCTCTTGGTCGGGTGCCCGATTAACAATTTGGAAGCCAACCAAGCTCTTAAGACTTTGGGAGGTCGTGAGCTTAAACGCATAGGCCAATGGATGCTTTTTGCAGTCCCTCACTGAAGCGCCGGCGGAAGCGTTTTGCCGACGCTGCAAATTGTTGGAAATCGTGGACCTTGCCCGAACGTCAGGCTTCGTCGTCTTGCTCAGCGATCCATGCGACACTGACCACGGTTTCATCAGCACGGGTGTTAAACACCCGAACGCCACCAGCACTGCGCGATCGGAAGCTTATGCCTTCCACTGGCACCCGAATTGACTGGCCGCCCGAGGTTGCGAGCATGACCTGATCATCCATCTCGACCGGAAAGGTTGCAACAAGCGCACCGCCGCGCATGGCTTTGTCGATCGCCTGCACCCCTTGCCCACCACGTCCGCGCACAGGATAGTCATGGCTCGAACTTAGCTTGCCCATGCCATTGGCAGTGATTGTCAGCATCAGGTTTTCAGCCGCAGACATTTCGGCATAGCGCTCTTGTGTGATCAACCCGGCGGGAACATCGTCTTCATCAGTCTCTGTGTCGTCTGCCAAGCCTGCCACCGCGCGCCGCATTTTGAGATAGGCAACACGTTCCTGTGCATCTGCTTTGAAATGTCGGATGACGGCCATGCTCACAACTTCGTCGTCAGGCTTCAGCAGAATACCCCGCACACCGACGGAGGCCCGGCTATTAAAGACGCGCACGTCCGTACTTGGGAACCGAATGGCCCGGCCCGAGTTCGTCACCAACATAACGTCGTCGTCTTCGGAACAGATCCGCGCATTGATCAGTTTGGTGTCGGCGTGATCGTCTTCAAATTTCATCGCAATTTTACCATTGCGCATGACATTGGTAAAATCGGATAGCCTGTTGCGACGCACTGTCCCTGCGGACGTTGCAAAGACAATTTGGAGATCGTCCCACTCGTCCTCGTCTCGGTCGACCGGCATAATGGCGGCAATCGAAACGCCCTGTGGGATCGGCAAAATGTTGACGATGGCCTTGCCCTTGCCTGTTCTGCCTGACAGGGGTAGGCGCCAGCACTTGAGCTTGTAGGCCATACCATCCGTCGTAAAGAACAACAGTGGTGTGTGTGTATTCGCGACGAACAAAGTCGTGACAACATCGTCGTCCTTGGTTTGCATCCCGGCCAAACCCTTGCCCCCGCGGCGCTGGGCGCGGAAATCAGCCAATGCCGTTCGCTTGATGTATCCGGACTGGGTGATCGTCACGACCATGTCTTCGCGTTCGATCAGGTCTTCGTCTTCCATATCACCGGACCATTCGACAATCTCGGTGCGGCGCGGAACCGCAAAGAGATCGCGCACTTCACGCAATTCGTTTGCGATAATCTCCATGATACGATCGCGTGATGCCAGGATCGACAGGTATTCCTTGATCTTTTCGGCCAGCTGCTCCAGCTCGTCTGTGACTTCTTTCACGCCCAGTTGTGTCAGGCGTTGCAGCCGCAGGTCGAGGATTGCGCGCGCCTGTGTCTCGGACAGGTGGTAGGTCCCGTCTTCATTGATTTTATGCGTCGGATCGTCGATCAAGCGTATATAGGCCGCGATATCTTGGGCAGGCCAGGCACGTTCCATAAGACGACGGCGGGCTTCGGCAGCATCGGCGCTGGAACGGATTGTGGCGACTACCTCGTCAACATTGCTGACTGCTACGGCCAAGCCGCATAGAATATGGCTGCGTTCCCGCGCCTTTCGCAGCAGGTGAGCTGTACGACGGGCGACGACATCTTCACGAAAGTCGATGAACGCTGTCAGAAATCCGCGCAGGGTCAATTGTTCGGGACGCCCGCCGTTCAGGGCAAGCATATTGCAGCCGAAGGATGTTTGCATGGGGGTAAACCGAAATAGCTGGTTCAGCACCACATCAGGGGTCGCATCCCGTTTCAGCTCAACCACAACCCGCACACCATTGCGGTCGGATTCGTCCTGCACATGCGCAATGCCTTCAATCCGTTTATCGCGTGCGGCCTCGGCAATCCGTTCGATCATCGTAGCTTTATTGACCTGATAGGGGATTTCATCCACAACGATTGCCCAACGGTCTTTGCGCAGTTCCTCAGTGTGAGTGCGTGCACGAATGATCGTGCTGCCCCGACCCTCAAGATAGGCCCGACGCGCCCCGGATCGCCCAAGTAATAGTCCGCCGGTTGGGAAATCCGGTCCGGGGACAAATTGAATGAGGTCTTCGGATGACAGATCCGGGTTTTCAATCAAGGCAAGCGTTGCATCTGCGACCTCGCCCAGATTGTGTGGCGGGATATTTGTTGCCATGCCCACGGCGATACCGCCCGCCCCGTTGACCAGCATGTTCGGAAAGCGTGCGGGCAGAACGGTGGGTTCTTTTTGTTTGCCGTCATAGTTGTCTTGAAAATCAACCGTATCTTTGTCGATATCAGCCAACATGTAGGCCGCTGGCTTGTCCATGCGCACTTCGGTGTAGCGCATGGCAGCGGGATTATCACCATCCATAGATCCGAAATTGCCTTGGCCATCCAAAAGCGGCAATGACATCGAAAAATCCTGTGCCATCCGTACCAGAGCGTCGTAAATCGCGCTGTCACCGTGGGGATGGTACTGACCCATGACGTCACCCACCGGCCGGGCAGACTTGCGATAGGATTTGTCATGACTGTTGCCAGTCTCGTGCATCGCAAAAAGGATCCGCCTGTGGACAGGTTTCAGGCCGTCTCGCAGATCGGGAATGGCTCGTGAAACGATCACGCTCATTGCGTAATCGAGATACGAAGTTTTCATCTCTTCGGTGATCGAAATCGATGGGCCTGCCGGACGTTCCGGCGGCAAATCAGTTGAAGAGTCTGGGGTGTCCGGGGTTTCGGTCACGTAAAGCCGCCTATCGGGAAAGTACACGCAAGATATTGTTATAAAATACTATAACCCAGTCATCATATAGGGTGCAAGCGCTGCGGCAACGAATGTTGACACGAGTTAATGGGTTTGTGTCACAATGATCCCGGTTTGGCCTGCCATTCGCATTTAAATGGCTCGTTCGGTGGGGTGAAAGGCAGGTTTTGCTTTTGTCAGCCGCATCATGACTATGGGCTTGGGCGGTGTGGTGTTCGTATCAAAGCACATTTGCGTGGTTGCACTGGTGCCTGAGGATGACTTGTTTCCGGCCACGTCCACGGCTACATCGAGTGTACTGACTGCGATGTGCAGACGACACGCCAGGATAAAGAGAATTTTGCCAGATGCCACAACTTGATCATCCTCTTTTGGATATTCGCAACCTGCGGCGTCAGTTTAACGGAAACAATGTGGTCTCAGATGTGTCGTTGCGTGTCGGTCCGGGGCGGGTCACCTGTCTGCTTGGCCCGTCAGGATGTGGTAAATCAACGACCCTGCGTATGATTGCCGGAGTTGAAACAGCGGATTCTGGAGAGATTTTTGTGGATGGCTCTTGTGTGGTCAGTCCGGCTCGCCATGTCCCGCCAGAGCACCGAAATGTTGGACTAATCTTTCAGGACTTTGCCCTGTTTCCTCATATGAGCGTCGCCCGCAATATCGGCTTTGGTTTGCGTGGTAAGGATCCGTCTACAAAAGACCGCGTGAGAGAGTTGCTGGATCGTGTTGGATTGGCACATTACGCGGATGCCTTTCCACATCAGCTCTCGGGAGGCGAACAGCAGCGCGTATCGCTGGCGCGGGCACTAGCGCCGCGCCCCAAGGTCATGCTGATGGATGAACCCTTTTCGGGACTGGACAACCGATTGCGAGACGGCATTCGGGACGAGACAATCGAACTGCTTAAAGAAGAAGGCGCAGCCGTTTTGCTTGTCACCCATGAACCTGAGGAAGCGATGCGTATGGCTGACGAAATTGCGTTGATGCGGGATGGCCGGATCGTGCAGGTGGGGGGGCCATATAACATATACAACCAGCCTGCCGACCGAGCAGCGATGGCATTTTTCTCTGACGTGAACCTTGTGCGCGGTGTGGTCCGCAATGCGTTGACGTCTACACCTTTCGGGGATTTTCTTGTGCCCGGATATGCAGACGGAACCGAAGTCGAGATCGGCTTTCGCCCGCAGCATGTTTCCTTGGATTTTGATCGGGATGGTCAAGGTCCGCATCCCACAAAGGACTTCGGCGCAGCCGCCCGTGGACGGGTGGAACGTGCGCGGTTTATGGGCGCAGAAAGCCTGGTCGAATTCCGCATGGATATCAGTGGTGAGGTCTTTAAAGCGACGGTGCCAAACGTCTTTCTTCCACCGCAGGGAACAGCGATGTGGCTTTCCGTGCCGCGTAAACGGTGTCATATCTTCTCGGCCGATGCTTAAGCGCTGGTCCGTGTTAACAGATGAACGAGCCGTTGAATGTCGCGGCACTTTACCTTTGTGCCTACCGTTCGGGCAAAAGCCCCCTTGGGGCAAATCTCAAGACCAACAACAGTATTGCTCCCATGGTGAGCAGGCGCATATGCTGCGTTGATGCAAGAAGATGCTCGCGCAATGGGGCGTCCTCGGGCATTCCTGCCGTAATGATATGCATCAGCCAGACGCCCGCAGGTTCCACCTGAACCCAGAGAAACCAGATAATGAAACCACCCAGAACAGCCCCCAGATTGTTGCCAGAGCCTCCCACAATTACCATCACCCAGATCAGGAATGTAAACCGCAAGGGTTGATAGCTTGCGGGTGTCAGCTGCGCCTCAAGCGTGGTCAGCATAGCCCCTGCAACGCCACAAATGGCCGAGCCGAGGATAAAAATCTGCAAGTGCCGCGCGGTGACGTCTTTGCCCATTGCCCGCGCCGACACCTCATTGTCGCGAATGGCACGCATCATCCGGCCCCAAGGTGATTTCAGCGCCAGTTGTGCCAAGACCAGCAAGATCAGCAAAACCACCGTAAACAGCAGACTGTAGCCAAGTTTGACTGTCAGGGTGGAGGCTGTCGCCGGATCCAACCCCAATCCGGCAGCACGCTCTACAAAACCGGCATCTGCTTGAAGGTCTATTTCATACGGAACAGGCCGGGGAAGGCCTACCACATTCTTGACGCCTCGCGTTAGCCAGTCTTCGTTCTTAAGCACTGCAATCACGATTTCGGCGATCCCGAGTGTCGCGATAGCAAGGTAGTCTGACCGCAGGCCAAGGGCGGTTTTGCCAATTGCCCACGCAGCACCGGCTGCCAATGCGCCTCCCAACGGCCATGCTAGGATTGTGATCCATCCCCAGGCTTTAAAATTGTCGGACCCGCCCGGATTTATCCCGCCCAGATACCCTGTGCCAGCCGGATTTACGGCTTCGATTGCGGCGGTCGATGGCGCAAAGATCATCCGGTAGAACACAAAGCCAACGATTAAGATTGCGGCGACACCCCATCCGCGCCACCCCTTTGGCAATCGTGCCCACGCAAGAATCGCCAGCGTTATGGTTGCCGCGCCGATACACAGGCCCGCAACAGCACCCAGCCCGCCAGCCGCCCATGCGTCCGGAACCGGAGGCATGGACACCAAAACAACGGCCAGGCCGCCCAGTGCCACCATTCCCATGATGCCCACATTGAACAGCCCCGCAAAGCCCCATTGTAAATTGACACCTAGCGCCATGATGGCGCTGATAAGCCCCATATTCAGGATCCCAAGCGCGGAATTCCAACTTTGACTTACCCCTGTACCAAGGATCAGGACGGCCACGAGGCCAAACAGAAAGACAGTCCGAACGCGATCCGTCATACCGATTTCCCCTTGAAAATGCCTGTTGGTCGGAACAACAACACCACGACAAGAAGCGCAAAGCTGACCGCAAATTTGTACTCAACCCCCAAAAGCTGCATCAACGTCGAAGGCTCTAGGTTTTCTGGCAGAAGATATCGCAGAACCTTTTTCCACGCATATGTAATCCCGACTTCGGAAAAGGCGATCAGATACCCCCCTGCAATCGCGCCAAGCGGATTGCCGAGGCCCCCTACGATTGCTGCGGCAAAAATTGGCAGTAGCAGTTGGAAATAAGTGAAAGGTTTGAATGATTTGTCCAATCCGTACAGGGTCCCAGCAATGGTCGCCAGTGCGGCCACAATCAACCAAGTCACCATGACAACGCGTTCCGGACTGATACCAGAAAGCAGCGCCAGATCTTCGTTGTCGGAATAGGCGCGCATGGATTTTCCGGTGCGGGTCCTGTTGAGAAACCAAAACAAGGCGGCTACGACAACGACAGCAGTGACCAAAGTAATGCCTTGCGTGGTTTTAATTGCCAGCCCTTCGCGAAGACCGGTCATCTGTTTGAATTCTCTTGCCGAGATAATGAACCGTTCGCCGTCCGAAAACCGCTGATCGCTTGGGCCGATAATGAACCGTGTCAAGCCGTTATAGATAAACATCACGCCCATTGACACAATGACCAAAATCACGGGTTTGGCCCGCTGTGCGCGATAAAACCGATAGACCAGACGATCGGTGCCAAGCGTCAGGGCCACGGCGAAGGCAATTCCAAACGGTAACGCTAAAAGAGCCGTCGGAAATGGACCAAGGCCAACACCAAGGGATTGCAGCCACCATGTCGCAAAGATAACGCCCATGGTGCCCATCGCCATGGTGTCGCCATGGGCAAAGTTGGAAAACCGCAGGATACCATAGATCAGTGTGACCCCCAAAGCTCCGAGAGCCAGCTGGCTACCGTAAGCTATGGCAGGCACCAGCACAAAATTACCAAGCACGACAAGTGCGTTCAGAAAATCGATCATTGAGCGTCCTCACTGGGCGGGCACGGCATCAGGTTCAGACAGGCGACGTCGCGCTGCAATGCAGGCCATAGCCTGAATGTCGTGTTGCAACATTTGGACAGTGTAAGAATACGGGCCGCTCCAGCGCGATTGAAACCAAGCATCGCCTCAGCCCCCCAGAAAGCTGCGCCGCACCTGCGGGTCTGCCAACAATTCTTTGCCCGTGCCTGTGTGGGCATTCCGCCCCTGAACCAGAACATATCCC
>JAYQEA010000090.1:0-15268 GCA_038138625.1 Roseivivax sp.
TGGACGGTGCGAAATCAGCATATCGGGATGCTGTGCTGCTGAATTCCGCCGCTGCGTTGATTGTTGCCGGCCGGGCAAGCGATCTTAAGGATGGCGTCGATCAGGCCCGGGCAAGTATTGACAGCGGCGCCGCGCGCGACAAGGTTATTGCTTTGGCAAAAGCGACACATGCATAATCACACCCTACCGGGGGCATGGACGCAGTGTGCGGTGGACGAGGCGAAGCTGACGGCTGTTCTCAACGCGTTACCGGCAGACCACTTGCCGCCGAGAGAGCAGATTTTCGCGGCTCTTGAGTTTTGTGAACCATCCAAAGTGTCTGTCGTAATCCTGGGTCAAGATCCCTACCCCACACCCGGACATGCTCATGGTCTGGCCTTTTCGGTCACGCCACAAACCAAACCTCTTCCACGATCGCTGTCCAATATTTTCAAGGAACTGAACGAGGACACCGGCATAACCGCCTCTTGTGGGGACCTCAGACCTTGGGCAAAACAGGGTGTCTTGTTGCTGAATTCTGTCCTGACAGTGTCGCCTCAAACAGCAAACGGACATAAAAATATCGGATGGCAGGTCATCACAACAGCATGTCTGAGGTTGCTTGACGACCGGCCTCGCGCGCTGATCTTGTGGGGCAAGCAGGCGCAGCAGACCGCCGCATGCCTACAACATCCCGACCATTTGCGCATTGAAACGCCACACCCGTCACCTCTTTCAGCCCACCGAGGTTTTTTCGGTACACGCCCCTTTTCCCGGGTCAACGAGTGGCTTAAAGCCAAAGGACACGCAGAAATCGATTGGAACACCGGATGAGCCCAACCATTCTGGACAAAATCAAAGCCTACAAACTGCAGGAAATTGCTGCCGATAAGGCGCGCATGTCCTACGAAGATCTCGCAGCGCGCGCAAAGATCGCATCACAGCCGCGCAGCTTTGCCAAAGCGTTGCGCACCGCATCGGCCACAGGGTACGGATTGATTGCAGAGATTAAAAAGGCGTCCCCGTCCAAAGGTCTGATTCGTGCTGACTTTGATCCGCAGGCTTTGGCGCAAGCCTACCAACAAGGCGGCGCAACCTGCCTGTCTGTTTTAACTGATACGCCATCCTTTCAGGGGGCAAAGTCATATCTGACAGTGGCACGGGAGGCAACAACGCTGCCGGCTCTTCGTAAGGATTTCATGTACGATACCTATCAGGTCGCAGAGGCCCGCGCGCTTGGTGCGGACTGCATCCTGATTATTATGGCAAGCGTTTCCGATATCCAGGCCGCAGAACTGGAGGCCGCCGCGTTGGAATGGGGCATGGATGCCCTGATCGAAGTGCACGATGGCGCAGAGCTTGATCGCGCACTGACTCTAAAATCAGAACTTATTGGTATAAATAACCGCAATCTCAATACGTTTGAAACCACACTTGAGACCACGCGCGAACTTAGCAAGCGCGTTCCCTCCGATCGACTTCTGATTTCCGAATCCGGATTATTTACGCCTGCCGATCTGGCCGATATGGCAAACTGCGGCGCAAGAACCTTTCTGATCGGCGAGAGCTTGATGCGACAAACAGACGTCACAGATGCCACCCGGACCCTCTTGGCCAATCCGGTGCTTGCATGAGCGGCCTGACCCATTTCGACGGTAAAGGCGATGCACATATGGTGGATGTGTCCGATAAACCCGTGACGTCACGGGTGGCCACCGCCCAAGGCCATATTCGTATGGCCAAAAATACCTTTGACATCGTGTCGCAAGGACGTGCCAAAAAGGGCGATGTGCTTTCTGTCGCGCGGCTGGCGGGGATCATGGGCGCCAAGCGAACCCCGGAACTCATCCCCCTGTGTCACCCTTTGCCCATTTCCAAAGTGTCTGTTGACCTTGACCTTGACCCAGATTTGCCGGGTGTGACGATCAGTGCCACGGTGAAGACAAGCGGCCAAACAGGGGTCGAAATGGAGGCTCTGACCGCCGTTACAACAGCCGCGTTGACGGTGTATGACATGGTCAAGGCGGTCGACAAATCGATGGTTATAGAAAACATTCGCGTCACTTTGAAAGATGGCGGAAAATCAGGTTTGTACGAGGCGCAATGATATCCGTTTCCGACGCATTACAGACCCTGTTCGATCTCGCGCCGCGTCTTTCCTCGGAACTCATTCCATTGACATCGGCCAGCGGGCGGATTCTTTCTGAACGGGTCGAGACCACCCGGACGCAACCGCCTTTTGATGCTTCATCCATGGATGGATATGCCCTTGGACCCACCGACGGGACCGACAGATTTCAAATCATGGGCGAAAGCGCAGCAGGGCACCCTTTCGCATCCCATCTGAATCCGGGACAAGCCGTTCGCATTTTCACCGGAGCCGTCGTTCCCAATGGTGCTGATCGTGTTTTAATTCAAGAAGATGCAGAGCGATCTTCAAATATGATCACAACACAGACAATGCCTTTGAAAGGAGCAAATATTCGCACGGCTGGCTGTGACTTTAATCCGGGACAGGGATTGGACGCTCCTCGCTGGTTGACGCCCAACGACATTGCTCTGCTGGCTGCGATGAACATAGCCGATGTTCCGGTCGCAAGACGGCCTGTCGTTGCAATCATGGCAACGGGTGATGAGCTCGTGGTCCCTGGTGAGGCACCGGGCCCCGGTCAAATTGTTGCATCGAACACATACGGTTTGCATGCCTTGTTCAGGACTGTAGGAGCAGATGTTCGCATTTTGCCCATTGCACGCGATTCCTTATCCAGTCTGAAGCTCGGCTTTGATCTCGCTGAGGGTGCTGATTTGATTGTGACCATCGGGGGGGCCTCGGTCGGAGATCACGATCTTGTCGCAACTGTTGCCAAAGACATTGGCATGGAACAGGCCTTTCATAAGGTTGCGATGCGACCGGGAAAGCCTTTGATGTCGGGCAAGCTGGGCAGGTCCATGATGATTGGCCTTCCCGGAAATCCGGTTTCGGCGATGATATGCGGCGTCATCTTTGTCATGCCTGTCTTACGGGCCATGATGGGGCTACCACCTCGCGCCGCGGCGCGTTTTCAGATGCCATTACTGCGGGCAATTCAGGCCAACGGGCCGCGCGAACACTACATGCGCGCCCGGCAGATAGACGGGCGCGTTCAAGTATTTGACAAACAAGACAGCAGTTTATTGAGCGTTCTTGGGTCCGCGGATCTGCTTGTGGTTCGTCCTCCGCATGACGTTGCGCATACCGCCGGAGAACTGGTAGATTGTGTATCCCTTACCGATAGAACAGTCTGATCACCCCGAGAGTGACTAGGGTTTGTTCGTCCGCTCTGTTGTAATCACATGGATTGTGGCATTCCGCACATGCCTCTTTAGCGACTGATACTACATGAGATTTTCCGAACATAGCATGTGCAACACACGCCCGTGCCGCGCGGAAAATAAATAATGCGCCATCATATCACTTCACAGTTTGACACACATCCGTGAGCCCGTATTCCTAATTAATCGTATTTGCGGTATCTGTTTAATCCATGGCCGGACCGATGCCTCTCACACACAAATACGGTTCGGCTTGCCTGATTTAGAACAAAAAGGGCTGTCAAACACGATATTGCACGCGCACTCCCAACCCGCGTTAGGCAATTCTGGCACGCCCTTAGGATTCAGATCAGCTTTAAGTCCGGTACGAACAATTGCTTCGTACGGCTGCAAATGGTCCGGATATGCATCGCCCCCCCTCAACATATCCGGACCACGCATAGCTTTCGCAATTTTCTCAGGGGCCTTTAACGCTAACAGCCTGTCGTTGGTGACAAAGCGCAGATATATACTCTGGGGAGAAATACACCAAGGACACACCTTTATGATATCTGACTCTATTTTTGACGACCGTATGCTTTCTTTAGGTTTGGCCCGCGTGGCAGAGCAAGCAGCAATAGCCTCGGCGCGGTTGATTGGGCGCGGCGACGAAAAAGCCGCCGATCAGGCCGCGGTCAACGCCATGCGGGAACAGCTCAATATGTTGGACATCGCGGGCGTGGTTGTCATCGGTGAGGGCGAGCGCGACGAAGCCCCGATGTTGTTCATCGGGGAAGAGGTCGGATCCGGAAATGGCCCTGGTGTTGATATTGCACTGGACCCTTTGGAGGGCACAACCCTCACTGCAAAAGATATGCCAAACGCACTGACCGTCATCGCGATGGGCCCGCGCGGGTCCATGTTACACGCACCAGATGTCTACATGGACAAACTTGCCATAGGGCCCGGATATCCTGAGGGATTGGTCACGCTTGATATGCCGGCGGCCACGCGCGTATCCGCTTTGGCAACGGAAAAAGGGTGCGCTCCACATGATATCACCGTGTGTATTCTGGAACGTCCCCGCCACGAAGATATGATTGCAGAAGTGCGCTCAACCGGAGCTGCAATCCGCCTGATCACCGACGGGGATGTGGCAGGTGTCATGCACTGTGCAGAGCCTGCTGTCACGGGGATAGACATGTACATGGGATGCGGCGGTGCGCCCGAGGGTGTTTTGGCAGCCGCTGCCCTGAAATGTATGGGCGGTCAAATTCAGGGCCGTCTGCTGTTTCGCAATGATGCAGAACGTGGGCGTGCAGCCAAGGCCGGTATCGGGGATCTCGATAAAATTTATAGTCGCGATGACATGGTTACAGACCACGTCATTTTTGCTGCAACCGGCGTGACCGGCGGATCGCTTCTGCCAGGGATCAAACGCGAAATCGGTTATCTGACGACCGAGACCCTGTTAATGCGGTCAAAGACCGGATCGGTAAGGCGCATGGTCTATAGGAATCCGACCACAAACATGCCGTGAAGCACACATATGGCATTGATGGACCCGCTCAACAAAAGAGCGGGTCTTCTTAATCTGGTCTGATGCTCAAAGTTGCGACATGACGTCGTCTGTCGCCTCAAAGTTGGTCGTTACCCGTTGAACATCGTCATCATCTTCTAGCGCGTCGACAAGTTTCATCAGAACTCGCATGGCGTCCAAATCCATTTCGGTCGTCGTTGTGGGTTTCCAAATCAATTTGGTCGAGCTGCTTTCGCCAAGATCATTTTCCAAAGCTGTTGCAACATCATTCAAATCAGTGTCAGCACACCAGATGCTGTGGCCATCGTCACTGCTCTCAACATCTTCGGCGCCCGCCTCTAGCGCTGCCATCATCACGGTGTCGGCATCCCCTGCATCCGCAGGATATTGAACTTCACCTTTCCGCTCGAACATAAACGCAACTGACCCGGTTTCGCCAAGGTTGCCACCGTTTTTGGAAAAGGTCGAACGAACGCTAGACGCAGTGCGGTTACGGTTGTCGGTCATGGCCTCAACAATTACGGCGACGCCATTAGGCCCATAGCCTTCATAGCGGATCTCTTCATAGTCATCCCCCTCACCGGCTTGCGACTTTTTAATCGCGCGCTCGATCACATCTTTTGGAACCGAGTTTGACCGCGCTTCCTTGACCGCCAGCCTCAAACGCGGATTTTTTTCAGGGTCGGGATCGCCCATCTTGGCAGCAACTGTGATTTCTTTCGACAGCTTCGAGAATAGCTTGGCGCGTGCTGCATCCTGGCGCCCCTTTCGGTGCTGAATATTTGCCCATTTAGAATGGCCTGCCATGGCATCCCTCGTCGTTGAATCTGTAGTGTTTGTTTTGTGATATCGGCCCCCACTGGGGCCAAGCCCACGCGCCATGGGGGTCTTGGGGGCCACGCCCCCCCAAGGCAGGGGAGCACGAGGGGACGGCAGGCCTCTCGTATACCCTGTTTCACGGGGTCAAAGGCCATATCATTGGCACGATAAGCGCAGTCAAAATCCCGGTTGATAGCGTCAAAGGGGTCCCGACCTTTAGAAAGTCTCGAAAATGATATCCACCGGGGCCGTAGATCATCGTATTGGTTTGGTAGCCAATCGGCGTCGCAAAAGCACAACTGGCCGCAACCATGACAGCAACCACAAAAGGTCTGGGATCATAACCCAAGGTCGCTGCAAGACCGATTGCAACTGGCGTGACCACAACAGCAACCGCGTTGTTACTCACCGTTTCAGTCAGAACAGACGTGATCAGATAGACCGACCAGATCAGCAGCACGGGCGGCAAAGCACCCATCCATGGAACCAGCGCGGCGACCAGCAATGTCACCGCTCCTGAAGCTTGCAGAGCGGTCCCAACAGCCAACATCGCAAAGATCAACGCCAGCAAACGACCGTCTACAAAAGAAAAGGCCTCTTCGGCATCAATACAGCGTGTAAGCAAAACCACAGCCACGGCGATCACGGCCAAAGGAAGGATCGGCGCTATATTGAACGCCGCCAATCCAACGATACCGGCCAAGGACGCCAGAGCAATCGGCGCATGTCCCCGTCGAAACGCCCGCACCTTGGGCCGGGCAACATCTACCAACCCCATATCATCGGCAAGACGTTGGATATCTTCGGGCGCACCTTCAAGCAGCAGCGTATCTCCTGAGCGCACATCCAATTTATCGAGTTGTTGGGCAAAATTCCTGTTGCGTCGGTGCACGGCCAGTGGATAGACGCCAAAACGCCGGCGCAATCTCAGGTCTCCCAGACGTCGCCCGATCATCCTGCAGCCCGGGGTGATCAATACCTCAACCGTCGTTGTTTCAACTGCCCCCACCTGATCCAGACGTTTCAGTGACTTATTGCGTTGCAAGCTCAAAAGTTCTGTCATGGGCGTCCGCAGCACCACCCTATCGCCAACCGCAAGCGTTACATTCTTCAAATTCCGGCGCAGAGAAGCATCACCGCGAATCACGTCAATCAGCCGGACACCTTCGCGTTTGAACAGCTGAACTCCCAAAACCTCGCGACCGACCAGATTGGACTCGGTCGGGATCACGGCTTCGGTGAAAAATTTCTTACCCGGCGATTGTTTTGACAAAAGCGCCGCCATGGAGGTCCTGTCTGGCAAAAGCACCGGTCCAAAGCACCACAGATACAGCATGCCCCAAGCAACCAAAATAACCGCGAGAGGTGTGACTTCAAAGATCGTGAAGGGCTCCATCCCCTGCCCGCGGGCAACCCCATCGACCAATAAATTGGTTGAGGTCCCGATCAATGTGGTTGTTCCTCCCAAAATCGCCGCATAACTGAGCGGTATCAACAACCGCGAGGGTGCCAACCCCAACTGCTTTGCGATCTGCACAAATACGGGCAACAAAACGACGACAACGGGCGTGTTGTTCATAAAAGCCGAGGCAAAAATGACTGCCAATAAAAGCCCGGCGATGGCCAGCCGTGGGCGAATTGCAACCTGAGCCTGGGCAAATCGTGTCAATGCATCCAAAGCACCTGTGCGGACCAACGCCCCCATGACGATAAACATGGACGCAATGGTCCAAGGTGCAGGGTTCGATAAAACCTGTAACCCTGCACCATATGGCAAGGTTCCCGTCACCAAAAGCAAAGCGACACCACCAATCGCCACCACTTCGGTCGGAAAGGATTCGCGCACAAAAAGAATGAACATCATCGCCAAAGTGACAATCGCGATGAAGGCATGCAGATGTTCAGAAAATATCGTCTGCGTCATGAGTAAACCTTAAAAAACAGAACGCTCAGACACAATCTTGTCCGTGTCACATCCTATATCGAGTCACGTTTCACCGGTGTTGTCATGTCCCTGCATGGCAACCGCAGCAAGCGCCTCGCGCGGGCGGGGTTGAACGCAGAAAAGCCCGAACAGCATAACGGCCAACGCCACCAATACCAGCGGCGGTAAGACTTCACCTAGGATCACCCAAGCCCAAAAAACGCCGAACAACGTGACCAAATATCCGACTTGCGATGCAAAAACGGCCCCTGCCCGGCCCAATAGCCAGACATAGGTGGAATAGGTAAACACGTGGATCAATATGCTTAATGCAAATGCAGATTTTGGTAGATCATAAGGCGGTAGCGGAGATATCCAGTCTCCAGACTCCAACATAGCAGGCAGAACCAAAACAGTTCCAAGGATTGAGGCACCGCAAAGCGCCGAGATAGCATCCAGTTCTCCTAACCCACGGCTGGCGACATAATTGCCCTCGATCGCGTAGCATAGCGAACTTGACAGGGCGACGAGCACCCAAACCACAGAAGCCGCGCCCGAAACATCACCAAGACCATCTGAAAAGGTCAACATGGCCACGCCGACCAATCCCAATCCAAGCCCCAAAACTCGTTTGGGTTCAAAGCGATCCAAACCCAGCGTCGCTGCAATCGGCAGGGTCAACATGGGCACTGTGCTGATGAGGATAGACATTATTGATGACGGCAGATGATCCACCGCTGTAAATGCGGCAAAACTGGGGATCACCGAGCCAAACAATGCGATCATAACATACCGCTCTAGCGCCGCGGCCGTCAGCGGGATCATGCGGCCCCGCATCAATAAATATGCTGAAAAGCAGATTGCCATCAAAGCGGACTGCCAGAATAACAAGCCATACAAAGGCAGCCCGGCCTCGACCGCAATTTTATACAGGGGTGGCGTGGCACCCCACATTGCGCCCATCCCGATCAGGATAAAAAACAGCGACGCCACAGTTCGGGTCATGGAGCCGCCTGTTGCAGTCGACCACCATTGCGCACCATACGAACCTGTACTGCGCGGCCTGTGCGATCATCGGTCTCGACAAACACACCTGACAGTGTGGCATCACCATCAGCCGGAATGAAACGCGTCTTGGTCATACCGGTCACAAAGCGTCGCATCGGTTCGGTTTTTTCCATGCCAATCACAGACAGGTAGTCACCGCACATACCCGCGTCAGATTGAAATGCGGTCCCGCCGGGCAAGATCTGGGTGTCGGCCGTCGGCACATGGGTGTGCGTTCCAACGACAAGACTGGCGCGCCCGTCACAAAAATGACCCATACCCATCTTTTCACTGGTCGCCTCGCAGTGCACATCCACAATAATTGCCTGTGCCTGCCCCCCCAAGGGATGTCGTCGTAGCACCTGATCTACCGCAGAAAATGGATCATCAAAAGGGCGTTTCATGAACACCTGACCAAGCACCTGACACACCAAGACCTTACGCCCGCGTCGATCCGAAAATAGTCCCGCCCCTCGTCCCGGCGCCGTTTTGGCATAATTCACAGGCCGGATAATCCGCGGCTCACCCTCGATATAGCTCAGCATCGATTTCTGATCGAACGCGTGATCACCCAAGGTGACCACATCTGCGCCGGCCTCAAACAACAGCTTTGCATGATCATCAGACAGGCCCATGCCGTTTGATGCATTCTCGCCATTCACGACGACGAAATCCAGTCTCCAGTCCTGTCGCAGCTGCGGCAGGGTTTCGCTGATCGCCCGCCGGCCTGCGCGGCCCATCACATCACCAAGGAATAAAATACGCATGTAACGGCCTTACCTAAGCGCGGGCGTGATTCCCAGCCCTTAGGATGGTGTGATCACGCCGGTCTCTGTGACAATCAGATCCAAGGGTTGATCTGTGGGCTCTAACGGGATGTCGTTGTCCTCTTGCGCGGCATAGGCAAAACCGACAGCCAGCGTTTCTGCTTTGGACCGCAAACCTTCAAGTGTGCGATCATAGAAACCACCGCCATACCCCAACCGTCCGCCCGATCTTGAAAACGCGACCAACGGCACGATCACCACCTGAGGGCGGACCAAATGTTCTTCGGCGGGCACAGATGCGCCAAAAGGGCCTGCGACCAAAGCCGCATCTGGGTGCCAGCGTGAGAAGACCAAAGCCTCGCCCTGTGCGCGGATCACCGGAACAGCCACAGGACCATGATGCCGCGCCATAACAGCCAAAGGGTCAATCTCGGTGCGGATGGGCATATATCCGGCCAGCGTTTTGCCACGATGGTCTTGCAACACTTCGTCCAGAAACCGCCATGGCATAGATCCACGCGATGCATGCGCCAGCTTGCGCCGTGCAAAGGCAGTCCGGCGTGCAGCCAGCTTTCGATCTTCCAAAGTCATAGTAACATCCAAACAGCCAACCCGAGAAACGCCAAAAATCCAACCACATCCGTTACGGTCGTCACAAAGGCCCCCGAGGCCAGCGCGGGATCTATTCGCATCTTTTCAAGCGTCACGGGGATAATGGTTCCGGCAAGCCCGGCAACCACAAGATTGATCACCATGGCCAATCCGATCACATATCCCAAGGCAGGTGATCCAAACCAAATCAGTCCAATAATTCCCATAACAATGGCAAACAGGACCCCGTTAAGCAGACCCACAACCGCCTCGCGCCGGATCACCCTCCAAAGGTTTGCCGCCGTCAGATCCTTTGTGGCCAGCGCACGCACAGCAACGGTCAGACTTTGTGTTCCCGCATTTCCCCCCATCGACGCCACAATTGGCATCAAGATGGCCAAGGCCACAATCTGCGCGAGCGCCTCTTCGAACTGCGCTATGACAAGCGATGCGACTACGGATGTCAGAAGATTCACAGCAAGCCAAGGAAAACGCTGGCGCGTGGTCCCCAGCACACTGTCTGAAAGGCTGGAGTCCTCACCCACCCCGGCAAGACGCAAGATATCCTCTTCATGCTCGTCATCCAGAACCGCCATTGCATCATCAATCGTGATGACGCCAACAAGACGTTCGTTGGCATCAACAACCGGCGCCGAGATCAAATGATATTGGTTAAACGCATATGCCACCTCGCCCTCGTCGATCACGACGGGAAATATATGAAACACATCCTCTTTAAGATCCCTAAGAGGCACCTCGCGCCGCGATGACATAAGCTTGCCCAAGGTGACATTTCCCACAGGACGGAGCCGTGGATCCACCATAACGACGTGATAGAATTGCTCTGGCAGCTTTTCAGATGTGCGCAAAAAATCAATCGCATCACCGACGCACCAATGCTCGGGCGCCATCACCACCTCACGCTGCATAAGACGGCCAGCGGAATATTCCGGATAGGTCAACGACTGCTCGACCGCGACCCTGTCGCTGCGATCAAGCGCATCAAGAACCTTGTCGGCCTGTGCCTTGTCCAGATCTTCGACCAGATCGACAACATCGTCCGTTTCCAGATCCCGCACCGCATCTGCCAAAACGGCTGGCGTCAGAACGGAAACGATTTCTTCGCGTAGGGTATCATCAAGTTCGGACAGAATTTCACCGTCAAACTTTTGACCATAAAGCTTGACGAGGCGTGCACGCTCATAGGCGTTGATCTGCTCCAAAAGATCCGCAATATCGGCAGGATGCATGGGTTCCATTAAGGATTGCAATTGTGCGCGATCATGCGTGTCCACCGCCAATAGCACCGCGGCCACCGTGTTGCGGCCCAGTTCATAAGTGCGATCGTCGGCAGGGATCGAGGCGTCTTGGGTCATGGCGGGCTCTGTCTTTTGTGGCTGTTCTCTTTTTTACAAAATCTCCATACAGAACGACAGGGCTTGTTGCCGAACAATTTACCTATAACGGGCACCGACCAAGGGTGGCCAAAATCAATCTGGAGGCCAAATGTCCCAAGAGCTTTTGACCGGTCATGTCCTGCGCACGTATGGATCACCTTTTGAACAGGACCCAACTGATGCAGTTCAGATTGATACTGCCGGCGGCGTTTTGATCGAGTCCGGAAAGATCAAAGATGTAGGTACTGCATCAGATCTACGCGCCTCTTTTCCGCACGCCAAATTAACAGATTTGGGAAACCACCTGATTTTGCCGGGGTTCGTGGATGCCCATGTACATTATCCGCAGACAGCCATTATCGCCAGTTGGGGAAAGCGGCTGATCGACTGGCTGAACACATATACGTTTCCCGAAGAAAGCAGATTTTCCGATCCCGTGTATGCCCGAGAAATTGCCAGCAGATATCTGGATCTGACCCTTGCGCATGGCACAACCACCGTTTGCAGCTACGGCACCATCCATTCCCAAAGCGTCGATGCCTTTATGAACGCGGCACGCGCCCGTGGCCTGCGCGCCTATGCAGGGAAAACCTGTATGGACCGGAATGCACCAACATCCCTGCGCGATACCGCGCAAACAGCTTATGATGACAGCGCTGCGCTGCTTGCGCGCTGGCATGGCGTGGATCGCTTGGGATACGTCATAACCCCCCGGTTTTCGCCCACTTCTACACCTGCGCAGCTGGATGCGCTTGGGGCACTTTGGGCTGAAAATCCACATTGTTTGATGCAAACACATCTGAGCGAACAGACAGATGAAATAGCATGGGTAGGCTCGCTTTTCCCGACGGCCCGCGATTATTTGGATACCTATGAGGCCCACGGTTTACTGGGTGAAAACGGGATCTATGGCCATGCGATCCATCTGACAGCCCGCGAAAAAGATCGGCTGGCCGAAACCCGCGCCGCATTGGTACATTGTCCGACCTCCAACACGTTTATTGGGTCAGGATTGTTTGACATGTCGCTGGCACAAACGCTGCGGGTGGGTCTTGCCACAGACACGGGCGGCGGATCATCATTTTCCATGCTGCGCACCATGGCTGCGGCCTATGAGGTGGCCCAACTGCGCGGCACTGTGCTGCATCCGGCGCAATTGTTGTGGCTGGCCACCGAGGGATCTGCACGTGCCCTCAAGGCCGCGCACCAGATCGGATCGCTGAGTGTTGGACTAGAGGCCGATATCATCGCGCTGGACCTTGCATCAACACCGGCCATCGCGCAGCGTGTGGCTGAGGCCGAAGATCCTTGGCAGGCAGTCTTTCCAACGATCATGATGGGCGATGACCGGGCGGTGTCTAGGCTTTGGATCAAAGGACGCCCTTATAATTTGCAAAACTGTTCATCGGGGGACCAAAACATCTGATGCGGTCCCGCGGCGCTCTTTGCTGCCACCAGACTTTTGAGGATGTTCAAACGGATTGCGCCAGTTTTTCTGCAAGTGTTCTTTGCCGTTCCAGCACCCGCGGAAGATCAAGGGTTACCAATTGGCCATCACGGACGATATGTCGGCCTTCGACGAACAGATCACGGACCCTGCTAGGTCCGGCAAGCGCCAGCGCCGCAGGGTCCCAACTGCCAGCGCTATCCACGCCGGTTATATCCCAAATGGCCAAATCCGCGCGTTTGCCAACAGCAATCTGGCCGCAATCATCCCTGCCCAACACGTCTGCGCCACCTCGGGTGGCCAATCGCAAGGCAGATCGCGCCGAAAAGGCATCGCCCCCCCCGAGGACCCGCTGCAACAACATGGCCTGACGCGCCTCGTCCAAAAGATTCCCACGATCATTACTGGCGGACCCGTCAACGCCCAAACCGACAGGGACCCCGGCCTTTACCATGGCTTGAACAGGTGCGATGCCTGATCCCAACCGGCAATTCGAACACGGACAATGCGCAACCCCTGTCCTTGTTTTCGAAAATAAATCAATTTCTTGCGAGTCGAGCTTCACGCAATGTGCATGCCAAACATCATCCCCTGTCCATCCCAGATCCTCGGCATACTGACCCGGTTTGCATCCAAACTGAGCCAGACTGTAGCGCACATCCTCATCATTTTCAGCCAGATGTGTATGCAAGCGAACCCCTTTGTCCCGCGCCAACACGGCAGCCTCGCGCATCAAGTCACGACTGACCGAAAAAGGCGAACACGGCGCCACGCCAACCCTGATCATGGCACCCGGTTTTGGATCGTGAAATGTGTCGATGACCCGGATGCAGTCTTCCAAAATGGCAGCCTCGTCTTCCACCAGACTGTCGGGGGGCAAACCACCCGCAGATCGGCCAATGCTCATGGCACCCCGCGTCGGATGGAACCGCAGCCCGACCTCTTGCGCGGCCGCAATACTGTCGTCAAGACGCGCGCCATTGGGGTACATATACAAGTGATCAGAGGTCTGTGTGCATCCGGACAATGCCAGCTCGGCCAATCCGACCTGCGCCGATATGAAAATTTCTTCCGGCCCAAAACGCGCCCAAATCGGGTACAAGGTTTCCAACCAATTGAATAAACTGGCATCCTGAGCCCCGGGTACGGCGCGCGTCAATGTCTGATACAGGTGATGGTGGGTATTGATCAGACCAGGCGTAATGACACAACCAGCAACGTCAACGATGACCGGAGCATCAAGGCAGTGTCCAATTTCGGCAATCATACCACCCGAAAGACGAATATCGGCGTTGACCAGATCAGAATCGGTGTCGTTCATTGTCAGGATGTGCGCCGCCCCGCGCAGGACAATATCAGTCATAAGAAACGACCCAGAAGGCCCAGCCCTGCCGCGTGAAGTTCGGGCGTCGCGGCTGCAATCACCCGTCCCCCGTGATGCGCAGGGCCGCCAGTCCAGTCGGTCACGATGCCGCCTGCGGCTTGAACCACTGCAATGGGAGCTTGAATGTCATATGGCTGAAGGCCCGCCTCTATGACCAGATCCACCTGCCCGGCTGCCAGCAACGCATAGGCGTAGCAATCCATCCCATAACGGGTCAGGCGGCACGCACGTGCGACCGTGTGAAAAGCGTCTTTTTCTGTTTCGGTTCCAATCTCTGGAAATGTCGTTAAAATAGTTGCATCCGCCAGACTCAATGACTGGCGAACGGCCAGATCTGTGGTCCAATGGGGACCGGTCATTGTGGCTTGTCCCAAACCACCGCAATAACGCTCCCCGATATAGGGTTGATCAATAATACCAAGCAGCGGTCCGGTATCATCAGACACCGCAATCAGCACCCCCCAAGTAGGCGTGCCACTGATAAAGCCCCGCGTGCCGTCAATCGGGTCCAAAACCCAAGTCAACCCGCTAGAGCCGGGTTGGTGCCCGTATTCCTCGCCCAATATGCCATCCTGCGGCCGCAGCTGACCCAACACGTCACGCATCGCGCGTTCTGCTGATCTATCCGCTTCGGTCACGGGATCAAAACCGCTGCTATCCTTGTTCTCGGAAAGGATCGCGCGGCGAAAAAAAGGCAAAATGGCCGAGCGCGCGGCGTCGGCCATTTTATGGGCGCAAGCCCAAAGATCGGATTCCAAATTGTGTGTCATGAATAAGCCCCAGCACGTTTGACCCTCAAGCCAATCTGTACGGGGCCTTGAGCTACTTATGCAACGTCAGATAGCACACGCGCCAGATCGAAAAGGCGACGACGCTGATTTTCTGGGATCGCATAATAAGAGCGAACGAGGTCGAGCGCCTCTTTGTCACCCATCAGATCTGTCGGAACTGCGGGCACTGTCTGCGAATTATGCTCTGTTTCTAGGCCTTCGAAAAAATAGCTAATTTCCACCTCAAGCGAAGCCGCTATATCCCATAATCTTGATGCGCTCACTCTATTCGCGCCAGTCTCGTACTTTTGG
>JAYQEA010000090.1:15278-16691 GCA_038138625.1 Roseivivax sp.
CGTTTTTCCAACAAGCCAACGGCGCTGGCGTATACGCTTGCCTACGTGTATATCGACGGGGTGCGTCATAGTTAAGCTTCCTTCGTAAAGACCTCATAGGTATCACGTAAAAAAAACGCAACAATTGAGGCGGTCGTTAAAACATATACTATAGCCGTGCACCCCTGCAGCATGTGTACCATATCGGTTTTTTTGAATTACACAATAGGTTTATCACCCTAAACACAGGCATAAAAAACGGTTACACGCTTAGCGAGCGTCTATTCTACTACCACTTCAGCTGAAAATATCTTAATTGTAGCGTGAATTCAAACTGTCTAGACCCGTTTTTTAGCGCCTTTAGAAGAAGGAAACTAACATGAGGGCTTTTGTCGTTAGCAACTTTGACGCGCCACCATCGCTCAAAGAAACCGCTGTTCCCATCCCTTTGGCCCACGAGATTCGCGTTAAAATTGAAGCCTGTGGTTTGAATTTCGCTGATCTATTGATGGCACAAGGCAAATATCAAGAAACGCCGGACGTGCCATTTACGCTTGGCATGGAAGTCGCCGGTACCGTGGACTGTATGGGCAGCGCTGTTGAGGGAATGGCGGTCGGTGACCGTATTGCCGTCTTTGGTGGTCAAGGCGGTTTGGCGGAATTCGGAATTTTTGATCCACGGCGCGCGGTCCATATTCCGACCGAAATGAGCTTTACCGATGCTGCGGCTTTCCAGATCGCATATGGCACAAGCCATGTTGCGCTTGACTATCGTGCGCGTATGCAAGCGGGCGAGACATTGCTTGTTTTGGGGGCCGCTGGCGGCGTTGGCTTAACGGCCGTTGAAATTGGAAAGTTGATGGGCGCAAAAGTAATCGCCTGCGCTCGTGGTGCAGACAAATTGGCCGTCGCCAAGAACGCTGGCGCGGACTATCTGATTGACGCCACAAACGCGGATATCAGGGCAGAGGTTCGTGCCCTCGGTGGGGCAGACGTCGTCTATGATCCCGTCGGAGGAGATCAGTTCAAGGCGGCATTCCGTGCCTGTAAGCCCGAAGCCCGCTTGCTTCCGATCGGATTTGCCAGCGGAGACATTCCCCAGATTCCGGCCAACCATTTGCTGGTTAAAAATTTGTCGGTTCTGGGCATGTACTGGGGCGGGTATCTTGCGTTTAAACCCGAGGTAGTCGCAAACAGCTTGAAAACTCTTTTTGCGTGGTACAGCCAGGGCAAGCTTCATCCGCATGTTAGCAATATTGTATCTTTGGAAGACGCAGCCGACGGACTTGCGCTTTTGAGACAACGTGCCTCAACCGGCAAAGTCGTTATAACCCCGTAAGCTACAGACGCTGTTATACATGCAAACCGATTTCGAAATTCAAACCGGTGGACCCGGCTTGTATGAGTTCACCAGTGTCGCGGCCCGTTGGGTGC
>JAYQEA010000091.1:0-16597 GCA_038138625.1 Roseivivax sp.
GGATAGGTTCTGTCGCGATCTCCCCATAGGACTAATGTGTCTGCTTTTATGTTTTTTAGATTTTTGACACCGGACCAGTTTTGCATGGCATCCAATCCAAATAAAATAGCGTCCCGTGATGCGGATGCAGCGATGTCGGCTGTTATTCCGTAGCCGAGGGCGTTTTCGCCTTGTAAGAACCATGTTGATGCAATGCGACGGGAAGTGACAGATGTACCTTCTTGTATAACACGTATTTTGCTTGTTTCTATGGATTCAAATCGACCAGGCAATACACCTAAAGAGCCGGTGGAATACAAGACCAGTTTATCAATATGGCGTGCATCTCTTATCGCAATTTCTTGGGCGATCATTCCGCCCATAGAGTGTCCGACTAAGGCGTAACGAGAAATACCCTTATCCCGTAGATCTGCAATAACCCATTCTGCAAAATGCTCTATTTTTTTAATTGGCGCCATATGTGAATTTGCGCCAAAGCCGGGTAAATCGATAAATACAAGTGGACCCGTAGATTTCAACCCTGTGATTTGAGCGGTCCACTGCGCGCTGCCCCCCATGAAACCATGGAGCAGTACCAGCGGCGTCATTTACGTTGACCTTGTACGATGCGATCCAAGATCATAGCGCAGAATAATATCGAAAAGCCCGCCAGAATACCCTGCCCGACGTTAGCATACTGGAGTGCTTCAAGGACATCTTCGCCCAAGCCCTTGGCTCCAATAAGAGAGGCCACCACAACCATTGCCAATGACAACATGATGGTTTGATTTATGCCAGCTCGTATTGAGGGCGCTGCGAGCGGCAGATCAACTTTAGTCAACAGATACCATTTATTCGCACCAAAACTTATTGCGGCTTCTCGCACACTGTCTGGCACACCACGTAGCCCTAAAACGGTCAGCCTCACAACTGGTGTGCCACCAAAAATCATCGTAGTTACCACGGCTGCGGGCTTACCAGTGCCAAAAAAGGCGATAACCGGAATCATAAAAACGAAGGCTGGCATCGTTTGCATGAAATCCATAATTGGTTGAATGAACGCATAAAAACGCGGGCGCCGTGCTGCAAACATGCCAAGGGGAATTCCGATTACAATGGAAAGGCAGGCAGCCGTTCCCAGCAACGCCAGAGTCGTCATCGCCTTTTCCCAAAAACCCAGAAGGCCCATATAAGACAAAAATGCACCGGAATAGATGGCCATACGAACACCGGCGGTCAGCCACGTCAAAAGCACAATCAAGCTGGTGATAACGATCCACGGTGTACTGACGAAAACAATTTCAAGCGCATCCAAGACTAGTCGGATAACGTAAGTGATGCCGTCAAAAACAACTTCTCCATTTAAAACGGCCCAATTGAAAAAAGCCTCAACACCATTGATGCTGGATAGCCTGATGTTCGGATCAGTCGGAAATTCTGTTAGAATAGAAAATCGCCCCGGAAAGGAATAATGGACCATTGCCGCCAGAACAATGAAACCCATAAAGGCCGCACTGAACACGATTTGTGTCACTGGCATACCTGCGCGAAGGGTCCGGTCACTCAGCCAGTCAGAAAATCTGGCCTCAAGGGCGCTATTTGCGACAACTCCTTGAATGATTTTTGCTATCAGTAAAATAAGCAGCCCTGTTAGGGCGATAGTAGGCCCTTCTGCAGCTTGAGCTTCGGCCTCGGCCCGGATGCTGCCAATATTGGCTTCAAGGCTGTCTACCGTCCGCCGAAAAGCGTCGACCCTGTCCGACCCTTTTTCGATAGCCGCCGCCAATTGTTTGCGCCGCAGTTCTAGCGTGCCTTCTATAGATGCGATCCGCGCCATGGCATCCGCGGCCAAATCTCCAAAAAGCCCGCGGGCAATCTGCACAAGGGCCAACGCTTCGACAATGAGAAAGCCCAAAGCCCATGACCACAACCCGCGTGCACCGAACCAGACCGGGCCAAAAAGACATGCAAATAAATTGAATGTGGGTGTAAAGCGCGCTGATGCCCCGATCCGGTCAAAGTTACGAACATAATACTCGGGATTGGTGCGCACGAACGTATGAATGTTGTGCTGACGCTCTTCGGCATAGGCCAAAGCGGCATCGCTTTCGGTATCTTCTAACGGATTTGTGGTGTCTTGCATTTCAGCGCTCATGATACCTCAGTTCCTTCGATCACGGTGCGCAAAAGGTCGGCACGTGTAATGACCCCGATATCTTGCCCCATCTCTTCAACGATAATGGCCTCGTCGCTGTCAATTGCGAGGTTTATCAAATTGCTTAACGTCTCGGTGCCATTCACACGATTAATGTGGGCTGGGATGGGGCCATGCAGGGCGATATGGCTTTCGAGGGGCTGCATCACTGCATGAGCATGGACAACCTTAAGCCGAGATATTCCAGCGACAAAATCAGCTACATAATCGTCCGCGGGATTCATCACGATATCTTCTGCCGTACCGGTTTGCACTATGCCCCCATCACGCATTATGGCAATGCGATCGCCAATTCGGACCGCCTCGTCCAGATCATGAGTTATAAAAATGGTTGTTTTTTTGAGTATTTTTGAAAGTCGAATGAATTCGTCCTGCAGTTGTCTCCGGATGAGAGGATCCAACGCTGAAAAGGGTTCGTCCATCAACAGCACATCAGGATTTGCCGCTAATGCACGGGCAAGTCCGACACGTTGTTGCATGCCGCCCGAAAGTTCATGAGCAAATTTAGATCCCCATGCGCCCAGCTCCACGATATCCAGTATGGCCGCGGCTTGGCGCATGCGTTCGTTTTTGGCAACTTTGCGGATTTCGAGCGGCATAGCGACATTGTCGAGAACAGATCTATGCGGCATCAATGCGAAATTTTGAAAGACCATGCCAATTTTGGAGTTCCGAAAATTTTGTAAAGCGCGGGATCCAAGCGCCATGACATCCGTGCCTTCGATTTCGATCTTTCCCGCTGTTGGTTCAAGCAGGCGGTTAAAATGGCGGACCAAAGTCGATTTGCCGGACCCTGAAAGCCCCATAATACAAAAGATTTCGCCGCGGTTTACCGAAAGGCTCACGTCTGCCACCCCGACGACTGCATTAAATTCTGCTAATACCTCAGCTTTTGATAAGCCACGATCACGGATGGCCGCCAAAGCGGCCATGGGTTGATCCCCAAAGATCTTCCAGACGTTGGATATTTCGATAACGGTGTCCACGCGTTTCACCCAGATCCTGCTCAAAGTTGGACGGCGCACACTGTTGTGCGCCGTCCAAATTGTTGTTATTTGTCTCGGCTCACAGACCCAGCATTGCATCGACGCGATCAGAATTCGCGGCGACCCATTCCGCCGCAACATCCGCGGGGTCGCGACCATTCGCACTGATTTCATAAGCCAGTCCGCTGACGTCATCTGCCGTTAGCGCGAAACTTGCAAAAAATTCAGCAATCGCAGGCGAGCGGTCAACCAATGAATTCGACCAAGCGATCTGCACCTGTTTTAGGGCATCTTTGGTTGCAACCATTGACTGTTCGTACCAATCAGGATCATCCGACGGCTGCACCATTTTATACTTTGCCGGATCATATGTCGGCTCGGTCACCATTTCGACGTCGAACATGAACCAGACTGCGTGAGGCTTGTAGCAATAGAAAGCGTAGCCCTCGCCTTTTGCAATCGAATCTTTGATGCGTGCGGTTTTGACAGCTTCTTCTGCGCGAATGGGTTCAATGAAATCCATAAGACCGTAATCACGGACTTTAACTTGGTTCACATTGGCAGAGGCCCAACCCGGTGCGCCGATCCACATTTCGCCCAAGCCATTGCCGTCACTGTCCATCGCAGCGGCCACATCCGGACGACCTAGATCGGCAATATCAGATATATTCATCTCGGCGGCAAAGTCTTTTGAAACGCAGAAGCCCTGGTTGCCCTCGTAAGGGTTGGACGACAGTGTGACAGTGCCAGCACCTTCAACATATTTGTTGGTAAAGCTTTCCTGATTTGGCAGCCAGACGTCTGGATGGACATCGATATCGCCTTTTCCCTGATCCATCGCTTGGAAAATCGTTGCGTTATTGCCGGGAACATATTCGACAGAGCCACCGATGCGGGATGTGACGACCTCTCCCAAAACATGAGCAATGGCTTGTGCGCCCGTCCATGACGGAACGCCGATCTTTACCTCTTCAGCAAAGGCCGGGATACAAACCGCACTTAGGATGGCGGCGCTGATGATAGTTTTTCTAAGGGACATATTGCTTCTCCTTGTTGGATTTATTTTGATTGGGGTGGATATCATGCAGTGTAGCCGGGGAGGTCAAAGGCGTCTGAATACCCAAACAGTGCCGCGCTACCACCTGTGTGTAAAAACACTATATTTTCCATGTGGTTAAACGCACCCTGCCGGATTTGGTCAATAAGCCCATCCAATCCCTTGCCCGAGTATACGGGATCAAACAGCAAGCCTTCGGTCCGTGCTAGGAGTTTCAACGCTGCGACCATGCCATCCGTAGGGATGCCATAGCCGTCGCCCACATAGTTACAGTTGGCGCGTACGCTTTCACGGGCAATCTCTATACTGGTGCCCATGTGTTCTGCTGTGCGAACTGCAAGGTCATACACCATACCTTCTTGTTTCTCTTGCGGTGCACGTACGCCGATGCCAAGCAAATGAATGTCGCTTTGCAGCGCGGCAAGGCCCACGACCAACCCTGCTTGGGTACCAGAACTCCCGGTCGCATGAACCAGTGCATCGATTTTCAATCCGGTCGCCGCCGCCTGTTCAACCAATTCTCTGGCACAATTGACGTAACCCAAGGCACCAATCGGGTTCGACCCGCCACCGGGTATGATGTAGGGTCTCTTTCCTTTTGCCAGTAACTCCTCTGCCAAAGAGGCCATCTCGGTATTCATGTCAGCGCCACCGGGTCGCTTGGACACCGTAGCGCCGTGCATCAGGTCGAGTAAAACATTTCCATTGTTAATGTAATTTGTGTCATTCGAACCTGTTCGGTCCTCCAAAAGGATATGGCAGGCCATTCCAAATTTGGCCGCCGCGGCAGCAGTCTGGCGAGCATGGTTCGACTGGGTGGCGCCTTGCGTGATGATCGTATCTGCCCCTTCCCGGAGCGCATCGGCCATCAGATATTCCAGTTTACGGGTTTTATTGCCACCCGAAGACAGCCCGGTACAGTCATCGCGTTTGACCCATAGACGCGGCCCGCCCAGCACCTCGCTCAGACGGTCCATCGGCTCTAGGGGAGTTGGAAGATGTCCAAGCGCCACACGTGGAAATTTTGCAAGTGCAATAGAAAGGTCTTTGCAAAGGCTGAGCGTCAACTCTGGTGAAGCCGAGCTATCAGCCTCAGCGATTTGATTTGATTCTGCCACAGTTGTGCACCTCCAGTGTATCCGCCCATATAGTTTCCGATGGAAATCAAGAAAAACAGTGCTTTTTGCTTGGGCTGCTCATACAATCTATATGAGTGAGGGGATGTACTAAATGGATACACGCATTTTCGAAGATGTTTTGGTGCTTTTGGAAGAGCGTAATATGTCCCGAGCAGCAGCGCGTCGTAATATCACGCAACCTGCATTTTCACGGCGTATTCGTAGTTTCGAAGTTTGGCTGGGCGTTGATATTCTTGACCGTAAAACAAACCGAATTGACATAAGCTCTGCCTTGTTGGCCAATGAGGCAGAGATCCGTGCAATGATGGCCCGTCTGCGTGAGCTGCGGACAAAAATAGCCTATTACAAGCCATCGGGCGCTACTGTTGAAATCGCAGCACAGCATGCACCAGTTTCTTCAACGTTCTCTGATATGGTTTTGCGCGCTCAGGCGGTTTTTCCAGACTTGCGGTTCAGGTTGCGGGCGGGAAACCTGAAAGACTGTGTCACTCTATTTGTTCGTGGCGATACAAGCCTGTTGTTATGTTACGAAGCCCTAAGCGGCGAGCGTTTAAAATTTGACTCAAGTGTGCGGCGCGGATTGTGGGGAAAAGATTACCTGATACCGGTTGTCGGTGGTATTTTACGTTATTCTGTAAAAGATAACCGGGACATTCCCCAAAGTACTCCGGCGATTGTTTATCCCGACAACAGCTATTTTGGGGAGGTGCTAAACCAGGCAGAGCGTCAATTCGGGACAGCCAATTTTAGCGCAAATCAAATTTGCCAAACCGCTTTCTCGAGCGGAATGCGCGAGATGATCCTAAAGGGCCTTGGCGTGGGCTGGTTGCCGTTCAGCATGGTTCACAAAGAGATCGAAAGCGGTGCATTGATTTCCCTCGCGCAATCGCTCGGTCAAGAGGCATTGGATGTTGCAATTTATGCCAACACGGATATCGAAATTGCTGAAAGCCTAATCGAATTTTGGACCACCAAAACTTCGATAAAAAGTGATTTTGTTATTAAGTGACGTACCACATCAGAGGTGACGTAGTATAAACACGGTAAAATTCTAATCGTCGTTATTTATAGCCTCAAGACGCTCAAGGTTAACAACCGCAGAGAGCATTAGACGATCATGGGTCCAGTTCGTTGAAGGATGCAATGCGGTCACACCCAAGGCGATTCCTATCACCATGACGGACGCAATGGCCGAACGTAAAAACCATGGCATCCGGTGGCTACTGGTTTCGGAATTGCAAATTGCTTGTACGCGTCGCATGAGATCGCGCTTTGCCAATGAGTTTTTGAAGAAACCCACCTGCACGAGATGTAAATCCCTCGGGTTGGGAGGTTTCTCGCACAGCGCAATCAGACAACGCGCATAATCATTTGCACGCAGATTCTGCCTATTCAAAATGCTCTGATCGCAGCTCAATTCGCGGAAACGCTCAAGCTGCCGCTTTAAAATCAGAAAAGCCGGATTCCAGAAAAAGACGACCCGCAAGGCTTCGAATATGATTTCAAGCTCAACGTCGCCATTTCGAATATGTTGAAATTCATGCGCAAGAACCAGACGCAGATTTTTGGGTTGCATAATCAAACGGGCTGGCAGAACAACGAAGCGACGCCGTAAACCCCTAGCCGCGAATGGCATATTGATTTCATCCGAAATCAGAATATCGACTTTGGCGCTTGTGCGCCATGTGTAGCTGTTGTCCACTATTCTTTTAATTGCGTAACCCGCTGCGCATAGCCGAAGCGTTAAGATCGAGATAATGGCGAGGCTGACAGACCAAAACAGCGTAGCAGCCAAGTGGCCGGGTGTTACCAAAATATCCAACCAACGCTGGCGAAGGGTTAATATCTCCGCAAATTCAACAGCAGGCATCGCGATATGCCCGTTCAAAAATGCCGAAACTGCAAGATCGCTCAAAGCCAATGATTGTTTCGGTGATATAAATGCGGCGAGGCCGGTTGTTGCTGCAGTTAAAAAAGGACTGGCCAGCACGGCTGCCAATAAAGCGATTAGTAAGCGTCTTTGAAACGAAAAAGCGCTGGCCCATTTAGAGCGCACCAATAAGCCCAGCAGCGCAAACCAAAGTACCAGCGCAAAAACCAACGCTATATTCAGATCAAGGTACCCTTCGATCCACGGTCTAAGTCCGTTCATCCCCCAGTCTCCCCTCCACGAGCGCCCGGATTTCCTGCAGGTCCTGTTCTGTCAAGCCCTCATCGTCAACGAGCCGAGCCACAAGCATGGCTGGCGTATCATCAAAAAGGATCCGAGACAGGTTTTGTAGCGACCGGGTCTGGTACGCGTCCTTCGCAAGAAGGGGCGTGTATTTAAGAGTTTTGCCCTCTTTGCGGCTTTTGACGAATCCTTTTTCGTCTAATATGCGCAAAATTGTTGCTGCGGACGTATAAGCCAGATCTCGATCCTGCCGCAGACCTGCCAGAACGTCCTTAACCGAGCCCTCGGTGAGCGTCCAAAGGACGGTCATGAACTCGAGCTCAACATCGGTCAGCAGATGGACTGTCTTTTTCTTGCGCATTGTCTTCCCGCTTTGGTCTTGGAGTTGCTTTTCTGACCCGCCTCTAATCACAGATTCGACGCGCCGCCACTTCACACTCTCCAAAAGACGATAATCCCCCAGCCAATAGAACAAAAAAGAGGCACCCATACAGGCTGTCCTATGAATCCCAACCACGCAAGAAAAATATACACAGATCCCAAAAGGGTGATGAAAAGCCGATCCCCAAATGTTGTTGTCAGGCCGAGAATACCCTTGCGGGTGAGGCCGTCATGAAATTTCCACACTTCCAAGATCCCGATAAAGGCGATTGCCGCAAATATACCCACGAAAATAGCGAGCGTTGCTGGTGTCCATGCCATCCAGAAATCCGGCCAAAGAGGATCTGTCCATGAAAATCCTTTGGGTTCGGGTGCTTTTCCGACGTTTCCCCATCCTGAAGCCTGCGCAGCTACAGATTGGGGAAATAACGCAAACAGATAGATCAGATAACGCATCTTAGCCTCACACCCGTCCAAGCGCGAAACCGCGCGCGATATAGTTGCGGACAAACCAAATCACGATGGCGCCCGGGATGATTGTTAAGGTTCCCGCAGCAGCAAGCAAGCCCAGTTCGTAGCCAGCAGACGAGGCTGTCCGTGTCATGACAGCTGCAATCGGTTTGGCCTCAACGGCTGTAAGGGTTTTTGCCAACAGCATTTCAACCCATGAAAACATGAAACAGAAAAATGCGGCCACTCCGACGCCTGCTTTTATATTCGGCAAAAAGATTTTTGTGAAAAAGCGTGGGAAGGAATATCCGTCAACGTAGGCTGTTTCATCCAACTCCTTAGGCACTCCTCGCATAAAGCCTTCGAGGATCCAGACAGCGAGCGGAACATTGAAAAGCGTATGCGCCAAAGCGACAGCGATGTGTGTGTCAAATATTCCGATCGAAGAATACAGCTGAAAGAATGGCAGAGCAAACACGGCGGCCGGGGCCATTCGGTTGGTCAACAACCAGAAAAACAGTTGTTTGTCGCCCAAAAACTTGTAGCGCGAAAAAGCATAGGCTGCCGGCAATGCGACTGCGACCGAAAGCACCATATTGATGGAAACGTACAGGATTGAGTTGATGTACCCCCAATACCATGTGGGATCGGTGAAGATCGCTATGTAACTGTCCAGAGTGAAAGTTTGCGGAAACAGTGAAAAACCAGATAGAATTTCGTTCGTTGTCTTAAAGCTCATTGTGACGAGCCAATAAATCGGCAGCATCAAGAAAAGAATGTAGACGATCGGGACAAGTGAACGCGCTTTCATGACGGATCATCCTTGGTCATAACGGTGTAAAATATCCAGCTGACCAAAAGCGTGATCGCAAAGTAAATCAGGCTCATCGCAGCGGCTGGCCCCAGATCAAACTGGCCCAAAGCGATTTTTACAAGATCTATGGAAAGCAGCGTGGTCGAGTTTCCGGGTCCACCCCCAGTCAGTACGAATGGTTCCGTGTAGATGTTAAAGCTGTCCATAAAGCGCAGCAAAATAGCAATCGTTAGGACGGTTTTCATCTTTGGTAACTGGATATAGCGAAATACTGCCCAGTTAGACGCTCCGTCGATTTTTGCGGCCTGATAATATGCATCGGGTATCGACACCAAACCCGCATAGCACAGCAAGACAACCAAGGATGTCCAATGCCAGACGTCCATGACGATGATCGTGATCCAAGCGGCAAGCCTGTTTTGGGTCATGTCATAGGGCACACCCAGCACATCATTCATGAAATAACCCAGCATGCCAATTTTAGGCAGGGCAAAGATGTTCCACATGGAGCCAACAACATTCCAGGGGATCAGCATGGGCAATGCCATCAAAACAAGGCAAACCGGCACCCAAAACCCTTTACGGGGCATACAGAGCGCTACGGCAATACCCAATGGCACCTCTATCGCCAAGATAATGGCGGTGAACAAAAATTGCCTGCCGAGTGCTGCCTGAAATCGATCCGAGCGCAGGATTTGTTCAAACCAATCAAGCCCCTGCCAAAAGAAAATATTATTTCCGAACGTTTCCTGAACCGAGTAGTTGACCACCGTCATCATGGGAATGAGAGCGTTAAACGCCACCAAAATTACTACCGGGATTACAAAGAACCAACCTCTGTTGTTAACGGTTTTCATGACACGGCCCCCTTCTTGTAAAGGCTGGGTTGGGGGCTGATTTTTTCAGTCAGAGGTGTCACGGTTGCAATGATTGAATACATCATTTTCCAGGCACCTCGGTTGCAATCCAGCCATCCCTGTAGACACGTGTCTTTTCAGGGATGAAGGACAGATTTACTGTCTCACCCTGCTCTGGTGCTGTCTCTTCGGTTATGGCTTTCAGGCGACTTTGTCCAACCTGCGCCTCAACAACAAAATGGCGCCCGACATCGGATACCTTAATGACCTGAGCCGGCACACCGGTCTCGCCGATGTTGACGTGTTCCGGCCTTACACCCAGCTTAACATCACCCCCGTGACCGGTTACGGCCCCTTCAAGCGCAACCTTGTGACCTTCAAAAACAGCATGATCGTCTTGCGCTTCGCAGGGCAAAACATTCATTCCCGGAGAGCCAATGAAATGGCCAACAAACGTGTGTTGCGGGCGTTCGAACAGTTCCACCGGCGTGCCTATTTGCACGACCTCTCCGTCTTGCATAACCACCACTTCATCAGCAAATGTCAGCGCCTCGGTTTGGTCATGTGTGACATATATCATAGTCAGTTTAATCCGCTGATGCAGTTCTTTCAGCTTTGAGCGGAGCTTCCATTTGAGATGTGGGTCAATGACCGTCAGGGGTTCATCGAACATGATGACGTTGACATCATCGCGAACAAGCCCGCGACCCATGGAGATTTTCTGCTTATTATCAGGGCTTAAGTTCGAGGCGCGGACATCCAGCATCTCTGTCACCTCAAGCATTTCGGCGATCTCGGCCACACGCGCTGTAATCCTGTCCGGTGCAACACCTCTGTTTTTCAAAGGAAATGCCAAATTGTTACGGACGGTCATAGTGTCGTAAACGACTGGAAATTGAAAAACCTGCGAGATGTGGCGTTCATCTGGCGTCATCTGTGTCACGTCTTGATCGTCGAACAGGATCGCGCCTTCGGACGGCGTTAACAAACCAGATATGATGTTCAGAAGCGTTGATTTTCCACATCCGGACGGACCAAGCAAGGCGTAGGCCCCTCCGTCGCGCCATGTTACGTCCAGTCCCTTGAGGGCGTAATCCTCTGGGCCCTTTGGATTAGCTATATAACTGTGACGCAGGTTTTTGAGGGTAACACGTGCCATGTTCTACGCCACCCTCTGTCCGTCATCGCCAAAGTAAAGGCAGTGAGTAGGGTTCATAAAAAACATGTGCTCTTGTCCAATTTTGTAAGAGTGCACACCGGACGCAAGAGAAACCCAGTTATCGTTACCCATCTGGAAATGCGCGCTAGAGTCCGAACCTGAAAGCTCTGTGACGATAACACGCCCGGTCAGTTCTACGTCCGAATCGCTTTGCCGGTAGGGGCTCAGGTCATAGGCACGTATTGCAATTGTATAGCGGCCGTCGGGCAAATCTGCTGTTGCATCGGCCACCTGCCAGCACGCCCCGGTTTCCAGCGATATCTGAGACCCGGCTTTAATGCCAACAGCTGTATTGATTGGTGGGTCTGAAAACACGCGCGCTGCCGCAAGGCTTTCTGGTGAATGGTAAATATCTGAAGTCGGTCCGAATTGCGTGACATGCCCGTCTTCCATAAGAGCAGTCCATCCGCCGAGCAACAGGGCTTCTTCCGGCTCAGACGTTGCATAGACAACCACTGCGCCACGACCTGCCAACAACTCTGGAAGCTGTTCGCGCAATTCTTCACGCAGTTTATAGTCAAGGTTGGCAAGTGGCTCATCAAGGAAAACAGCGCGACTGTCTTTGGCGAGCGCTCGCGCCAGAGCACAGCGCTGCTGCTGGCCACCAGACAGCTCTGAAGGGCGGCGCATCAACATGGGTCGCAACTGTAGCAGATCGGCGGTTTCCTCAACGCGCTTTTGGACGTCGTTTTCTGACATGCCCGCAATACGCAGTGGGGACGCGATATTTTCAAATACGCTCATATGGGGGTAATTTACAAAAAACTGGTGCACGAGACTGATGTTTCTGCCCTGCGTCCGCACCTTGGTAACGTCTTCACCATTCAGAATGATGCGACCCGAGGCGAGTGGATCTAGCCCAGCCATCAGCTTGATCAGGGACGTTTTTCCTGACCCTGTTGCTCCCAAAAGAACGTTAAAGTGCCCCGTTTGCAACGTCATTGACGTCGGCTTGATATGTGTGATGGCTCCAACGCGTTTGGTTACGTCACGAAGTTCTAACATGTCGTTTGGATCCCGAGCGGAGCAAAAAATTGTAACGACGCCGCACTAAGGCGGCGTCGTCAGTATTACAGACTTACTGCTGCCAACGTGCAACGAGCTCGTCGTAGTTTACAGTTTCGCCCTGTGGCTTCTCGTTGTCGAGTTTAGCCTTGGGAGAGCCCGGCTGGGACAGCCAGTAATCGGCGTCACGCTCTTCGTTCAGACGCGGACCACAGCCACCATAGACGCCTGCAGCCTCATCGACCTGCTGCATGCGGGCCATGGTTATATCCATCTCTTGTGCCAAGCGATCCATCGCCTCTTGTGGAGTAAAGGCACCAGAGTTGACGTCTCCGATTTGCTGCCACCAAATTTGCGCCAGCTTGGGATAGTCTGGCACGTTGATACCAGTTGGTGACCATGCAACACGGTCAGGTGAGCGATAGAACTCGACCAAACCACCCAACTTCGAGGCCCGTTCAGTGAAGCTTTCGTGATTCACCGAACTGTCGCGAATAAAGGTCAGACCCACATGGGATTTCTTTACATCAACGGTTTTGGAGGTCACGAACTGTGCGTACAACCATGCCGCCTGTGCACGTTCAGACGGTGTGGATTTCAAGAATGTCCACGAACCCACATCCTGATAGCCAACCTTTTGACCGGTTTCCCAATAAGGACCATGTGGTGATGGTGCCATGCGCCACAATGGGGTGCCTTCGGCATCCACGGTGTTGTTGCCTTCGGACTGTGGCTTTACCATATCCGCAGTAAAGGCTGTGTACCAGAAGATCTGCTGGGCAACGTTGCCCTGGCTCAGAGCTGGCAATGACTGATAGAAGTCATAGGATGCCGACCCGGGAGGTGCATAGCTGCGCAGCCACTCATCCCACTTGCGGATCGCATAGACCGCAGCTGGTCCGTTTGCGGCGCCACCACGGGAAACGGACGCACCAACGGGATTACAGGTGCCCGCTTCCATGCGAATGCCCCATTCGTCCACTGGCACACCGTTTGGCTCACCAACAGAACCCGCGCCCGCCATCGAAAGCCAAGCGTCTGTCATACGCCAACCGAGGTCGGGCGCACGCTTGCCGTAATCCATGTGACCATAGATGCGGGTGCCATCGATGTTTTGAACATCGTTTGTGAAGAACTCGGCAATATCTTCATATGCTGACCAGTTGACCGGGACACCTAAGTCATAGCCGTACTTTTCTTTGAACGCCGCCTGTAGGTCTTCGCGATCAAACCAATCCTTGCGGAACCAATACAGGTTCGCAAACTGCTGGTCAGGCAATTGGTAAAGCTTGCCATCCGGGCCTGTGGTGAACTGGATGCCCATAAAGTCATCAAGGTCCAGCGTCGGCGAAGTGGTCGATGCCCAATCTCCTGACATCATGTCAGTTAACGGATACGCTAATTGTAGTCGCGAGTGCGTTCCGATGAGATCCGAGTCGTTCACATACCCGTCGTACAGGTTACGGCCTGTCTGCATCTGGGTTTGTACGGCTTGGACAACTTCACCTTCTCCGAGGATTTGGTGGTTGACCTTGATGCCTGTAATTTCCTCAAATGCTTCTGTCAGAACCTGACTTTCATATGAGTGTGTTGGAATGCCTTCGGATAGAACGTTAATTTCCATTCCAGAGAATGGCGCAGCAGCATCCATGAACCACTGCATCTCTGTCATTTGTTCTGCTTTGGTTAAGGTAGATGGCTGAAATTCTTCGTCGATCCAACGCTGCGCGGCGGCAGCATCGGCAAGTGCAGCTTGTGGCCCTAACATAAGGGCGCAAGCAGCCGTCGCTGTGAGCAAGGTGCTCCGCATTGTCTCCTCCCTATTTATATTTGTTTACCCGGTCAGACCGGAGATTCTCATCGTCGTCTTGTCCAAGCGCATTGTCAAACTAAATCTTTAGTAGCGATGGAATTCCTTGGTTTTCAACATAAAGTCAAAGCACTCTTGGCGTGCGGTCAAAATGCCTCAAAGCCATTTAGTATTTTGCGTCTGCCTCGTACTTTTAAGTTTTTATTTTCGGCGACGGTGTAGGCGTCTTCTAAATATTTAAAGACGACAAGTTCAGTCACGCGACGTTTGGACCAATCGCCCGGCCCTAGAAGTTGTTTTTCCGGTTATTTTGCAGACCGCCGCCCGATATTCTGATATTCATGAGAGCAATATCACGGTCCGTGATCTGTGTGGTGACGGCAGTCTAAAGGTGCCTACGCAGGGTGATGGCCATCTCCAGGTTCTTTGAATTTTTAAGTCATTTCTAGCGTGCTATAGCGGCCAAAAGACACTGCAACCTGTTCATGGATAGGCACAAGAACACCGAATTCCTTGCATTGGCTATTTCTCAGTGGCTGCTCCGCAAAAGGTACGATCGCACCGAGGACTGACATCCATGATCTAACATAGCCGATTGATCTGTGGCATTTCTTAGTTGGGCAAAACCCGACGCCGAAGGAGGGCTGGGATGTCAGTGCCATCGATTCAAAAGATGCGCCACTTGCTGTGAATGGCTATCTCCGATATCTTGGACGATGCAGCACGCGTGGCAGCGTGGATTGAGCTCAAGCCTGCATCGCAATCCGGCTCGTCACCACCATTCAAAAACTTCGTATACTGGCCACGCTCACTCCCGCAACGCAGCAAACGCGCAAAGTCCGATAGGAACGGTGTGTGTACCATGTCTAGATCGCTTTTTTAGTTATTTTTTTCTGAGTTACATGAATTTGGATTTTCGTAGCGCTTGATTGGCCAAGTGATGAGGCTGCCGCGGTGAAATATGTTGAACTTGCATCCAGCGAAAGGTTCTCTCAAGTGGCTTCGTTTTTTTGCTCAGTGAATCCTAAGAAAATGGATGTGAACATTTTGTGCTTTTGCGCTGGTGCGTGCTTAATGCATATTTGGGAGTGAGCGGCGCCTTCAATCAAAATGAACACCAGTGTCTTTGGGCTGGCTGTATTTAATCAGTCTCAAGGGGATTACATCGGAGATAGTCATGGATCGCCTGAGCTGTACTCAGCTAGGGGGGAGCCAGGTTATATGACCAACAATCCTACCATGATATCATATGATTAGTTGGTTGGGTACTATTCAGAACGTTGGCCCTATGTTGCCAAAGTCCATTCACGTGCCACCGGGGCCGAAAAGGTGTGCAAAACCTTGTATGGCCTTTCTGTATGTAGAGGGTGTGCGCCACACAACACGAGTAAGTAGATCAGAAAAAAGTACTGCGGAGGGGCCAACCTGAGTACCGAATAGCCTCTAACTTGTTAAAAGTGATCGGGTGGTTGGGTGCCTTAGGAGTATTGGTGTTCACGGTTCGAAGCGCATTGTGTCCAAAAGCTGCGCACGAATGCCCTGAGGCCATCCTTGAATTGGGCGCATTTTAAATAAAACCACACGACTTTTATGCACGTGGGTCAATACGATGTCGGGATTTGCGCATAACCTCAAGAAAGATAATGAAAATATGAGGTTACGGCTAAGCCCTGCGTACCTTGGCTAGTTCGGCGCAATAAAAAGAGCCAATTCATATAGTTTTGTAACAAGTTGGTTCGTGCAAGGCATTCGGCGGTCCGATATGTCTGAAAGCCTTTTAAGGAGGATTGAATGCTTCAAACTCTTATCACGACACCTTACCGCAAAACCGTACTACGCGATGCCGAAGCAGATTATCTTTTCGTGCGTTTGGGTCCGGAGCAGAGGCATAATGGCGTTGGGGTTCTTGTGGTGGACAAAAGCAAAAATATCCTGATGACGTATGCGGACCGAATTCCATTGTCTCAGCAATGCCTTGAGATCCCGCGAGGCGGTAAAGAGGTTGACGAAACCGCGGCTGCTGCTGCGGTTAGAGAGGTCCACGAGGAAACGGGCCTAGTTCTTTCGCCAGGCTCGCTGATCTCTCTTGGGGACATGCACCCTGATAGTAGTACCTTACGATCCAGAACGCAGTTATTTTTGGCGCAGTTGGATATCGACTTTGCCAGCTTGCAGGACTGTCTTGTGCCGCAAGAGGGCGAAGTGGATCAGCTCATGGTGATTCCATGGAAAAAACTATTGGAGATGGCTGAAAGCGGTGAGATTACTGACAGCTTTACACTTGTTGCGATATTGCGTGCGCGCAACCACCTAGAACACAGCTGTGGCTGATCTGAAACCGGCCAACAAACCCTAATCTCAGTATGTACCTTGGAACACCGCGACCGTTAGTCTGCCATACCTTTGGGTCAGTCCGCGCACGTGCTCCCTAAACTGACAAAAGCTGGATAATGTGAAAAGGTTGCGCCATGACGGCTGTTGGCGCGTCCTCCCTGATCTGAGGTCTGGCATG